>DEKJ01000021.1:102523-103460 GCA_002353825.1 Prevotella sp. UBA2725 | reverse complement strand
TGGACTCACTCAAAGAGAAACTAACAAAAAAGGAATATGGACAAGATTGAACGACTCATCCAGATGATGGACCGGCCCGACCGCTATTCTCAAGAGGAATGGCAGGACGTGCTGGCCGACAAAGACTGCTGGGAATACTACCGGCTGATGTGTGACACCGCTGCCGCGCTCCACGACGCTCATACGGCGAGCCAGCGCCCTGACAATACTGAGACGGAAGCAGCGCTACAGCATTTCCAGCAACGCTATATGCCCGCAAACCGTCACCTCACGCTGTGGCAGCAGGTAGCCGCCGTGTTTATCGGACTCGTCTTCGTATCGGGACTGGCCTTTGCCACCGTCGTCCTTGTCAGGCACCACCGCCACACAGCACGGAAAGAAATGGTAGCAAAGTCGGCAAAATCTGCTGCTCAGACTAAGCCCATTACGGCCACCCACGACACCATCAAAAGCCAGCCCCAAACGGCAGACGGCGTGAAGCAGTTTGTCAATGCTCCCGTAGGAAATATCCTCAACGAGATGGCAGCCTACTATGGGCTGAAGGCAGAAGTGCGCAGCGACGAGGCTGCACGCATACGCCTCTATTTCAATTGGAACAAGCAGTATGATGCACAGCAGGTGCTGGAGCAACTGAATCAGTTCGCCCACATCCATGTCACGCTCGACGGAGATGTCATCGTCTTAGAAGCAGCAGGAGGGACCGACTAATGAAAAACAAGTTCTTATTTCTTGCTGTACTCATCCTGATGGCTGCAAGGCTCAGCGCACAGACCATCTCCCACTCTTTCCACTGTACCTCTATGTCCGACGCCTTGCGCTATCTGAGCACGACGACCCACCGCTACGTCATCAACTTTGCCTACGACGATCTTGAGGACTTCAAGGTCACCACTGACGTGCGCGGCCAGAGCGTTCCCGACGCTATCCGCCAGCTCAT
>DEKJ01000021.1:102112-102503 GCA_002353825.1 Prevotella sp. UBA2725 | reverse complement strand
ATGAAGGTGGTCAGCGGCGGGAAGGACGACAAGGGCCGTCAGCTGCCCGACATGATCTTCGTGGAATGCACACAGAAAGAAGACCGCAAGCTCATGGGGCGCGTCGTCGACGAGAAAGGCCGGCCCATGGAGTTTGTCAATGTCGCCGTGCTAAGTCCGCGTGACTCGGCATTCATCAATGGCGGCGTGACGACGGCGTCGGGCGACTTCGTCATCCCCTGCCGACCCACCGACGTGCTCGTCAGCCTCACCTGCATCGGATACCGCCGCGTGGTACGCCATGTCAGCACGGCGCAACTCGGCGTGCTGACGATGCGCCCCGATGCCTACCAACTGAAGACGGTGACCGTGAAGGGCCGCCACAAGGTGGAGCGCGAAGACCGCAATGTCT
>DEKJ01000021.1:88105-102058 GCA_002353825.1 Prevotella sp. UBA2725 | reverse complement strand
GATCTCCTCAGCGGTAAAATAGCCACGCTCTCGGGTAAGTCGCTGAAGATTCTCATCAACGGCATTGAAGCCAACGACAACGACCTGAAAGCCTTACGACCCAAAGACATCCGCAATGTAGATTATTATGTAGTGCCGCCAGCCCGTTATACCGATGCCGGCACCGTGCTCGACATCCACACCCGCGCCACCGAGAACGGCTACGCTGCGGGATTCGATGGCTGGCAGGGCACAAAGGAGGGATTCAACAACACCAATGCCTACATCAAATACAACCATGGCCACCATCAGTTCTCGTTCGACTATTCACTCGAGCTGCGCAACGCACCGGACTGCGACGAACAAGAAGTCTACACCTTCAAAGATGGTGACAAGCAGGCTACCTATGACTACAGCGGCACCTACCACTTCGGCTATGCCAACCACGACTTCAACCTGAAGTACCTCTTCACCCGCGGTGACAGCCTCAACTTCCAGGCGAAGTTCACACCCACCATCTTCACATGGTTTTGGAACAGTGGCATGACGGTCAATGCCCAGGGCAATCCATTGTGGCAGAATGGCACGCAGGACAAGCGGCAGCGGCAGAACAGCTTCTCGCCGTCTCTCGACCTCTACTTCGACCGCAAACTGCCCGGAGGCCACGAAATCACGCTCAACGCCGTAGCTACCCTCTTCCACAACAACCAGCATGTACACAACATCCAGAACACCGGGACGGAGCGCACGCTCGACGACGACATGCGGCAGCACAACAACAAATATTCGCTCATTGGGGAAGCTGCTTATACCAAAGACTGGGGCAGCACGCAGCTCGCTCTCGGATACAAAGCCACGCTGGCGAAGTCGGATTACCGCATCAGCAACCTGCTCTCCAACTACGAAGAATACAAGTACCACGCCACCGACGACAAGCACTACGCCTACGCACAGC
This sequence comes from Prevotella sp. UBA2725, assembly GCA_002353825.1. Classification (GTDB taxonomy): domain Bacteria; phylum Bacteroidota; class Bacteroidia; order Bacteroidales; family Bacteroidaceae; genus Prevotella. Next base: position 101,124 of record DEKJ01000021.1, on the reverse strand, counting down.
TCAACGGCAACATCGACAAGATAGGCTATCGCCTGAGCCTCGGGGCCACCTATATCAACACGAGCAACGACGACACCCACTACCACAAGCTCTACTTCACGCCCGAGGCCCTGCTCACCTACAACGTGAAGAACGGTGCCCTGCGACTGTTTGGCAAGATGTCGACCATCACGCCCAACATCTCCAGTCTGAGCAACAACAGAACGATGACCATTCCCGGACTTATCTACTCGGGCAATCCCTGGCTGAAGAGCGCACTCGACAAGAACCTCAGCCTCACCTACTCGCTCAACCTGCCCTGGCTCAACATGGACCTGACCGCTGATATCAGAAAGATTGACGACGACTTCAGCACCTACTACCAATGGCAGACCCTGGGCAACGAACGCGTCATCGTGGGACGGGACGAGAACTGCGACTACCTGCTCAACTATGGCTTCACGGGTTCGTTAACCCTCCGACCCTTCAGCAACGACCTGCTGTCGATACAGTTAGAGAGTGGTTACAGGTGGCAGAAGGAGAATAGCGACATCATCGGTATCCACCGCCACCACTATGTCCCGCTAGCCTGGACCGTGGACGTACGTAAGGGCTGCTGGGGAGCTGAGTACTACCAGCGCATCCCGCACAAGATGCTCAGCGGCAGCTTCATCAACTCGGCCGAGAACACGCAGAACATCATGGTCTTCTATCAGAAGAAGCAACTCATGGTCGGACTGCTCTGCATCTTCCCCTTTGCCGCCGCAAAATACAACAGCAGCATCCTCGATAACAACGTCCTTGACAAGCATGGATGGAACAGTGTCACCAGCCAGAAGCGCACCTTCTGCATCACTCTGAGCTACAACTTCTTCTCTGGTAAGCAGAACAACGCGGAGAAGAAGATCAACAACAAGGACTACGACAAAGGATTCTTCTAAAGCCAAACAGTCCCTGCGATGCGACTTGTAATACACTAAAAAAGCGAATAACGGGAGACATTCCGATATTCGCTTTTTTATATGTTCTAACACAAAATGCAAATGGGTGTTGATGACAAAGTGCACATGCTTCGAGGTCAGCGTCTGACTCCTGCGTGGCTGCCATGACCGACAAGGACTTGAAGGGTTAGGAGGTTGATTCAGGCGATGTAGATAAGGAAGAAGAAAGAGGCTACCCAACCGAGGATACACAACTGGATAAACCGGTTCTTCAGCAGCATCTTTGTCGGACTGCCACTCTTCACGTCGACGATCGTTATCTGCAGATATTTGATGATGGCTGCCAAGACCCAGAAAAAGGTGAGATAGACATTAAGGACTTGCCTACCTGACGGGCACCGTCTATAATCATCATCTTATTGGAATCACTTGACAAATAAGCTCTTATGTCTTGCTCTATTTTCCTTCTTAATGCCATAGATACACTTTTCCTTGGTTTTTACCCTTGCAAAATACACTTTTCCTACGAAATAAGCAAGCGGAAACTACACTTTTCCATCATTTTAGACCTCCAAAAACTACACTTTTCCGTCATTTTGAATCGCTCTGTAGAATTTTCTTCAAAATAAGGACAGGGTACAACGCCTCGACTCTCCAGTGCCACTTCCTTCGTTATCAGAAACGCTAACGACATCGGCAACGGCTACTTCATGAATGACTATATCATGAAGAAAGAAATCCGAAACTTAACGAACCCTCGAAAAAGTGTAGACTTTGGTTGATTGAACCCTCGAAAAAGTGTGGACTTTGGCTAATTGAACCCTCGAAAAAGTGTAGACTTTTATTGATTAGACCCTCAAAAAAGTGTATCTTTGCATGTAGATAAACAAAGATATGCAGCTAAGATGGAAAGAAAACTATTCTCAGAGTTGATTAAATGGAAAGATCGACCGGGGCACAAGCCTTTGCTATTGCTTGGTGTTAGGCAGGCAGGCAAGACCTGGCTGATGAAAGAGTTTGGAAGGCGATGCTTCGACAATGTTGCCTATGTCAACTGTGATGCAGAGCCTCTGGCCACCCATCTCTTCACTGAAGACTACAATATCAACCGCATTCTGTTTTCCGTGCAGACCATTACGGGCGTGAAGCCAGAAGCTGGTAAGACGTTGATTGTTTTCGACGAGATACAGCAAGTTGAGCGTGGACTGCACAGCCTGAAATACTTTGCAGAGAATGCTCCTCAATACCATGTGGTGGCCGCAGGATCGTTACTGGGCATCACGTTAGGCCACGGAGAATCGTTTCCCGTGGGCAAAGTAGACATGCTTCATATCCATCCGATGGACTTCGGCGAGTTTCTCCTTGCCAGCGCGCCACAATTGTATGAAGTGGTACAGAAAGGTGATTGGACTTTAATAGAATCCTTCGCATCCAAACTGAAAGAACAGCTACGACAGTATTACTTCGTAGGAGGAATGCCGGAAGTCGTTGCCGACTTTGTTACCCGACATGATCAGACGAGAGTGAGACAATTGCAACAAGACATTCTCAATGCCTATCGCAACGACATCTCCAAGCATACCACGCCTACGGAAAGCATGCGTATCGGGCAGGTACTTGATAGTCTTCCCTCACAATTGGCTAAGGAGAACAAGAAGTTTATCTATGGTGCCATAAAGAAAGGAGCGCGAGCTAAAGAGTTCGAGCTCGCCATCCAATGGCTCGTAGATGCCGGAATCGTCTGTCGCGTCCCAAGGGTGAAGGAAATCAAAATGCCGGTGAAGTTCTACGAAGACCTCAGTGCCTTTAAGCTCTTCCTCGCCGACTGTGGACTTTTGGGGTGCATGGTAGGGGCTTCACCCAAGCAAATGCTGGTGGGCAACAACGTGTTTACGGAGTTCAAGGGGGCCTTCACCGAGGAGTTCGTTATGCAGCAACTCGTGGCCAGCGGGTTGACACCTTATTATTGGAGCAGCGAGACGACACCGGCAGAGATTGATTTTGTAGTGGAGAATATGGACGGGGCGATTCCCATCGAAGTAAAGGCGGAAGAGAATGTCAGGGCTAAGTCGATGGCCACATACATCGGTAGACATCCTGACGAACACCTCCATGGCCTCCGCCTTTCCATGAAAGGCTATGAGCGACAAGAATGGATGACCAACGTTCCGCTTTATGCCATTACCAAGCTGTTGAACGGGATTTTTTAGCTCAAGGGGTTAACATTCTCTTCGCTGAAGGGTATTGATAATAAAAAGACACGAGACAGACGATGGACAGACAGCACGTTGAACAGCTCTTCCGCCAACACTATCGCCGCATGTACAGTGTGGCCTGCTCCCTGCTCTACGACGGGCAGGAGAGCGAGGACGTGGTGAGTGAGGTCTTCGCCCATCTGTTGGAGAGCAACACCGAGCTGTTGCCCGCCTCGGCTGAGGGATACCTGATGGTGGCCGTGCGCAACCGCTGTCTGAAACGGCTGCGCGATAAGAGCATCCACGAGCGCATTCTCCGCCTCTATACCGACGAACTGCACGACGGTGATGACTGGCTGGACGACGAGCGACGACTCAAACAGCTGCGCCAACTCGCCCACACACTGCTCTCACAGCAGGAACTGCACCTCTTCACCCTGCGCTTCCTCGACGGCAAGGACTATAGAGCTATCTGCGCCGAGACGGGCACGAGCCGCATCGCCGTGTGGAAACATCTGTCGCACATCGTCAAAGTGTTGAAAGAAAACATCAATACCCCAGAGCCATGAATTATTCCGACGAAGAGAAAATCAAGCGTCTCCTTGACGCACAGGAGCATCCCGAGCACTACACCGACGAGGAGCTCTGTGAAATCATACGCGATGCCCGACCGCTCGCTCGAATGAAGCGCGCCCTCATGGAAGCGCGGACCGAAGACGAGGACATCAACGTGGAGAAAGCATGGAAGACGTTCAGCCTGTCGCATCCTGACAGTTCCCGTTCCAATGAACCTGAAACGGCTTCCAGTGGCTTGTCATCCGTCGAGTCTCACCCCTCCGCCCAGCCCTCCCATCATCGCGTTCCCCGCTGGCTGCGTGTGGCAGCAGTCTTCCTTGGCTGTGTCTTCCTTGCCGGTGTGGCCTTTGCCGCCATGACGCGGTTAGGTTGGATTAGCAGTCCTTTTGTCGCAGAGAAGCCAGAGGTGGCGCAGCGCGCTCCCGTCATGGCGGTGCCGCATGACACTGCCTCCACTGCCGACAGCCTTGCGCCAAAGCAGGAGACGAAGAAGCCGGCGCCCGTTGTCAAGGTCTTCGACAACACCACTTTGTCCGACATCCTCTCTGCTATGGGGAAGTACTACGGATTGAAAGTCGTCTACAGCACCGCAACCGCCAAGACCATCCGCCTGCACTTTGAGTGGGACCAGGCTAAGTCCATTGACGCCAACATTGTCATCCTCAACGGCTTCCAGCAGATTACCATTACACGTAATGGTGACACCCTTAACGTTGAATAGCTATGAGAAAGATACACTTATTATTATATATTCTCCTGTTAGGTGCCGTTCAAGTCCGTGCCCAGCGCGTGAGCCGCGACTTCCACAACGTGACGATGCCCACGGCTTTGCAGCAACTCGGTGGCATGACCCATCGCTACACCATCAACTTCATCTACAACGACTTAGAGGACTTTCGCGTGACCGCCGCCATCAAGGGCGCAACGATTCCCGAAGCCATCCGCCATCTCATCGGCTTCTATCCCATCTCGATGACGATGGTGGGCGACAGCATCATCAACGTGGAGTGCTCGCAGAAGACGGCTTTGAGGTATAAAGGCCGCGTGGTAGACGACAAGGGGGAGCCCGCCGAGTATGCCAACGTGGTGCTGCTCTCTCCCACCGACTCCTCGTTTCTTGCTGGTGGCGTGAGCAACGAGAGTGGCTATTTCGTCATTCCCTGCAATGCCCGGCGCGTCATCGCCAAGGTGACCTATGTGGGCTATAAGTCTAAGCTGTGGACTGCCGCCTCGCCCGATCTCGGCACCATACGCCTGCATGCCGACCGATATACGCTGAAAGGGGTGACGGTGAAGACACAACGACCACAGTATCGTGCCGCAAAGGGTGGTATGACCATTGACGTAGAGCACTCGGTGCTGAGCAAGATGGGCACCGCCGTCGATGTGCTCGGGCAGCTGCCGCGCGTCACGGCATCGGGCTCCGACATCAAGGTGTTTGCCAAGGGCACACCGCTCATCTATATCAACAACAAGAAGGTGACTGACAACCGCGAACTGACGGAACTGAAGTCAGAGAACATCAAGAACGTGGATGTCATCACCGCCCCCGGCTCGCAGTATGATGCCACGGTAAAGAGCGTAATCCGCATCCGTACCCGTAAGCCAACGGGCGAGGGATGGAGCGTAAGGAATGATGCCAACGCAAAATACAACACGATGTGGGCAGGATATGACCAAGCTACCATCAAATACCGGATCAAAGGGCTGGAGTTGTCGAATACCTCGTTTCTCTATAGCCAAGTGTTCAAAGAGAACATCGACGCGGGCTACACGCTCATGCCTAAGGACAATATCATCAACATCGACCAGCATTTCAACGACGCTTTCCGGCAGAACGTGCTGTCACAGACCTTCCGCCTGAGCTACGACTTCAATGCAGACAATTCCATCGGCGGCAGTTATTCGTTCTACAAGACCTTGTCAAGCAACATGGATGCGAACAGTATCCAGAATATCACGCGCAACAGTGCCTATGAGGGTTCCATCCTGCAGAGCCAGCGCCAGCACAGGGATGTGGGACCACGCAACGAGGCCAACCTCTATTATACGGGCAAGCTCGGCAACTGGAGCATCGACTTCAATGCCTCTTACCTCCACATGAAATATATGCTGAGCCAGCAGAGCACGGAGAACAGTACGGAATTAGGCAACCGCGACGTGGCGAGCAACGGTGGACAGCGCAGCGACCTGTGGGCCGGGAAGCTCGTCGTGACCTACCCGGTGGGGAAGGGCACGCTCTCCTTCGGCTCGGAATATACGCATACGAAGAGTGTGGGCTTTTATGTCAACAACGAGAATTATGTGCCTGCCTCCAGCACCAAGCTCTGCGAGGCAAACATTGCGGGCTTCGCAGACTTCTCCCTGCCTTTCGGCCACTATGAGCTCGACGCTGGACTGCGCTACGAGCATGTCACGACCGACTACTACAGCTTCGGCAAACGGGAGCAGGAGCCGAGCCGGCGCTATGGCAACATCTTTCCCAACCTCTCGCTGTCATGGGATAAGAACTTGTGGTCATGGCAGTTGTCTTACACCATGAAGACCTCCCGACCCGGATACAACAACCTGCGCAACTTCATGCAGTATGACAGCCGTTATCTCTATGAGGGCGGNNNCTGCGTCCCGAATATACCCACAACGTGGAGTTGTCGTTCGAGCATAAATGGCTGAGTGCCTCGGTCGATTACGACTATGTCCACAAGCCTATGCTACATACCTTTGGCTTGTACGACAACCAGGAGATAGCCTATTTCTCGGTTCACAATATGGGGCACTATCAGATGCTGAGCGCCGCCGTGACGGCCTCACCGACATTCAGTTGGTATCAGCCCTCCTGGGAGATAGACTATTCCCAGTTGTTCTTCCGTGAGCCTACAAGTATCTGCTCCCGCCATCCCTCGTTTACTTTCGTGCTTCGCAACAGCCTCGCCTTTCCCCATGGCTGGATGGCGGGCATCGACTTCTATGGCTACACCGACAGCTATGAACCGATGCGGCGGACAGCAGGTCTTGTGACCGTGGATGCACGGTTGCGCAAGTCGTTCTTTCAGGATCGTCTCGTCTTCCTCCTCCAAGCCTCGGACCTGACCAAGAGTAATCGCGAGCGGTGGACGTATTATGGCACGGATGTCATCAGCCGAAAAGACGCCAACAATTTTACGCGCAACATCTCGCTCACTGTGACTTATAACTTCAATGCCACACGCAGTCGCTACAAGGGTACCGGTGCAGGAAACGAAGAGAAGAAGAGACTGTGAGGATGTCAAGAGGAGAGATTTGGAGACGGTTTGGAATCGATGATATAGGCGGCTGTGTGGCCGCTTTTATATAACCATTCAATTTAGGCCGTCCTGTAATCAAACAAAAAAGACTGAGGTTATTCTCGTAAACGTCTTATTTTCCGCCTTGCAAGGCGGAAAATAAGACGTTTACGTTTGGATTGGCAGTAATTTATAAGGTTTGGCTTAAAACTCAGGATCTTTTCCGTATTTATTATCACCTTCACCTTCTTTAGCCCATAAGTACCATAGATAAAAGCAGCCAATGTAGGGAACAAGATAAAACAGTTGATACCAACCACTCTTGCCTATATCATGAAGTCTCCTTGTACCTACAGCAAGCAAAGGAATTGCAGTTGATAATATAAAGAGAGCGCAAAATATGCTGACAATAGATATGCAATCATAATTGTCTTTGTCGCTGAGTAATGCTATAATAATAAAACAGATAGTATTTATTCCCCATACAAATAAAGCGAAATACCAGAATTCCCATCTCATTGCCCGTCCTATAAAGTTAGCATATTTCTTGAAACATTGTTTTATTGCTTCTAAAAATGTATGAGGAGGCGTTTCTTGCGAAGCCCCTTGCCTTAATATTTGCTCAGATGTTTTATTATTATCTTTTGAAAGTGGGTTTGTCTCAACCTCTGCATGTGATAATAAATTCTTTGGCTCAAGCCATTCGCCACAATAGCGGCATTTCTTGGCTTCCACCGGAATTTCTTCACCACAAAAAGGACATTTCTTAGTCTTGATCTCCATATCTGTGCTTTTATGCGTTTATTTAGTTCCAAAAATTAAGAGTGCATCCTACTCGCTTTCCAAGTGCAATGTACATAACCAATGTACAAACCAATTCTGCAACTGCATCGATTGCATCTGCTGAACTTTCTGGTATGCCAACGGATGCTGATAATAAAGAAAACAATATTATAATGGATATGAGTCCAATAGGGCAAGCAAAGAAAACGATACCTAATGTCTTGACATCATTATTATATCCATTTTTCATTTTGAACCCAATTATAATCATCAACAATATAGTTGCAAATGCTAATAACTGAGAGAATGTATTCTCTACGTCAATGGAATCAGAGATGCACGAAGCTAATGCATAACATATTATTAATGCCCATATTAAGCCATTCATAGGCTTCCCAAACCTGCATAATGCATTCTTTAGCAAATACATGAGTCCACAGAAACCAACACCATCCATTAAATTGAAAAATATTGTGGGAATATTGTTATAAATGGGTATTACAATACTTCCTAAATTGGTTCCTGATACCATATTTAGTATGTTCACATTATCCAAATCGCTGAAAAGAGAGCCAAGAAGTCCTACGACACACAAGATGTTTATTATAATACTATCGCAATGAACATAATTTTTTATTTCAATGAACTCTTTGTCCTCATCATTCTCCATACTTGTAAATTCTGATGTATCAATAGTATCTTGTTGTTCATTCTGTGAATCATCAGCAATAATATTTTCAATTTCATAATTATCCTTAGAGTTATCATTACTTGACAAATTCTCGTTATATTGTGGCTGGCTATTTTTTACCCTTTCTCCACAATAGGGACAAGTAACTATTGTCTTATCTATCATTTCACCACAAGATGGGCAGCGCATCATGTGCCTTTCATCTCCTTGTATCCATGAACCACAGTAACGACATTTCTTTGCCGTTGCCATTATCATCTCTCCACAGTAGGGACATTTTTTATATTTTCTAGTTTCCATATAATCCGTTATTCCTCAAAGATTTTGTTAACATTGACATTTTTTTTCTCAAATGTAATCTCCCCGATATCAGCAGTAGTATAGCTCATGCTATTACCATCAATTTTGAGATTCTGATATGCAGATTCATTATCGTCATCGTCGCTTTTGTACTCATGGAACATGTCTTTGTATAGTTCTTTCTGCAGGTCATCTACTATGTCATAAACCGTAAATCCTTCGAGCAAGTCGGAGACTACGTTTAGTTTTGCAAGCACATTATTATAGTGAAGTTTAACGTCATTTGCGTCCACTTTAACTTTTAATGTAGACACATTATATTTAATGTACAGATCTCCGGCTATGATCTCCCATATTCCTTCTATGTAAGTGTGGTATTTGACATCCATGGTCATGTCATCTAAATCAATGTTTTTTACATGACATGATCTTACTTCTATAAGGTCTCCGCCATCTTTATAATCGTTTTTTATATATTTAAAATTTTGGTATACATCTTGGTTTTCATTGCTTTGGTCATCATAATTAATGGTTATGCCCCCTTCCCAAGAGCCATCAAGTTGTTGAGCCTGTCTATTGTCACCACAAGAAGCGCATGTGAGCAAAATAAATACAGGAATAAATAAAACAAGTAGCTTTTTCATATTTTTTTATATTAGATTGATCGTGCAAAAAGTTATAATCTTCCCATACTCTTGAATGAATCTTTCTAATCCTATTGTAGATTATAGGAAAAATAATCAGAAAGATAATGAATAAGACAAGCCTAATGACGCCATATGAACATGGTATTAATTTGGGCAAGATAATCATTAAAGCTAATGGTAGTAACATAGACTGTAGAAAAGCTACTTGTCCCTCAATAACCGAGATATCCGTATTCTTGCTTTTTTGTTGGATATAATAGTAAGCTTTATAATATTCATTTTTTATGATCTTAGCGTAAATAATGTCTCCATTATTCCAATACCTAATAGTGCATAAACTTAGGATGATGAACAAAGTTGATAATACTATATAAAAATATCCAATAGAATCTATGGATACAATGATGCCTCCTATGGAACTTATGGAAATAAGCGCAAGAATGGCAACAAAAGTAAAGCCTATATAATCATCAGTAGATGAAAGTTCTGCTTTATTTGAGTTTTTGATACAAGAGGTATAGATTTCTTGTAATATTGTAGCTTTATCAAATTGTTTAATTTCGCTCTTTAAGCAATCCATTAACAAAATGGGATAGTTTTTGAAAAAACTCCATGTCCAGTGTGTAAGAATATGATTGCCTATACCTATAATATAAGCAATAGGTCCAAGAAATAATACAACGACAAATGTTTCATGTCCATTTATGTATGTTAATAAGAAACTGTGAAGGCATTCAATGTTAATTAAGAAGGCAAACATTATAATTCCCCCTGGTATTAACATACTAAAAATGTCATACAAAGATAACTTTGACATGAATGTGCCCATACTATCGCTTTTAATATAAAGTCTATCCACAATTAGTTTAGTTGTGAATAGACTTTTTGTTTAGAATCTAGTATTAGCAACTACTATTGCCTGGATTTTTAGAAGTTATATTTATCGTACTTCGTACTGGCGGTTCAGTGATTTCTCCACACTGAAAACAAGCCAGTCTACAATAGCGGCATAAACAAATAAAACTGCAACGACTCCTATTAAGGATGCAACAGACAAGACGGCACCTTCCGCAAACAGAAGATAGATCAGAAGTGCTCCACCTATGCCAGTAAGAGCATATCGTAAATACTTAACTAATACGATAGGTGTAAGCACTGTTAATATTACAGCGACACCGATAATAAGACCTATTACGAATGTTCTCATTTCTGGTCTTAAGACAATAGCAACACAACCAAGTCCGATAGCGACATATCAAACGATGCTGAAACGAACGATAGCTGCAATTGCAACAAAGAAACCAATGACACCGAGTATAGGTGTTAGTGGTATTGTTGTAAAAGATACAAGCAGAGCTATAATGATGGCAAAAGCAGCAATGCCACCAATACCTTTAATAAGACTTCTTTTCCTCTCGCTAGCGATGTCCTGCTCGAAAGTGGTAATAAAGGGCTTAAGTTCTTGAATTTCAGAAGCGTAAGTTTCCTTATCAGAGCCTTCTGGGCAAACTAAATCGAGTGGAACTACATTCTGCTCTGTCAACTCTTTTGGCGTGAAGGGACCAACCTTACTGCCATTTCTGTTTAGGTAATACCTCATATGATTTTTTTTAGAATTAATACCTTTTCATACTCGTTGACCCCTAACGAATGAATTGTTTTCAACTAGTTTTTGGTTGGTATACACAAAAAAACGTGGAGTCAAGCTGTTGCTTGTTCCACGGTCTAAAGGTTCTAGCATTACCTTGTTTGCCGAAACAAGCAACGCTGAACCCCACGCAGATGTACTATATATAGGTTTTACAACATGATATACCTATGGCTACCACATTGCATAAACTATAAGTTACATCCGAATGGGCGTCCCCGTTACTTTGTTTTTGACAAACAGTTGGAACTTGCTAGATTCTTAGACCGTCAAAACCAAAGCGTACAGTTACGCCTTTCTATGTATATGTCAAGACCTTTGGTAATATAGTAGGCTCTCTTGCCTGCTATTTTTGAACATATCAACAATTTTCCTTCTTAAAGAAGTTAACTGAAGAATGCCATTACGAAGGTTCTTGGATGCAAAGATAAATACTTTTTTTGAATGCTACAACAATATTCTTGGAAAATTTAGAAAAACTTTCTATCTTGTGGTTTTGCTGAATATAATAATGTGGATTAATACTCAGTCTTTTTGACATGATGGCTCGGAGGGTGTATCAAAATTCTGGTTCATCCTCTTTTCCGTATTATTTTTTAAAACAAAGCCTCGACTTTCACAAGCCGGGGCTTTGTCATATCACAAAAATTTAGTATCTTTGTGGTATAAACGAATTACATGGCAAAATTACACTTTCGGGATTACAATCCCAAACAAATTATCCTTTTTCCTCAACGTCTTGACAAAGATATTGCGGAAAACGACCCCGTCCGCATTGTAGACACCATAGTGGACCAGCTCAAGCTGGGTAATTTCCACAAGCTATACCGAGAGCGCGGGCGCAGTCCTTACCACCCCAAGATGATGCTCAAGGCAATTCTTTACGGTTACATGAACAATATCTATTCATGCTGCAAGATAGAGAAAGCCCTGAAGCGTGACATACATTTTATATGGCTGGCAGGCTACGAACAGCCGGACTTCAACACCATCAACCGTTTCCGCAACAGGGTGAAGGATGAGATAAACGAAGTGTTCACCCAGCTTGTGGTCATGCTCGCGGACAAGGGCTACATCAGTCTTGACGTAGAGTACATAGACGGAACGAAGATAGAGTCAAAGGCGAACAAGTACACCTTTGTATGGAGGAAGTCGACAGAGAAGAACCGTGCCAAACTCATGGAGAAGATAAAGGTCCTGTTGGAGCAGGTGGATGATTCCATTGCACAGGAGAACGGCAATGAAGACGAGCCGTTGAGTTTCACTCCAAACGACCTGCGTGACATGGCCGAGCGTCTCAACAAGACCCTGGAAGCCAACCCCGAGCCTTCTACAAAGGAAGATAAAGAAAAACGCAAGGAAGAGCGGCAGCAAGTCAGACAGCTCCGTCAGCACGCTGACAAGCTGGAAGAGTATGACCGGAAGTTGGAGACTCTCGGCAAGCGCAACTCCTATTCCAAGACAGACAAGGACGCGACATTCATGAGAATGAAGGAAGACGCGATGATGAACGGACAGACAAAACCGGGCTACAACCTGCAAATAGGGACAGAGAACCAGTTTATCCTTGACTTCGGGCTGTTCCAGACACCTGGCGACCTGCTTACGATGATACCATTCCTGAAATCATGCCATGAGCGCTATGACAGGCTTCCCTCAACGGTGGTCGCCGACTCCGGGTATGGCTCAGAGGAGAATTACCACTTTATGGACAGGGCCGGGATTGAGGCTTACGTGAAGTACAACCGCTTCCACATAGAGCAGCGCATGCACTACGAGCCGGACCCTTTCTCACAGCAGGCCCTGTACTACAACGCGGACGAGGATTACTACGTATGCCCGATGGGACAGCACATGGTGAGGATAGGGACATCGCGTGAGAGGACAGAAAGCGGGTATGTCGCGGAGAAGGCGAGATACAGAGCCCAAAGGTGCGACGGATGCCCGCTGCGGTGCAGATGCTTCAGGAGTAAGGGCAACAGGATCATCGAGGTCA
>DEKJ01000021.1:78240-88069 GCA_002353825.1 Prevotella sp. UBA2725 | reverse complement strand
GAAAAGATGCATAGAGCCAGAGGCCGTCTTCGGACAGATGAAGTACGACATGAACTACAAACGCTTCAGGCATTTCGGTATGGACAAGGCCAAGATGGACTTTGCCTTCTTTGCAATTGCTTTCAACATAAAGAAAATGTACTCGAAAATCAACAAACAAGGCAAGGGAAAGCCTTTTGGAGCCGCTAATACGGCTTGTTTCTGCCTACTTGCGGTCCTGACGACTATAGAAACAGCGAAAAATGGAATTTTAACTAAAAAGTCGGCCTAATCCTAATTTTACGACTATCATTGTAAAAGAAAAGAGGATGCACCATAAAACTTAATTATGATACACCCTCTTTGGTAAGAGTCTTCCGATAAAGTCACCGTTGGGAGCCATGTCCGAGATTAGTTGGAACAGAGCCTTGAATTTAGAAATACCATTTCTTTTCGCTGTCTCCACTATAGAATGAAAACAAGCGTACTCGTCTGCCCTTAGCTGCGCAAACAAAAAATCCCGAAGTTGTTATCGGCATGGGCTTAATTTGTTAATCACATCTAAAACTTTGGCTCATTTCCTCTTTTTCATAAATCATACTTTATAAATTTACTATATTTGCCGAAGGTTTTAATTACGATTTATGGAAAAGCTGATAGAACGTCCGTATTATATCAATATGGTTACAATGTTGTGATAATATTTTAGCGTCCTCATTTCTCACGGCCAAGATAGTCAAAATATCGACACGCACCAAGAGAAATAGCAAGTTTTTCTGTCCTTCCCCGGGTTAAGATTATACGGTGCCTCCACTTCCCGCTCTTTATTGTAAGGGAGATTTCAGAGCAACGGAGGCAGACCTAAAAAATCAAAATTATTACCTTCACCATGGAGTTTTCTTGTGATAAGGTGGTATCTTTGCACGACATGGAAACAAGACAGCAACGCAAAGACAATTATCATCACGAAGCCGCAGGCCTTCAACAACGTATCAACCGTATGAAAGCCCGAGGGCGCCAATTCGTAACAGGAGAGATAGCTTCTTTCCTCAGCCTCATAGCATTCATCGCCACCATCACCCTCAGCGAATCAGAATTGTTGAAAGCAGCAGAGGGTGTACTTGCTGCCGTCATGGCCGTATGCTATATCATCATTCGCAATAAAGACACTAAAAACAGCCGGCGCATCACAGAGCTGGAACAATTGCTGCGCGCTTATCAGCAGGAAGCGGCTGCCCTGGACGGCGACTTCGCTGCCTTCGACGACGGAGAGCGCTATATCGACTCTCACCATCCGTTCACTTACGACATGGACATCTTCGGCAAGGAGAGCCTCTACCAGCGCATCAACCGCACGGTGACGACCCTGGGTGCCGGACGCCTGGCGGAGAGCCTCAGCAGGGTGGACAGGCATAAGACAATCCAGGAGATCGAACGATACCACGAGGCCATCAACACGCTCGCAGCACCAGACCTCTCAGACTGGCGCATGCGGTTTATCTCCTGTGGAGTGAAGGGCAAAATCGACACCGATGCCATCCTCCTGTCGTTGCCCCAGCTGCAGAAGATCACGATTCCACATTATCTCAGCGGCCGTGGCATCAAGGTCGCGGCAAGCCTCCTGTCGGTGGGTCTCATCGCAAGTATCATTGCCGCCATCTACCAGCTCGTCAACCCCATGCTGCCCATTCTCTGGGTGTTTGTCAACTTCCTCCTGGTGGCAGGCCTGGCGGGAAGCTATCTGAACCGGATGCTCACCGTCGGCAACAAGCTCCGCAACGAGATGCAACCACTCATGCGCGTGATCAGACTCATCGACGAGATTGAACCAGGGCACTCTACCTTAATAAAAGAAGATGTTGACCAGCTGAAAGAAGCCGTCAGCTCTTTCGAGATGCTCACTGACATTGTTGAGACCCTGATCCTCCGTACCAGCGATGCCTACAAGTTCTTTGCCGATGCTTTCTGTCTTCGCGGCTTCTTCCTGGCGAACAAGTTTTGCAGCTGGCGCGCGATGGCCAGCTCCAACCTCACCGTATGGATCGATGCCGTGACAGACCTCGACGCACTCGTTTCCATGGCGCAGATGCGCTACAACCATCCCGAGGCAGGCTCAGCCACAATTATTGACGAGAGTCAGGAGGGTGATCCTGTCTATTACGAGGCCCAGGGACTGTGGCATCCGTTCCTCGGGGCGAAAGCCGTACGCAACGACTTCTCCATTCGCGACGGCAATTTCTATATCGTTACGGGGGCTAACATGGCAGGCAAGAGCACATTCCTCCGTGCTCTCGGCGTGAACTACATCCTTGCGATGAACGGCATGCCTGTATTTGCAAAAAAACTCACCGTCTCGCGCTTCAAACTCTTCAGCAGCATGCGCACGTCGGATGACCTCAGCCACGGCATCAGCTATTTCAATGCAGAATTGTTGAGACTGCAGCAGTTACTAAAGTTTATAGAACAAACCGACAGTTCTAGAGACCCCACCCCTTACCATACATTATTAATCCTCGACGAGATCCTGAAAGGTACCAACTCGCTCGACAAGCTCAATGGCTCCCGTATGTTCCTGCGTGCCATCACCCGTAAGCCGGTCGCCGGTGTCATTGCTACCCACGACCTCGAACTGGCGAAGATGGAGCAAGAGAGCCCGCAGTTCCACAACTGGTGCTTCGAGATTGCGCTCGGCACCGATGTCACCTATCCTTATAAGATAACGCCGGGTGTAGCAAAAAATCAAAACGCAACGTACCTTCTATCAAATATTTTGCGTAATTTTGCCAAGAAATAAGAGAACCATAGAAAAACATATTATCAAGATTCAATAAATGGAAAGACCGACTCTTACCAACAAGCAGTATGTACTGCCGTTTATTCTTGTCACCACCCTCTTCTTCCTTTGGGGATTCGCACGCGCCATCCTCGATGTACTGAACAAGCATTTCCAGAATGCGCTCAACATCTCCATGTCGCAGTCGGCACTCATCCAGGTGACGACCTATCTCGGCTATTTCATCATGGCTATCCCCGCCGGATGGTTCATCAACCGCCACGGCTACCGCACGGGTGTCATCTTCGGTCTGACGCTCTTTGGCGTTGGTGCGCTGCTGTTCATTCCCGGAGCTGAAGCCGGCACGTTCTATGCGTACCTTGGCGCGCTCTTCATCATTGGCTGCGGACTGGTCTTCTTGGAGACATCTGCCAACCCTTACGTCACCGAGCTCGGCAACCCTGTTACAGCCACAAGCCGTCTGAACTTCTCACAGTCGTTCAACGGTCTTGGTTCACTCTCCGCTACATTCATTGTGGGTCAGTTCTTCTTCTCCGGCCCTAAGACCAGTGGCAAAGTGGTCGTGCCTTACGCCATCCTCGGTATCGTCGTGTTGATCATTGCGGTCATCTTCTCCCGTGTAAAACTTCCTGAGATCAGCCATAAGGAGACAACGGAAGACGAAGAGCGAGGCACGCGTATCGTCAAGCTCTTCCGTCACCACACGATGTTTGTCTTCGGCCTCTTTGCGCTTCTCGCCTACGAAATTGCAGAGATAAGTATCAACAGTTATTTCATCAATTTCGTCACTGCCAAAGGCTGGATGGACGACAACATGGCATCCATCGTGCTCACAGCCGCACTTGCCTTCTTCATGTTGGGTCGTTTCGGAGGCAGCTGGATCATGCGCACCGTCAAGGCTGAGCACATGCTGCTCTACTGTGCTGCAGGAAGCGTGATCTGCATGGGATTGGTGCTCTGCAACTTTGGTAAGGTTTCGATGATTGCGCTCGTATGCAACTATATTTTCGAGGCTATCATGTTCCCGACCATCTTCTCTCTCGCTCTGCGCGGACTGGGTAACCTGACGAAAAGCGCTTCTTCACTGCTGATGATGACGCCTATCGGCGGCTGCGGATTCCTGCTCATGAGCCTCATCGCTGACTCTACGGGAGCCATGTCGCTGCCGTTCGTCATTCCGTTCCTCTGCTATTTCATCGTCCTCCTCTTCGCATCCGAGTTGACGAGAAAAGGAAACGGACCGGTGCTACACTTATAATTGTAAAACCAATGTGGCAAATGCATTTGACCTAAAGCAAGGCAGCAATTAAGTTAGTTTTTTTTAAAGTTCTGCAACATAAAATATACGCTCACATGAACGGAAAAAGAAATTAAAGTGCTAAATTTGCAAGCGGTTGAGGGGAAGAGCCTCAACAATATAATATAGTTAGAATCATCTTTATAAACATTTAATAAAATGGTTAACTACAAAGATTTAGGTCTCGTCAACACACGCGAGATGTTCAAGCGCGCCGTAACAGGCGGTTATGCTATTCCGGCATTCAACTTCAACAACCTTGAGCAGCTGCAGGCTATCATCACAGCCAGCTCAACACTGAAGAGCCCTGTCATCCTGCAGGTTTCTAAGGGTGCACGTGCATACGCTAATCCTATCCTGCTCCGTTACATGGCACAGGGTGCTGTGGAGTTTGCAAAGAGCCTCGGTTGCCATCATCCCGAGATCGTGCTGCACCTCGACCACGGAGATACATTCGAGCTCGTTAAGGACTGCGTAGACCTGGGCTTCTCCAGCGTCATGATCGACGGTTCAAGCAAGCCTTACGAGGAGAACATTGAGCTCACTCGCAAGTGCGTAGAGTACGCTCACAAGTATGATGTTACTGTCGAGGCAGAGCTCGGCGTCCTCGCTGGTGTTGAGGATGAGGTTTCTGCTGAGGAGAGCCACTATACAAAGCCTGAGGAGGTTATCGACTTCTCTAAGCGTTCTGGCTGCGATAGCCTCGCTATTTCTATCGGCACAAGCCACGGTGCTTACAAGTTCAAGCCCGAGCAGTGCACACGTGACCCGAAGACTGGTCGCCTGATTCCTCCTCCACTGGCATTCGACGTGCTGGCAGAGATCGAGAAGAAGCTCCCTGGCTTCCCAATCGTTCTGCATGGTTCTTCTTCTGTTCCTCAGAAGTATGTCGACATCATCAACAAGTACGGAGGCAAGCTGCCTGACGCTGTTGGTATCCCTGAGGATCAGCTCCGTCGTGCTGCTAAGAGCGCTGTCTGCAAGATCAACATCGACTCTGACTCTCGTCTGGCTTACACCGCTGGTGTTCGTGAGACTCTGGCTAATCATCCTGAGTACTTCGATCCTCGCCAGTATGGTAAGGTGGCTCGTAACTACATGATCGAGATGTACGAGGAGAAGATCAAGGACGTCCTTGGTTCTGAGAACAAGCTCGCTAACTGCGACTAATCACTTCTTTGCTCCACGCAGCCTTCGGGTTGCGTGAGGCATAACAAGATAAAAGGTCATTCTTTTCATTAGAAAGGAATGACCTTTTTTGTTATTATGATTCGCGGTAGGTTGCGTTGGGGCGTCCGCACCTCGGAGAGGTGCCACATGGTTAGCCCCAGGTGAGGAGCGCAGCGACGTAACCTGGGGTTGAGGATCGGTGACCGACCTAACCTGTCGGCCTCGAAGAGGGCGAACATGGGCTGGACGCTGGTCTGGAATCGCTTCTCTGCACCCTTTCTGAGGTTCGCCCTCTTCGAGGCCGAATTTCAAGTTATCTGTACTATTCTAACCCCACGTTTCAGCTGCGCCTCACGTGGGGCTAACCATGTGGCACCTCTCCGAGGTGCGGACGGCCACAAGGACCGTCCCTGCACGCAGGCCCTAACCGGAAAGACCTTATTTCATCTCAATATTCTTGATGCTCCTCACGCTTCCCGTCAACGGGTCGAAGACGATCTGGGCAGATTGTTTCTTGCCAAAAAGATCTCCGCTCAATGACTGCACAAAACCAAACTGTGCTGCATTCATCTCATAGGTAGCAACAGTTTTGTCATCCGTTGTCAGCACTGCCTTGATCTTGGAAGGAATAGCAGAACGCAGACCGATGTCGTTCTTATCCTCTTTCTTCTTCTCCGCAGCATCAGCCATCGGGTCTTTAGCCGTATGTTCATCGGTAACAGTGATATAATAAGGTTCACCGCTCAGGTCATCACTGCTCACCAGTCCGTAATACTTAGAGAAGCGGAAGAGCACCGTCTTCCCTTCCTTTTCTGGGATAAAGGAGAGTTGGGTCCACGTTGTATCTTTCACGGTCACACCCTCGAAGAGTTGCGTGAGTGCCGTCTCCTGACGGTTCATGTTCTCGTACATCAGTTTGAGCTGAGCACCATCCTTCGGAAGATTGTCGGCATCCCCACGGCTCAATGAGTTACGGCTGTCGCGGATATCATAGATTTCCTTTGCCGTAAGCTCTGCCTGCTTAGCCGTCGAGCCAGCAGATAGGATATCCTCTGTCATGAAAGCGCTCGGATCAAGCGGAGCCGGCTTGGGAGCAGGCTTGAACACGCGCATGGGGAGTGCCTGCTGCGTGGCATCGGTATTGATAGCCAACAACTGTCCATCGTGGGCCACAGATACTTTATCAATCGAGTATTTCTTGTCAACCGTGAGCTTAAACTGCTTCGACGTGTCGGGTACCGCCGTCTCGTCCATCTCGATACCGATGATACGGTACGTCGTCGTTGGCTGCTGTGAGACCTTCTCACGCATAAAGCGCTCAGCATAAGGAGAAAACTCGCCAGGTTTATATTGCGTCTTCTCCACTTTCACTGTGAACCGCATCCCGTTCTTCGGGAGCATATAGCTCGTTCCCTCAATGCTCTGAGCAAGCAAAGGAGACGAAACAAAAGTCAATGCGGCTAACATGCCGCTCAGAAAATATTTTCTCATAAGTTCGCTAACCATTTCTTACCTTTGGGGGTATAAAGCCAAAGCAAAAACATAAGACCTACTATGCCGGAGGCGCCAAGAATAAAAATCAACGAGTCCATAATCCTTAACTTTTAATAATTTTGAAAGCGACTACAGAGAACACTGTCGTGACAAAGATTCCTGTAATAAACAATCCTATTGTCTTTCCCACTTGATAATCATCAGAAAAGAAATTGAGGATGCCACCAATGACCATTGCGATAAAAGTCGCTTTAGCCAAATCGTAGAAGAATTTACCGAGATTTTCCCGGCTCATCTTGTCTTTTTCCTTATCGTCTCTTGCAGTCATCTTCTTTCTTTTTTATTATTCCTCCACTCTTTTGAACGCCTTGGGCAGATATTCGATGATATCGCTCGCCACGAGGCTTTCCTTACCTAACTCTTTCGCAGCAAGGTCACCGGCAAGACCATGAAGGTACATACCGAGTGTACAGGCATCCGCCTGAGAGTAACCACGCGCGAGTAAGCCAGTGATGATACCCGTCAGCACATCACCACTACCTGCCGTTGCCATGCCACTGTTGCCCGTAGGATTGAACAGCACACGACCATCGGGGAGGCAGAGGGCAGAATAATGACCCTTCAGTATGATATACCCTTGCAGACGCGAAGCCAACTGGCGGGCACGCATGAGTCGATCGTAACTACTTGCACTCGCACTGCCCATAAGCCGGTCAAACTCCTTCGGATGGGGCGTGAGGATGATACCCTTCGGCAACTGCTGAAGCCACGCCTGATGACTGGCGAGGATATTGATAGCGTCGGCATCAGCCACCACCGGGCACTTAGCCCGACTGATCTGACCGATAAGCGCCACAGCTGTGTTCTCCGACTGCCCCAAGCCAGGGCCAATGCCCAACGCCTCGAAGTCGTCACAGACCACACTATCAGAGAACTCATAGTCGTCCTTATCGAGTTGCAGCACAGCCTCCGGCACACTGATCTGCATGATATCATAGTTGCGAGCCGGCGTATGGACCGTGAGCTTACCCACACCCGACCGCATGCAAGCACGCGAGGCGAGAATAGCAGCTCCCGACATGCCATAGCTACCGGCAACAAGCAGTGCATGGCCCATCGTGCCTTTGTTGGCGAAATCGGGGCGGCGTTTCATGAGGGCGCTCACCTCGTGCTCCTCTAAGATACGACACTTCGCCTCCGTGTTCATGATATACTCCGGACTGAGACGGATATCGAGCACCTTCAATCGGCCAATATACTGCTGACAGTCAGGCAGGAGCATCGAGAGCTTCTTCTGCTGGATCGTCAGCGTGAGGTCGGCGCGGATAATATTCGAATGAACATTATAGGTGTTGTCCTCGCACATCAGTCCCGACGGGAGGTCGATACTGACGACCTTCGCCGGACTCTTGTTGATGTACTTCACCAAAGAGGCGAAACCACCCATGAGCGCCTTATTCAGTCCTGAACCGAAGAGACCGTCAATGACAACGGTATCCGGAGTCAACTCTGGCGGATCAAAGTTGAGCGAAATCTCCGTGAACTGCACCTTGCGCTGTTCGACGAGGCTCTCGCGATTGGCCGCACAGTCGTCCGACAGTTTGTTGTGAATATTAAACAAGTAAACCGACACCTTGTAACCGGCATCAGCCAGGAGGCGCGCCACGGCGAGCGCATCGCCGCCGTTGTTGCCGGGCCCTGCGAAGACGACCATCGGCGTCTGATCGGTCCACTCCTCCATGATGGCGGCGGTAAGGACCTTAGCGGCACGTTCCATGAGGTCAATACTCCTCACAGGCTCGTGCTCTATCGTATATTGATCAAGCTCATGTAGCTGAGCAGCAGTAAAAATCTTCATATCACTGCAAAAGTACTGAAAAGAATGGAGAATAAAGGAAAAATTATCGGCTATTTTTCGTAATTTTGCACTAATATTCGAAATACTGCATAAAAGCAACAAAAGTATCGCATCATGAGCATCGTTAAAGTCAAGGACAAGACGTTCAAAACGTTTATTCCAGAAGAAGAAATCCAGCGCCGCGTGAAAGCCGTGGCTGAGAAACTGAACAAAGACATGGCCGGCAAGAACCCACTGTTTTTAGCTGTTCTCAACGGCTCTTTCATCTTCGCCGCTGACCTGATGCGGTATATCACCATTCCTTGTGAGATATCGTTTGTCAAGCTCGCTTCCTACGAGGGCACTACTTCAACTGGCAAGATTAAAGAAGTAGTAGGTATCAACCAGGACCTCGCAGGCCGCACAGTGGTCATCGTGGAGGACATCGTCGACACGGGTCATACGATGAAGCACATGCTCGAGAGCCTCAGCAAGCATAACCCAGAGTCGCTGCATATCTGCACGCTGCTCGTCAAGCCAGGTAAGCTCGAGGAAGACCTCAACATCGAGTACCCTGCCATGGAGATTCCTAACGACTTCATCGTCGGCTACGGCCTCGACTACGATCAGCAAGGACGCAATCTGAGAGACATCTACACAATCGTTGAATAAGATTAAAGATAACGATTCATCCGTCAAATGAATACATACTTGTGAATATTCCCGAAGATTTTAATTTCACACGGATCTTAAAGATCTTAAGGATTATCGGCTTCGCCGATTACGTGAGGATGCTATAGCACGTACGGTCGCAGTATGGCATGCTGTGGTACGTGTAGCTGCGAAGCAGCGTAACCATCTTTAAAATCTTTAAAATCCGTGTGAGAAAAAATCCATGTGAGAGAAAAATCCGTGTGAGCTTGGATGCATTTAACGGAAGAAACAGAATAACACTCAATATAATAACCAAATAAATGAAAAACATCGTGATTTTCGGTGCCCCAGGTTCAGGTAAGGGCACTCAGAGTGAGAAAATGATTCAGAAGTACGGTTTCGGCCATATCTCCACAGGAGACGTGCTGCGTGACCAGATCAAACGCGGCACCGAGCTTGGCAAGACCGCCAAAGGCTATATCAACAATGGTCAGCTCATCCCCGATGACCTCATGGTAAGCATCCTCGCTGACGTCTACGACAGCTTCGGCAAGGATCACAAGGGTGTCATCTTCGACGGCTTCCCCCGCACCATCCCGCAGGC
>DEKJ01000021.1:67118-78201 GCA_002353825.1 Prevotella sp. UBA2725 | reverse complement strand
CCCGAGGACGAGCTGATGAAGCGTCTGATCCTCCGTGGCAAGGAGAGCGGACGTTCCGACGATAACGAGGAGACGATCAAGAAGCGCCTCACCGTTTATCACAACCAGACTGCGCCCCTCATCGACTGGTACGAGAAAGAGGGTATCCACCATCACATCAACGGTCTGGGTGAGCTCGACAGAATCTTTGCAGACATCTGCGCTGTTATCGACGCACTGTAAAAAAGTAGTGTAGTGGCTGCGGCCACTACTCTGCCCTTTATCCAGAACCACCCCTTATTTTCTTTATTCTTTATTCTTTAGCGAAGCGAAAAGATGGAATCGAACTTTGTAGACTATGTGCGCATCGTCTGCCGCTCCGGAAAAGGCGGCC
Source organism: Prevotella sp. UBA2725 (assembly GCA_002353825.1). Classification (GTDB taxonomy): domain Bacteria; phylum Bacteroidota; class Bacteroidia; order Bacteroidales; family Bacteroidaceae; genus Prevotella. Next base: position 77,828 of record DEKJ01000021.1, on the reverse strand, counting down.
GAGGATCGGCACACCTCAGACACGTGAAATACCAGCCCAACGGCGGCCCCGACGGCGGTGACGGAGGTCACGGAGGGAGCATTATCCTCCGCGGCAACCATAACTATTGGACCCTGCTGCACCTGAAATACCAGAAGCATGTCTTCGCAGAACATGGTGGCAACGGGGGTGCCGACAAATGTCATGGCACCGATGGCAAGGACTCGTATATCGACGTGCCTTGCGGTACGGTGGTCTACAATGCTGAGACCGGCAAATACGTCTGCGACATCACCTACGACGGGCAGGAGGTCGTCTTGCTGCCAGGCGGCCGCGGCGGATTGGGCAATTTTCAGTTCCGCACCGCCACACGCCAGGCTCCCCGCTTCGCACAACCCGGCGAACCGGCACAGGAGATGACGGTCATTCTGGAGCTTAAGCTCTTAGCCGATGTAGGTCTCGTCGGCTTCCCCAATGCCGGTAAGTCGACGCTCCTCTCCGCACTCTCCAGTGCCAAGCCGAAGATTGCCAACTATCCGTTCACCACGCTCGAGCCTTCGCTCGGCATCGTGAGCTACCGCGACGGCAAGTCGTTCGTCATGGCCGACATCCCAGGAATCATCGAGGGAGCAAGCGAAGGCAAAGGCCTCGGCCTGCGCTTCCTCCGCCATATCGAGCGCAACTCGTTGCTGCTCTTCATGGTGCCCGGAGAGAGCAACGACATCAAGCACGACTACAAGGTGCTGTTGGGCGAGCTGAAGAAGTTCAACCCCGACATGCTCGAAAAGCACCGTGTGCTCGCTATCACGAAATGTGACCTGCTCGACGACGAACTTATCAGCATGCTCAAAGAGGAGCTACCCGAGGATCTCCCCGTGGTGTTCATCTCCGCTGTGACAGGCTATGGACTCGACGAACTGAAGGATGTGCTGTGGCGCGAACTGAACAGCGAGAGCAACAAGCTCGCGGAGATCACGGCAGAAGACACGCTGGTCCACCGCGATAAGGACATGGGCTCTTTCCGGCAGGAGATGCACGACGAAGAGGCAGACGAAGATGACTTCGAAGTGGTAGACGCGGAAGACCTCGACGAGAGTTAAGAGTTAAGAGTTAGGAGATAGGAGTTAGGAGATAGGAGTTAAGAGATAGGAGTTAAGAGTTGAGAGAGTTGAGTTAGCTAATTAATTATGTATGACCCCGAGTTACATTATTATAAATTGTCCGATGATGTCATTGCTTTCTCCACCACACGACACGGCGGAGCAAGCAAAGGCAACTACGGTGAACTGAATATCAATCCTTATTGCGGTGACGACCCTGCAGCCATTACCACGAACCGTCAGGCGCTCTGCCGGACGCTGAACATTGAGGACAGCCATTTGTTTCTGCCTCATCAGGTTCACGACATCGAATGTCTTGCCATCACCGAAGACATCCTTCACGCTACTCCGGAACAACGACAGCAGCTCCTTGAAGGCAAGGATGCGCTGATGACCACCCTACCCCATATCTGCATCGGCGTGTCTACAGCCGACTGTATCCCTGTCCTGCTCTACGACCCACGGCACCATGCCAAGGCTGCTATCCATGCCGGATGGCGCGGCACCGTGAGTCGTATCGTCAAAGAGACCTTCCGCAAGATGCAGCGATGCTACGGCACACTCCCCGAAGACACACTCGCTGTCATCGGGCCCGGCATCTCCCTGAAGAACTTTGAGGTGGGACAAGAGGTCTATGACGACTTCGCCGTGCACGGCTTCGACATGCGCCTCCTTGCCCGGAAATACCCTTGCCGGAATAATCCCGCACAAGAGAAATGGCACATCAACCTCCCGCTCTGCAACCAACTACAGTTGGAGAGCGTAGGTGTACCCCGAAGCCATATCCAACAATCCGGCATCTGCACCTACGATGATGTCGCCGACTTCTTCTCCGCCCGGAGGTTAGGAATCAATTCGGGAAGGATATATACAGCCATCATCGGGGTATAATATACGCTTATGATATTTCCAAAGATCTTTTATTTCACACGGATTTTAAAGATCTTAAGGATTTCGGCTTCGCCGACCACGCAGTAATGCTGTTGTACGCGCACCACAACATGGCATGCAATGATACGCGTAGCTGCGAAGCAGCGTAGCCATCTTTAAAATCTTTAAAATCCGTGTGAGAAAAATCCGTGTGAGCATAGATGCATTTAACGGATGAACCACTAGAATTCAATCTTCAATGAGAAAGACTTATACTATAAAACTGTTTAAAGCTATAATATACCTATTGCTTGTCACAGCAAGCGTTACTGCCTCCGCCCAACACACTCGCTTTTCCGCCACTGAGCAGGCATCGATCAGTGTGCCTACGCCCGGGTTGTTCTCACAGAGCAACGCTTTCAATATCGACTTTAGTATCCTTCGTGACAACGAATACTCGTTCCCTTTACCGGTAGGAAAAGCTACGGTTAACGACGGAGCCCTTGAGATCACGACCACGAAAGGCGATGCGGTGAAAGCCATGTTCAATGGTACCGTACGTCTATCTAAGCGCACACAACAATATGGCAATACCATCGTCATCCGGCACGACAACGGCCTCGAGACCGTCTATTCCTATAACGCGCAGAACCTCGTCAACGTGGGGCAGCGCGTGAGAGCCGGACAGACCATCGCTATCGTTGGCGGCGAGGACGGACGCACCTTCTGCCTCTTCTCGATCATGGTCAACGGCGGCAGAATCAATCCGGAAACGATCCTTGAACTGAAGAGCCACCGGTTGCGGAAGCAGGTGCTGCAGTGTCGAAAGAACGGCAGTCGAGTGTCAGTATCAGTCCTCAATGCAGAACAAGAGAAAGCGCTCAGTTTAGATCCTGACGACAACGATGACAGCGACTTCAACAACGGCTCGACCTTGACCCTCGACCTGAAGAAGATTGAGGAGCAGCACTGGTCCTACCCACTCCCCGGTGCCCATGTCATCAGTCCTTATGGTGGGCGCGGAGGCCGGGGACATTCGGGAGTAGACATCAAAACGAAGCCCAACGATGAGATCTTAGCTGCCTTTGACGGAGTCGTCACTCAGTCCGGCCCTTACTATGGTTATGGCAACTACATCGTCATCCGCCACGCCTACGGCTTCTCAACCTGTTACAGTCACCAGTCGAAGAACTTCGTGAAGATTGGTCAAAAGGTAAAAGCCGGTGAGGTCATTGGTCTCACGGGACAGACAGGACGCGCCACGACCCCTCACCTCCATTTCGAGATCCGCTTCTGTGGCCGTACCATCGACCCGTCTATCTTCTTCGACCATGCCAACCACACGCTAAAAGCCCGTGTGCTCAACGTCAAGAAAGGCGGAAGAGTGAGATAACACCTTCGTGCTCTTTCCGTTCACCCGTTTCAAGTAAATGCCACGGAGAGGCTTCGAGGCCTTCACGCCCGAAAGCGTGAAGTATTCGGCCCCACCGCCTTTCGAAACGACCACAATACTCGGAGCAGAGGTTGTAGAACATCGACTTCATGCCATACTGATGCTGCACCTCGATATACTTTTTGATGCGCGCAACGCCTGTCCAGCGATAGCTGATGTCTTGGTACCAAGGATCGAGCGAGCCATCGCCTGTAAACTTAACAGGCTCATGATGCTTCCACTGCCAGTCATAGAACTGTACGCCGTTGATGTGCAGGCGGTTGAGATAGGCCATCTCCGTAAGAATGGTCGCCGTATCTGAAGCAGGAATGGTTCCCGAAGCAGTGAAGGTAACAGTGCTGCCAGGCTGATAGCACGCCTTGTCGGTGGTCAAAGCCAAAGTCTGTCCGAAGCTATAGGTTTGCGCCGAAGCAAGCCAAAAACTAAGGGTCAAAGGCACGGCGAGCAGCCAGCGACGAACAGACTGAGTCACCGACATATTATGTCTTAGATTCATTGTTATGTCGGATTGTTGTTAATTACATGTTGATTACTTGACGACGACTTTCGTGCACTTACCGTTCACCCGCTTCACATAGACTCCGCTGACAGGGCTGCTGACCTTCACGCCCGACAGGGAGAAATACTCGGCAGCGCCATCGGCCTCCGTGGCAATTTTGCTGATGCCTGTCGCATCATGCTTCTTGACGGAGATAGTCATATCCTTGACATTGGCAGAGATATCATAGTCGCCTGCCTCTGTTACCTGCCATTTGTTATCATCACCACCAAAGACCATCCTGCCGGTATCACTGGGATCGACCTGGAAGAATGTCTGGCCGAAACCTGTCTGGGTATTGACACAGAGCTTAAACTCGCCGGCAGTCAATGACATGGTACCAGAATAGGCCACCGGATTGCTGGCATCCTGCTTCAGCATAGCAGCCTGTGAAAGGGACCAGCCACCGGGTGTAGCCGAACCTACAAGATAAAGTGCGGGGAAATTTAGTTCAGAGTCTTGATAAGCAGCTTTGGAAACGGTGATCGTCTCTTGGTCCAGATCGCAGACGATGTCGTAGTTGGCAGCCTCGGAAACTTGAAACTTATTATCGTTAACGTTCTCGGCAGAGGAGACGAGCTTTCCCTGCACACCACTTGCGAGGGTTACCGTGTTGTCGCCGGCACGATATTCGAGGTTACCCCAGTCTGTTGTGGTGAGGAACTTAAAATCGCTGTTAGCCTTCAAGTACACCGTAGCCTTCCATACATCGGGCTGCTCAGTGGTGTTGAGCATCTCCACACTGTTGTCAATAGACCAGCCACCCCACACGGCTTCTCCTACGATGAGCAGACGGTCAGCAGCCTTGGCAGAAATGGAACCTAATGCCATCAAAAGACAGTAAAGAACGAAATGAGTAAATGTTTTGTTCATAGTTTTAAATTTAAAGATTAGACATATATTATTATAATATGAAAATTCAGTGCTGTACATATATGGCAGGGCGGCATCAATGACAATGCGCCCTGCCCATAAACACAGATTATTTAGCGAAAAGGCTGATGGCATAGCCGCCACCTGCACCTGCATGAAGCTTCAGTACCGTCTTGCTTGTAACCGTACGGTGGGTTATGACGTAGTGCTGCTGATTGGCTTTGTAGCTGGCATCCTTGCCGTCGGCATAAATGGTGGCAGCATACTTCTTCCCGGGGTCGAGGAAATCAAGTTTCAGCACCGACTCATGCGGAGTCTCACCGACGGTACAACCCACAAACCAGTTGTCAGTACCCTTAGCCTTGCGGGCAATGGTGATGTATCGGCCGACCTCTGCTTCAAGATAGCGGCTCTCATCCCAGTCGACAGCAACATCCTTGATAAACTGGAAGGCATCGCTGTACTTCTCATAGTTGTCGGGAATGTCGGCAGCCATCTGCAACGGTGAGTACATCGTAACGTAAAGTGCCAGCTGACGGGCGAGCGTAGAGTTGATGTGATGGTGCTTGTTCGGGTCTACCTTGTGCATGTCGCCTTCAAGTATGCCTGGCGTATAGTCCATCGGTCCTCCTTGCAGACGCGTGAAAGGCAGCACGGTGGTGTGGAAAGCCTTGTTTCCGGCAAACGACTCATACTCGGTGCCGCGCGCACTCTCGTTGCCAATGAGGTTCGGATAGGTGCGGCACAAGCCTGTAGGACGGGTAGCCTCATGGGCATTGACCATGATGTGGTGCTTGGCAGCCTCCGTTACACAGTAGAGATAATGGTTGTTGAGCCACTGTCCGTAATGATGCTCCCCACGAGGAATGATATTGCCCACATAGCCGCTCTTCACAGCATCGTAGCCATATTTGTTCATCAGACTATAGGCTGCCTCCAGATGACGTTCATAATTGCGGATGGAGGCCGAGGTCTCATGGTGCATCATCAGGCGTACACCTTTGGAGTGGGCGTAGTCGTTGAGCGCCTTGATATCGAAGTCGGGATAAGGAGTAACGAAGTCGAAGACATAATCCTTGCTGTGGCCATACCAGTCTTCCCAGCCTTCGTCCCAGCCTTCGACGAGCACCTCGCTGAATCCGTTCTTAGCCGCAAAGTCTATGTACTTTCTCACATTGGCATTGTTGGCGGGATGCAGGCCATTGGGCTTCACCTTGGAATAGTCGGTAACCCCAAGCTGTACCGACGGCAGGTCGAACGTGTAAGCCCAGGGCTTGCCGCCTCCTATCATCTCCCACCATACGCCAATATATTTGACTGGATGAATCCAGGAGGTGTCCTTGTATTTACAAGGCTCGTTAAGGTTGAGAATCAGGCGGGAAGCTAAGATCTTACGGGCATCGTCTACTATCTGCACCGTTCGCCAAGGCGTGTGGCAGGGAGTCTGCATGTGCGCCATATTGCCCTGAGCATCGGGTGTGAGCTGCGACGTGAAGATAAGGTTCTTGTCGTCGAGGTTCAGGTGCATGCACGAATAGTCAACGAGCTCTGCCTCATGTATATTAATGTATATGCCATCGTCAGTCTTCATCTGCAGGGATGTCTGAACACCCGTGGGTGAGAAGACGGTCTGGGACGCATTGGCACTCACCGCCTTGGGAAGAAGGGCGCGGATCTGCGAGAGGCGCGACTCTGTATAGTCGTACTCCTGCGTGTCGTAGTCGCCGGGAATCCACCAGGCAGTGTGGTCGCCGGTCATGGCAAACTGCGTGTGCTCGGCCTTAACGACAAAGTAAGGGAGATATTTCTGCTGCGGGAACTCGTAGCGGAAGCCTACTCCATCGTTGTAGACACGGAAGCGGAGGTTCATGAAGCGGCCGTTGCTGGGCTTCTCCATCTCCACGAACATCTCGTTGTAGTGGTTGCGTATCTCTTTCTCCTCTCCCCAGACGGGCTTCCACGTCTCGTCGAAGGTCGATGTCGACACTTTGTTTATGCGGAACTGATCCATCAACGAGTGCTCTTCGGCAAGCTCAATGCCGAGCGTACTGGGCTTGATGACCTCTTTTCCTTTATAACTGATTTCATAGGTCGGCACACCATTGCCCGTGAGCGAGAACTTCACAGTGATGTTGCCATCGGGCGAACTGATGCTCTGGGCTGACACCGCTAGCCCAAGGCATGCAAAGAACAGAACCGAAAAGATTCTTTTTATAGAGTTATTCATCATGATAATTATTTAGTCAGTTTCACGATTTTGCAGCCATGTGCCGGAACCTCAGCCTCAATCTTGTCCGTCACAGTGCCTTCATCAGCATGCTTCCAAAGGTCGCGTACATTCCAAGTGCCGCTGATTCCGATCTGGGACAGAGAGACCGAACGGTTCTCCGTCTCATCCTCACGGTTGAAGAGACCGATGACCCATGAGCCGTCCTTCATCTGCCCGTACCATATCTCTCCATCAGTGTTCCACAGGTCGCGCTGTAAAGGCTGGCCTACGAAGCCGTCCTTCTGCAAAGCCAGCAGCTCTGTGTTCTGGAAGAACTTAACGTCAGATTCAGAAGGATAGTCGGTAACTTCAACAGGACCACCCGCCATGAGCGGAAGCGAGACGACCGACATCTTCTCATCGTCATTGGCGTAAGAACCCATACGGATGAAGTCACCGTCGAGGCGTACCTTCTTGCGGCCGGAGACTTTCGACCAGTTGATGAATCCGTCGAAGGCATTCTCGGAGTTAGGCCATCCACCACGCAGAGTACCACGGTTGTTCTCAGAGAAACGGTACCACGAGCCTTCCAATGCATCGGCATCAATACGGAACATATTGCCACAGTACTTCTCTATGATAGCGTCGTTCTTCAGGTGTGGCATGACGAGAGAGACATAGATGCCGTACTTCTTGGCATACTTGTTGATCCACTGCATGCCTTTGACATAACGCTCACGGCCATAGCCCTTGTCAATCTGGTCGTTATAGTTCATACCATCCTCGTACCATGACAGGAAGTCCATGCGGATGAACTTTACGCCCAGGTCAGCATAATGCTTGAAGAATCCTTCGAAGTACTGCTCGGCACCCGGATGACTGGTGACGACCCACCAGAAATTCTCATTCTTGTTAGGATGGAGCACGTCCTTGTCGAGAGCGGCATGATAGCGCAGGCTGCTCACCTTGATGGTATCCGTTCCCGGGACGATGGCATCGGGGTTTGTATAGTGGAGCCAGAACGGACTGTCGTAGACACCGAGCTTCAGCCCCTTGGCCTTCAGCATGGCCACGACATCCTTGAGCTCCACTTCAGGAGAGTTCTCGTCTTTCCGTACATGACTGTAGCGAGTCATGTAACCGTCATCACCGCTCATGGACGCGAAGCCATCGGTAACGAGCATATCATAGCCGTAGGGCTTGAGATACTTCGCCACGTAATCGCTGGCTTTCTCCCAGTCGTCCATGGTAAAGATGTTTGGGAACGAGCCTTCCTTCTCCTGCTGGCGCAATGATCCGTAGACACTCCAGTAGAGCGGTGCATAATCCATGCCGTCGGACTCTGCCAGCGGTGTGAGACCAACCGTGGGGTCAGTGGCATCAACGGAGAGATCGCTGGTAACGTCCCACTCGTTGTTGTTGCAACTTGACAGCAGCGCCGCAAACACTAAACCTGCCAGAAAATATTTCTTCATAATATAGATGTTCTTTATGATTGTTATTTATCCAAGTACTCAGCCTTTATTGTGTGAGCTTTCATGTCTACCGTAATCCTGTATTTACCAGCCTTCGTTATTTTCCACTGGTTGTCAGCAGCATTGCCTGTGCCATACACCACACCGTCTGCAGCCGCACCCTTCTCGTTGACAACGGTTTCATTGGCAGGTGCATAGAACCAGTCCTTGTCGTCCGTGCCGAAGCCGCCCTCATTGGTGGACATCAGTTTGAACGTCCCTTCCTTCAGAGTGCCCTCATAAACGAATTTCTGGTCAGCCTGCTTCGTGAAGGCATAAGCCTCACCAATAGACCAGCCGTTGGCGGCTGAGCCCAGCATGTAAAGTGTCTCCGTAGTCCAGGGATCCTTGGCTGGCGCAACAGGATCCGGCGTGCAGGAAGTAACGGTCACCGTGAGGTTCGTGAGGTCGAACACAAGTTTATAGGTACCAGCTTCCGTCACCTTCCATTTGTTGTCAGCACCGCCAATGGCCATGCCCTTCTTCGACACACCCTCGTGGCTGACGGTAACGCCATCCTCCGGAGCCTGGATATAATTGCTCCATCCGGAGATATTCGTCTGATCGTAAGCCAACTTGAACTCGCCCACATTCAGATGACCTTCGTAAGTGAACTGCAACGGGTTGTCGGATGTCTTGGTGAACAGGTCATTGCCTGCCTTGACGGCATTTTCCAGTGCACCGGCATCCCATCCCCACGGAGTAGCATCGCCGATAAACGTGAGCCAAGCCGTGGCAATAGGCGTAGGAGGCTCCTCACCTTCGTAGACAGCAGCGATGGTATAGTCCTTAAGGTTCAGCGTGATGGTATAGATGCCGGCCTCCGTGACTTTCCATTTGTTGTCATCGCCGCCTTTGCGCACATCAATCTTGTCGCTGGCCACACCCTGCTCGTTGATCTCTGTACCCGAAGCGGGCGCATAGATGAAGGTACCGCCCCAGTCGCCCGTTGACAACGGGAACTTCAATTCCCCGACACTCAGTTTGCCGTGATAAGTGTATATGAACTTGTCGGACGGGTCCTTCGTCAGCTCCGTAGGACTGTCAATGTTCCACCCCGTAGGCGTAGCGTCGCCCACCATGTAAAGGTGAGAGACGATTAGCGGAAGATCCTCCGTGATGAGTACGATGTCTTTTGCATCGTTACACGACTGGAACGCCAATGGCGCAAAGAGCGACATCAAGGCATACAGTCCGTATCTCAATATCTTTTTCATAAAAATATAATTCAAATAAAGTTAGCTATATTAATAACCCGGGTTCTGCTTCAGATGCTTGTTTGCACCTAAGATATCAGGATGGAAGGGGAAGATGAGTGTATGGTCATCGGCATCAGCCTCCTTATCCCACCAGGCATCCAGGAACTTTCCGAAACGGATGAGATCGATACGGCGGCGGCCTTCAGCGAAGAACTCGCGGCCCCACTCGTTGAGCATCTCCTTCATATCGAGCTTGGCTGAACCTTCCGGAGCGTAGAGTGCCGTGCTCCAGTCGGAGGAAGGATAGTTGCGCTTACGAACGGAGTTGAGGAGCTTGGCAGCCTCCTCGGTCTTACCCTCGCGCAGTTTGCACTCAGCAAGACTGTATATAACCTCCGGCAAGCGAATCTCACAATAGTCGGCTTCGAGCTGGCCCTTGTCGCCGTCCGGATAGAGCGGATACTTGACAAACTGCCATCCGGAGTTGTCGTCACCATCTTCCAGGCGGCTTTCAGATGTTGCCAGCCACTTGTCGCCGTCGGTGCCACCAAACTTACCCACGGCATCGCGGAGATCAAGGGTGTACTTGCCGTTGTGGTCTTTCAGGTACTTCGTCTTGTTGTCATCCTCATCGGTATAGGCAATCTTTCCGTAGATAAACATACCCTCACGCTTGCTGTCCCCAAGATTCTTGTAGAACTTAAGGCGGACATCCGACGGATAGTCCTTGAAGCGGGAGACGGGCATGCCAAGTTCATAGTCGTATTTCGTACCATCGGGGCGGTAGCTCGGCGAACAGGAATATTTGAGGTTATGGTCGCCCTCCTTGTTCTTCTTGTCGTGAAGCCACTCGCTGGCCTTGGAAGGCACTGACCACCAGTAGGTGTCGCCTTTATAGTGCCAGTGGGAATAGCCGGCGGCACCCGGGAAGGCAAAGATGACCTCGTCGCAGGTCTCATTGTTCCAGTCGAAAGC
>DEKJ01000021.1:0-67067 GCA_002353825.1 Prevotella sp. UBA2725 | reverse complement strand
AAATGGTCCTCACCAATATACACCTTAGCGTTCAGATACAGACGCACCAAGAGCGCGGCGGCACCTGCCTGCGTCCACTGTCCTTCCAAGTTCTGGTTACCACCGAGGGCGGTTTTCTTTGTCAGCATTAGCAGAGACTCCTTGAGCTCCGACTCGATGAAGTCGTAAATCTTACGGGGCTCCACCTGCTCCAGCGTATTCTTCGACTGGTCATAGTAGCTCACCGTGAAAGGAATATTGCGGAACTCGTCGAGCAGCGTGAGATAGAACCAGGCCCTGAGCACACGGTTCTGCGCCTTGAGGTTGTTAAACTCAGCATCAGTAAACCCGAACTTCGAAGCTGAAAGCTTGTCGAGGTCTTCGATGACGAGGTTGGTCTGGCCAATGCCCTGGAATCCAAGGTTATACTGGCTCTGCGCCTCACCGTTGGTCGTGATCCACTTGTGGCGGTGCAGGCGTGCCCAACGGCCGCCATCATCCCACCAGTCTTCACGAGTAGGTGTGATGAGCTGGTCTGCCGTCTCTTCATTGAGCACCTGACGGCTCTGAATGGTGTAATAAGCATGCTCGAACGGGCGGAACACCGCACGCACAACATCCGATTTCGTATTATAATAGTTCTGCGAAGCTACCTGATCGTAAAGCGTCTCGTCGAGATTCGTGCAACCTGTAGCTGTGAGCAGTGCCGTCGGTATCAACAGCATGGCGGCAAATTTATAGATCTTTTTCATTGTTTCTTAATCCTCAAAAATTATATTTAGGACCCGTTATTTAGAAATCTACCTGCATGCCAATCATAAACTGGCGTGTCGACGGATAATAAGAGCGAGAGCCCGTAGCACCCGGATTCAGACCATTCACTTGATAAGTTGACGGGTCAACACCGGAGAACTGTGTCCAGGTAAAGAGGTTGCTGCCCGTCAGCGAGAGACGGATGGCCTCGATGTACTTGTTCTTCAGATTCAGCGTGTAGCCGATGTTCACCGACGAGAGCTTCAGATAGTCGCCCGGCTCGAGGAAATAGTCGCAGACGATAGGATTCTCTGAGACGATCTTGTTCTTGCTGTAAGCCTTGTCCATGACGTTGCCCTGGAAGTTCTTCGTACCATAGTAGAAATCATGGATATTGAAGATGTCATAGCCTAAAGCGGTCTGGAAGAAGAGCGAGAGATCGAGGTTCTTGTAACGGAACGTGTGGGTCATAGAGCCTGTGAACTTAGGCATGCCGTTGCCCACAAACTGACGGTCGTCATCGGTAGCATTGTCGGCCAGGATTTTGTCACCGTCCTTGTTGTAAACGACCCAGCGGCCCTGCGCGTCCACTCCGGCATATTTGAGCATGTAGAAACTGCCGATACGGCGGCCTTTCTCTATGCGCTGAAGGGTGTGGAAAGGATAAGGATCCTCGGGGCTGACCACATCGTAATAGTCCTGACCGACAAACTCGTTGTTGCTGAAGCTCACGAACTTGTTGTTCATCGTGGCGCCTATAATATTAAATGTGTAGCTGAAGTCTTTCGTCTGAACCGCTTTCCAGGTGATATCAAACTCGAAGCCGCTGTTGCGCATCGTACCCACGTTGACGAAGGTCGTCGTGAAAAGATAAGGAGGAACGGACACATTATAGTCGCCTAAGAGGTCCTGCTGCTTGCGGTTGTAATAGTTGAATGAGCCGAAGAGACGATTGTTGAACAACGCCCAGTCGAGACCGATGTTCCAGTTCTTACCCATCTCCCATTTCAAGTCGGGGTTGACGTTCTTTGCCGGGCCCCATACCTGATAATACTTTCCGTTGTACATATAGTACCCGAAGCCGGTCATGGTGTTGAGCGACTTGTAGCTGTCGAAGTTCTGGTTGCCGGTGACACCGTAGTCGGCACGGAACTTCAAATCGGAGAGCCAACTCTTTGTAGCTTTCATAAACGGCTCGTCGGAGACACGCCAGCCCACGGACACGGCAGGGAAGTTACCCCACTTGTGATTGGCACCGAACTTGGACGAGCCCTCATGCCTGAGCGATGCCGTCAGCATGTAGCGACCTTTCCAATCGTAGCTCACACGCCCGAAGAAGGCAATGAGCTTCGAGTCGTTCATGTAAGAACCCATATCGACCTCACCCTCATCCTTGGCATAAGTACCCGTGCCGAGACTGTTGTCCTCAAGGGCATCGTTGGGGAAGTCCTTGTTGTAAGCATTCAGGCCGGAATACTTGTTGTATTCATAGGAGTAACCGAACATCAGCTTTACATTGTGGTCGCCGAAAGAGTTGCTGTAGTTGGTAATCCACTCCAGGCTCTGCAGCGATGACTTGGAATAATCCTGCGAGGCCTCACCCGAACGCCCGGAATTGATACACAATGTGCTCGTGGAAGGACGGAAGAACTGGTTGTAGTTGTCGTACTGGTGGTCTGCAACCGTAAGTTCGGTGGTGAGCAGCTGTCTTCCGGGATTCTTGAGCAACAACGGGAAGAGGTTCAACTTCACGGTACCATCCCAGTCGAGAAGCTTCGTGGTGCCTGTGTTCTTGTCGAGCTTCTCAAGCTCTACAGGGTTATAGGCGGCCTCCTGACCTTTGAAGTTGTAATATTGCGAGGGATTCTGCGGATCCATGATAGGTGTTGTCGGATTAGCCTCAATGGCATTACGGAAAACATCCCACGACGAATTTTTCCGGTAAGCAATACGCGGAGCGATGTTCAGGCCGAAGGTGAACAATCCGCTCTTGGTCGTGTGGTTGATAGAAGCGCGACCGCCATACTCCTTACGGTTAGAGTATTTGTCGATACCCTCAGCGTTGCGGTAGTCGACGGAAGCACGGTAGTTGGAACGGGCATTGCCGCCGCTGAACGTCAGGGTATGCTGCATGCGCACACCCACCCGGCTCACCTCGTCGAGCCAGTCGGTAGAGCCACCGAGGTCGTAGCCTGTGCCGGATGCGATGCGGTTGGCACGATACTCGTCGGCTGAAAGCATGTCGAGTTCTTTCTTGATGACATCGAAAGAGAGTGTACCGCTGTACGTCGTATGGAGCTCGCCGTCGCGCGAACCTTTCTTAGTAGTGATAAGGACAACACCATTGGAACCGCGCGTACCATAGATGGCCGAAGCAGCACCATCTTTCAGAATGTCGAAAGACTCGATGTCGTTAGGGTTGATGTTGGTCAGGTTGCCGCCGGGCACTCCGTCGATAACAATCAGTGGGCCGGTACCGGCAGAACGCGAGGACACACCACGGATCTGGATGCTTGCCTGGTTGTTAGGATCACCGGCACCTGTATTCGTGATGCTCACGCCTGCTACCTTACCCTGGATCATCATGGAAGGGTCAACGCTTGCCACACGTGTGAAGTCTTTTGCAGAGACGTGAGAGATGGCGGAGGTCAGCTCTTTCTTGTCCATCGTACCGTAACCGATAACGACTACCTCGTTGAGCTCATCACTCTTCTCCTGCATCGTGACATTGATGGTTGAGCGACCGTTGACCGCCTGCGTAGCGTTCTCATAACCGATATAAGAGAACACGAGCGAGGCTGAAGAAGGCACACTCAACGAGTACTTACCGTCGATGTCGGTAACGGTTCCCGCGGAGGTCTTGCCGGAATTGAGGGCTTTGACAGTAACGCCAATCAATGGCTCGCCTTTCGGATCAGTCACCGTACCCGACACTTTGAGCGTCTGAGCAGAGACCGCCAAGCCGAAGAAGAACAGAACGGCTAACAACATTAGCCGGCTCTTGAAATCATTTCGTTCTATTGGTTTCATGTTATAATTATTGGTTGATAATTTCAGATAACCTTATCCAATAACAATTAGCCCGTCACTGAATCGTCGCGGAATCTTTGTTTTTAGATTTATTCGCAAAGTTAGCAATCAGAACGATATGTTGGTGCTTGAAGTACATTGAAAGTACATTCACTAAACCTAAAAAGATACATAATAAACTAATAATCAACATTATAAAATAACAACAAAAATAAGCATAAGTACATTGCTGTATCTACATAAATTTACGTACCTTTGCAAAATCAAGGTTTAAGACAATAAATTATACGACGAATATAATGATGAAAGATATCATAAGCTTGATCCTTCTTTGCATGGCCGCACTCTCTGTCCATGCCGACAACGCAGCACTCTACGAGCAGCTTGACAACGTCGTGGCCAACCGAGCAACATACACAAAAAAGAAAGAAAGCTACATCGCCCATATGAAGAAAGCCATTCCTCAAACGACGGACATCAACGAACGGCTCCGAATCTACGACGGCATCTACAACGAATATCACTTCCTACGCTTCGACTCTGCCATGGTCTACGCCAAGAAAGGGTTAGAGATGGCGGAAGCTGCACATAACAATTATTACACCCAGCTCTTTATCCTTCATAAAGCAGCGCTCTTCTCTTCATCCGGGTTGTACAGTGAGGCATACAACCTATTAGACAAACTGGATGACCGCCCTATTCTCCCCAATCTGGAATACGAATACAACCTCACGCTCTATTGGCTCTACACTTACTGGAGCGACTATACGACAGACAGCGAATATCGGGGCATCTATTGGGAAAAGAAACTGGACTGTCTGCGCCGCACCGTCAGACTCGCCAAAAACCGGCCCAACGACTACAACTATCTCATGGGCGAATATGAGATGTATGTCGCGGGGAGCCATGACAAGGCCTTGCAATACTATCTGAAAGTGCTGGCAGCAGAACCCAACGACACGCGGCTCTACTCCACGGCCTGCTTCGCCACGGCTTGCTGCTACAAGTATTTCAAGCAGTACGACAAATACGAATCGTACCTCATCCGCACGGCAATCACCGATATCATCACACCGGTGAAAGAGAACCTCTCGCTCTACACGGTCGCCGATTGGCTGTTTAGTAACGACGGCGACATCAAGCGTGCGGAGAACTATGTCTCTGTGTCTATCGAGGACGCAAAGTTCTACAACAACCGCCTCCGTATCATCAGCAGTACCGACAAACTGCCGGAGATCGTTGCCAGATTCAAGGATAAGCTAAACGCAAAGAACGAGAAGCTGCGCTGGGCGCTTGGTGCCGGTGTCTTTCTCTTCCTCGCACTCATCATTGCAGCAGGACTGATCGTGCGGCAAAACGGATTGCTGAACAAACGGAGAAAGCAAATCGTCAGGCAGAACGATATGTTGGTAGGCCTCAATGGAGAGCTGTCGGTCTTGAACGGACAGCTCAGACAGCGCAACGAGAACCTCGTCGACGTGAACCAGCACCGTGAGAATTTGGCAAAGCTCTATATCGACCTCTGCTCAAAATATATCGACCGGCTGAACAATTACCAGAAATTTGTCGTCCGCAAAATAAAAGTCAACCAGATCAACGACTTGCTGAGCACAACCTCGTCGTCGCGCCTGACGGAAGCCGATGCCGCCACATTTCTCAACGGTTTCGACAAGGCGTTTCTCGACCTCTACCCCACGTTCATTGAAGGTCTGAACGAACTGCTCCTGCCGGGCAACGAAGTAAAGCTCAAAGACGGAAACATGTCAACCGAGCTCCGCATCTTTGCCCTCATCCGTCTCGGCGTAAAGGACAGCAGCGAGATAGCCAACCTTCTCTTCTGCACGCCACGAACAATATACAATTATCGATCTGCCCTGAAAGCCAAGGCAAAGGACAGAGATGCGTTCGAAGATGATGTCAGGAAACTGTGCATGGTATAGTTAGGAGTTAGGATACGGTTGCCGTCATTGGACCGGGCATTTCCCTGAAGAACTTTGAGGTAGGACAAGAAGTGTATGACGATTTTGCCGCCCATGGCTTCGACATGTGCCTCCTTGCCAGGAAATACCCTTGCAAGACTAATCCCGCTCAAGAGAAATGGCACATCAACCTCCCGCTCTGTAACCAATTGGTTACAGAGCGGAAGAGTGAAATAGCCATAGGTAAGCTCATAGGTGCAGCTTGCTTTCCTGAAGCATCGGACTGGTGGCGGTGACGGTCACGTCTTTAGCTCCGGCGTCTTTACGAATGACGACCAGTGCCTTACCGAAGAAAGCCTTGCGGTGGTCAGCCTGGAAACGCTCCATCGAGGTTTGTGAACCATTGTCGACACCGATAATCGTGCCTCCCTCGACCGCGAAATGAATATCGTCCTCTGCCCACGGGCAGAGGTTGCCGTCCTTGTCGACGACCTCCGCGTTGACGAACAACGTGTTCTTGCCGTCATAGTCCTTCGTCAAGCGAACGGCATATCCGGGGCCGGCAGTACGGATGACCTGCTCCTTCACAACCTTGCCTCCCTTGCGCGACACCGCCTTCACCTCGCCCGGCTCGTACAGGACACGCCACGCTACATGATACTGATGGTCATTCTCTTTACGGCGTATCCCTTGACTCTTTCCATTGACAAAGAGCTCAACCTCATCGGCGTTGTTGTAGTAGCACCACATATCCACCGTCTGCCCTTTCGTCCAGTTCCAGTGGGGGAAGAGATGGAGCACAGGCTTATGGGTCCATTCACTCTGATACATGTAATAGCTGTCCTTCGGGAACCCCGCGAGATCAATGATCCCGAAATAGCTGCTCCTGGCGGGGAAGCCGTATGGTGTCGGCTCACCAATATAATCCCAGCCAGTCCAGATGAACTGTCCGGCACACCACGGTGTGTGCTTCACCACATCCCACATCTCTTCATGAGTGGCACCCCAAGGCACCCGGCAGTTGTCATAGGCGGAGCACATCATCGACGGATCCGTGAAAGACTTGTCCCATCGCTTAGGCATAACGAAGAGAGAGTCGGAAGGCATGCGGTAATAACCCCGCGTGGCCAATGCCGAGACACTTTCTGTGAAGAGGAACGGCTTGCCGGGGAAGTTTTTCGGCACGTCCTTCATGTTCTGATGATGATAGTTGTACCCGATGATGTCGAGGGCTCCACTCTTGAAGAGGTGGTTGTCAGGGCTCGGCTCATTACATGCAGCGGTAATATAATAATGTTGGGCATTATCGCCCAAA
Source organism: Prevotella sp. UBA2725 (assembly GCA_002353825.1). Classification (GTDB taxonomy): domain Bacteria; phylum Bacteroidota; class Bacteroidia; order Bacteroidales; family Bacteroidaceae; genus Prevotella. Next base: position 60,071 of record DEKJ01000021.1, on the reverse strand, counting down.
GACAAATTTTTCCGGACGATCTTGGCGAGATGTTGCGTGAGGAGTGCATTCGGCGTCAGGCCCTTGCCGTGGGCCAGTGTCGAGGCGTCGTGCCCGGCATTGAGGATGAGGTTAGCCTGCTCGAGCGTCAGCCCATCAGCGCTGGCCGAAGACCACTGCTCAAGCACCTCATTGCCGATGCTCCATATCAGGATCGACGGATGGTTACGGTCGCGACGCACCATGTCGGTGAGATCACGCTCATGCCATGCGTCGAAGAAGCGGGCATAGTCGTTCTTCGTCTTCCGCTGGTGCCACATGTCGAAACACTCGTCCATGACGATGAGACCCATCGTATCGCACATGTTGAGCAGTTCAGGAGCCGGAGGATTGTGACTGCAACGGATAGCATTGACACCCATCTCTTTCAGTTTCAAGAGTTGGCGACGCAGCGCATCCTCATTGATTGCTGCACCAAGACAACCAAGGTCGTGATGGTCGCAGACGCCATTGAGTTTCATGTTCTTTCCATTGAGCCAGAAGCCGGTCTTGGCATCGAAACGATAAGAGCGGAAGCCCGTCGTCGTCGTCACCTCGTCTACGGTTTTGTTATCTACAATAACCTCGCTCTTCACGGTATAGACATAAGGTGATGAAGGAGACCAGAGTCTCGGGTTCTTCACTTTGAGCTGCTGCTCTGGTGAACCATTCTCCTGCTGTGCCACGATCTTTCCCGCCTCATCGTAGACGGTGTTGCGCACAGCGGGATGAACCCCATTGAGATTGCAGAGCTCGAGCTTTACCGTCATGTTGCCTTTGCCATCGGTCACGACATGAGCGCCCCACTGTCCGATATGCAGGGAGTTCACTTTCGTGAGCCACACATGGCGGTAGATGCCGCAGCCACTGTACCAACGACTGTTTGGCTGGTCACTGTCATCGACCTTCACGGTAATGACATTGTCAGCCTTCAAGTAAGGCGTAAGTTCATAGCTAAACGAACTATAGCCGTAAGGACGCGTGCCGAGCCGATGTCCATTGATCCACACAGTGGCGTTCATGTAAGCGCCGTCAAAATCGATGAAGAGCTGTTCACCGGTTTTAACATCCGCCTTGAAATGTTTGCGGTACCATCCTACCCCACCGGGCAGGGCACCCCCGCCCGCCCCCGAAGGGTTGTTCATGGAGAAATCACCTTCGATAGCCCAGTCGTGCGGGAGATTAAGCAAACGCCAACTGCTGTCATCGACATTCTTCTGATACAAAGTAGTGTCCGACGGATTGAGCAGGAAGCGCCAGCCATCATCAAAAAGCCTGTGTTCACGGGCCCGAAGACCCATGACACAGGTTAAAAGAAGAAACAGGTATAATGCTTTACGCATAGGAATTGTTTTTTATTGAAGATTTGGAGCAAGCCCCAAATGGGCAAACTTGATTTATTCGAAGTTCAGTTGTGCGAAAGTCCCCGAAGGGGGCCAACTCGAGTGTACGAAGGTCCCCGAAGGGGGCCAACTTGGTTAGCCCCAGGTGAGGAAGGTTCTCCCTCCCTACGGGGGAGGGGGATGGGGGGTGTGGCTGACGTAACCTGGGGTTGAGGAGTGGCGAGGTTTCGTTGCAAGGTGTCCTCGAAGAGGGCAAACCTCAGAAAGAACATCACAAACCAGCGCTCAGACCATGTTCGCCCTCTTCGAGGCCGACCGTTCAATTATTGGGCTGCGGTTTTAAACCCCAGGTTACGTCGCTACGCTCCTCACCTGGGGCTAACCATGTGGCACCTCTCCGAGGTGCTTACGTTACGTGCTGATCATGTGGCACCTCTTCGAGGTGCGGGCATCCCGATCATTCCAGCATGTTACAGAGAAACCTTGACGGCCTTGCCGCTGTATTTCACGACTTTGCCCTCAACATTGTTGTCGATATCCACACCCTTGGCATGGTCTTTGTCGACGAGGATCACATTGAAGCGGCGGTTCTTGAGCATACCATTGAAGCTGCCCTTACGCGGCTCAATGGTCAACGTCTTGGCGGCATCGTTCCATGAGAACGTGATGGTGGCATACTTACCCTTCTCATAGTTGTAGTTGGTGCCTTCATCCTCATAGAGCGTGAACGAGGCGTTCTTACCTGCGAAGACATAGAGGTTGATAAGCTCTGCCGGCTTCTCATCGCTCCACTCCATCTCAGGACCTACAGGCAGGATGCTGCCTTCGGGGACATAGACAGGGATGCGGTTGTAAGGCGCTGCAGCCATGACGGTCTCGCCTCCGGCATAATGACGACCCGTATAGAAGTCGTACCAGCCACGCTGCTCAGGAAGATAAACTTTACGGTAACGAGCCTTATATTCCATCACAGGACAAGCCATGAGAGACGGTCCGAACATCCACTGGTCTTTGACATCATATACATTGCTGTCACCATTGAAGTCCATCACGAGGGCACGCATCATCGTATAGTCATTGAAGTGCACGGCGCCAGCCATACTGTAGAGGTAAGGCATGAGACGGTAGCGCAGCCGGTCGTACCACACGATAGACTGATAGGCGGGATGCTGCTCAGGTGCGATGTTCCACACCTCACGCAGCGGCCATTGTCCGTGGGTACGATAGAGCGGCACGAAGCAGCCGAGCTCGTTCCAGCGGGTCTGCAGCTCACGCCACTCTTTGAGATCCTCATTCTCAACACCTGTCTGGTCATAGACCTGTTGTGCTTTCATGTAACGGTTCTCCACCGAGAAGCCACCGAGGTCCATGCCCCAGAAAGGCAGTCCTGCGAGGTTATAGTTGAGTCCGGCTGTGATCTGCGCGCGCATGTCTTCCCAACGGGTACCGATATCGCCGCTCCATGTAGCCGTCGAATAGCGCTGTTCCCCGGCGAAGCCACTACGCGTCAGCAAGAAGACACGCTGATTGGGATTGACGCCACGCTGACCGTTATAGATAGCATCGGCATTGGGGATAGAATAAGCATTGAAATACTCAGTAGTGGTGCCGAGGGCTGTTGGGCCACTCAGTGCTTTGCGGTACCACATCGGCGTGCAGTCGCGTACATTAGGCTCTGAGGCATCCATCCACCAGGCGTCAATGCCTTTGTTATAATGGGAATAGAGTCCACGGTCCATCTGGTTCCAGAACATCTTGCGGGCACCGGCAGCATAAGCATCGTAGAAGGAGCCGATATAACCTGGTCCCACCCAGTCCTTGATAGAGTCGACGACAGCCTGATGATACATCCAGCCGTTCTTGTCGAGCTCCTTATAGTTGTCGGTATTGACATAGAACTTTGGCCAGACACTGATCATGAACCGGCCGTGCATGGCATGCACACTGTCGAGCATCGCCTGCGGATTCGGATAACGACTGTGCTCAAACTCCTGACTTCCCCACTGGTCTTCCTTCCAGTAGTTCCAGTCCTGCACGATATTGTCGATAGGGATATGGCGCTTACGAAACTCAGCCAGGGTCTCCTCCACTTCCTTGCTCGTCTTGTAGCGCTCACGACTCTGCCAGAATCCCATGGACCACTTAGGCACCACTGAAGCCTTGCCCGTCAAGGTACGGTAGCCGCTGATGACCTCATCGAGGTTCTTGCCTGCGATGAAATAATAATCGAGATCTTTTGCCATCTCGCTCCAGATAGTGAGCTTCTGCTGCTCGTCCTCGGGACGGGGAGCAGCGACGCGCAGCCCACAATAAGACACATCACCGTCAGGATACCAATCGATCAGCAGATGATGGCGTTTTCCTTTCTCCAACCGGATATTGAACTTACAGTAGTTGGGGTTCCACGCCTGACGCCAATGCTCCGGCACTACCTCGTTACCATCAATGAACACTTTCGTGTAACCGGCATAATAAAGCAGGAAACGGTAGAGGTTATCTGTCGGAGCCTCGATGTAGCCTTCGTAGGTCACGTGAGAGCCATTGAGCTTGAAGCCCTGAGGCAATGCAGCCTCACCGAGGTCACCCGACTTCTTGCGAGGCATGTCAGGCAGGAGGTACTCGTAATAAAGACTGTCCTCATCCCGTTGGATGGTCTTTCCATCAGCCTGTGTATAGGTTCCCGTGAGATGACCTTTCACGCCATTGGCATCATAGAGCGTGAAGGCGCGATTGAGCTGCAGATAGTCGGCCGGATTGCCGAAACGGCAATAGCTATACGAATCCCACAAGATGCCATAGTTGCGGTTGCTCACTACGAACGGAACCGACACCTTCGTGTTATACTGATAGAGGTCCTCGTTCTTACCTTTCATATTAAGCTCATTGGCCTGATGCTGTCCGAGACCATAATAGCCCTGCGTGCCATCGTTGTCAAACTGCAGGGTCCAGGTCCAGCCATGACGCTGTGCAGCAGGCACCTTGAGACTGTCCACACCAATCTCTCTGGCGGGAACGGTGAAAGGCTTGAAAGTCTTACCGTCTGTCGCATTCTCGGCCGCGATCTCTTTGCCTTTAGCATCGAAGAACACCACACGCCCTGTAGACTTGCTCACGCGTGCTTTCAACGATTTCGTGGACACATACACGTTGTCAGCATCCTCCGTAACCTCATACTGTGTCGACAGTGTCTGAGGCACGATGATAAGACTCTGTTTCTGTGGGAAAGTCTGCTCTGCCGTAGCTTCTACGCGAATAATCTTCGGGCCCATGACCTCGAGCCGGACAATCTTCGGGCCGTTAGCATAAGGCCCTGTGACAGGAATCGTCACGAAGCTCTGCTGACGTGTGAAGCCCGCAGCGCCTGCCGTCAGGAAACCTGCTAACAGCAAAGCGGATAATATTGTACGTTTGTTCATATTATTTTTTATTATTTTATTCATGATATTCATTGTAGCCACCCTTCATTTAAGGTTCTCCCTGGGTTCTGATTAGAATCATTAAACAGCCTCGGAGAGGCTGAATTTTACATAACCCCAGTCTAAGGAGCGTAGCGACGCAGACTGGGGTATGTTGTGAGGGCTTATTTGGCTGATTTTCTGCCTCGGAGAGGCAGAATGCACAACAGTGCGTAATATTTTTAATGGCTTGTATCAATAACATAGCGCGCCAAGGCGCATTCAGCCTCTCCGAGGCTGGTGGTCAGCTAATCCGTTCTCTGCTCCAACCCCAGACTGCGGTCGCTTCGCTCCCTTAGTCTGGGGTTATGGATAAGTGTGCCTCTCCGAGGCACGTATCTATCCATAAACCGGAAGGACCTTATTTCATAATTTTCTTTCCCTTGTAGATATACGCCCCATGAGGAAGGTTTTCGATACTCTTCGAGACCACGCGCCCACTAAGGTCATACACGTTGTCACTCTCCGACGTAAAAACCGTAGCGGCCTTGATGCCCGATGTCGAAGACGGCTCGGGATAGATTGTATTATAGGCAGTCTGTGCAGCCTCAACACCTTCCTTGATACCATTGAGGTCATAGTCATCGCCGACTTTCACATTGGCACGGTCGATGATCTTTGCACCTGTGTTGTTGATATCCCAGCAGAACGGCACCATGCCGGCTGACATGGCATAATTGGTAGCGAAGTTGAACCAATACTGGCGGCTCTCATTGTGCTTAGCCTGACTGCCTTGTGTGGAAGAGAGCGTGCGGGCTGTCGCTCCATACTCACCAAGGATGACGGGATAGCCCTTGTCAACAAAGGTAGTCTTCATGTTGTTGAATGCTGTCTGTATAGCCTGCTGCTCACTTACCGAGCCGACACGGTCGGAAGAGGCACGGGCAGGAGTATGGCCTGTCCAATAATATTCAATCTTGCCCCATGATTCGTCCTTAGTCATCTGGCAGAAACGGTAAGGGTCATAGCAATGGATCTCGACCATAAGCCGTTTGTTGGCACTGTCGATGAGCTTTGATACATCGAGATATTTTACGGTCTTTGCTGCACTGACCTTCGGCCCTTGGACGATGAGCACGCGCTGCGCATTGTTGCCACCCGTGGCACGGACGGCGTCGATAAACACTTGCTCATATTCGAGGACACGGTTGGCGAAAGCTGTCTCGTTGACATCGCTGTCGTCATTATACGCGTTCACCATCAAGGTGCCCTGGGCATCCGGACTGGCGCCACCGACCCCCGGCTCGTTCATGCCGGCAAAGAGCAGGTGACCGTCATAATCCCGGAAGGCGGTAGCAATGTTCGTCCAGAGCAAGCGCAGCTGCTCTTTCTTCTTCTCCACATCGGCACCGGTCGTGAAACCGTCATATTCGAGCCAGCCTCCATCCCAATGGTCATTGAGGATAACGAAGAGCCCGTCCTTGATGCAATAGTCTACGATCTCCTTCACCCTTGCCAGCCAGTCGGGATCAATGGTCATCGTCGTAGTCTCTTTCAGATGTCCCATGACCCAGGAGCAAGGGATACGCACGGTCTTGAACCCGCTGCGCTTGACGAGGTCGATGACCTCCTGCGTCGTCTTGGTCGACTGCCACGATGTCTCCGCAGCCGTACCGGCGTTATCGGTGAAGTTGTCTGCGCTGGAACCCGCCTCCAAGGTGTTGCCGAGGTTCCAGCCCGGTGCCATATAATAAGCCGTCTCCGCCGCGTTGAGCCCACACACCGACAGGCGGGGGTTATCCTGAGCATGCGCCGTGGCCAAGCCACAAACCAAGATCAATGAGAGATATATCTTCTTCATATTAAATAGAAACTATCACGGGGGCACGTTTATTGCGTGTCCCCATGAAATAAACAATTAATGGATCTTACCAGGCGTCTCGACCTTGTTGATTGTCACCTTCACCTTTGAAGGATCCTCAAGGTCTTTCCACAGATTATAAAGTTCGATGGACCATACCATCGCGCCTTTGCACTCACCGGGGAGCGTAGCGAAGACGGTGTACGTACCGTCTTTCGTCACCGTGACACGTCCGTAGCTGCTGCCGCCCCAGTAGGAAGGACTCCAATCGGCGTCGGCATAGCTCAGCTCCGTGCGGTAAGCCTTCGAAGCGCCCGCCTTGAGGTTACCGTCGATACCCGAGATCGTGAACGTCACAGCCATGTTACCATAGAAATGGAGGGCGGACGCATCAGCGCCATTGGCTTTCGTTTCGCCATACTCGTTATAGATCTCGATACGTCCATCTACATCGTTACCGTCCTTGTTGACGAAGGCTGTCTTCGAATAGTCCATAGCGAATGTCGGATCGGGGTCGAGGGAGATGTTCACGATCTCTGCCTTCACCTTGGACGGGTCTGCGAGCTCATTGTACAGGTTCTTGATATCAACGCAGAAGACGACTGCTCCCGAAGCCGCTTTAGCGGTTTCCATCCAGACGGTATAGGTACCATCTCCCGTCACGTTGGCATCATACTTGGCATCAGTGCCCTCCCCCGACAGGCCGGACCAGCGGCTGGGATCCCAGCCGGAAGCAGCATACTCAAGACCGGCGATGTTGCTCTTGGCAGCTCCCGATTTATAATTGCCGTCAAGGCCACTGAGCTTGAAGGTCACAGCCATCGCCTTGTTAAACTTCAGAGAAGACAGGTCGATGACAGACCCACTCGTCTTGGTCTGTCCGTATTCGTTGTAGATCTCCAGGCGGAGGGAGCCCTCATTATCGACGACGAGGAGTTTGCTGTTGTCGGAAGGTTTCAGCTCCGAGTAAGGTCTTACCGTGCGCACGGGGACGCCGTAGTGACGCAGGGAGTTGCCGTTCTTCACGATTCCCTGCGCATCGAACGTCAGGGTGTTGGCATAGTCGGCATTGACCTCACTCTGTGTGCCTGTCCAATAGAAAGCCTTGCCGTCGTCGATGATCTTCTTCCCGTCGCGATAACCCGTGTAAGGCAGGAAGATGGAGTTGCCATTGGCTCCCGTGAAGCGGATTCCCTGCACCCCATTGACGGTCTCGATCTTCTTTGACGTATTGTTGATGAGCTCCTTCACCTGTGCCAGGGTCGGCATCTCACTCAAGAGGGGGAAGTCGCCATCGACAGACACGCCATTGGTGACATCAAACTCGCCGTTGGCGATATTCCCCGAGGGGAAGTCGACATTGTCCTGCGAGTAGTTCTCCGCCGTGGCATCGCCATAGCCGAAATAAGCGCCTACGCCTTCCTCGCTCTCAGCGCCAAGGTTGTACTTAGCCCAGGTCACAGAGAGGCCGAGGTCCACATACTCCATCTCCTGCGTCTTCGTCGTCAGCTCCTTCGTATCACCGAAGACATAGCCGTCGCCCACCTTCACGTAAGCGGCATAATAATATTTGGTGCCGGGGAGCAGCCCGCCCACCGTTGTGAGATCAAAGTCACGGGCCTCGGCGAGATTGTCCTTGGTCATGCTGATCTTCAAGCCCTTCTCCGGATTGCTGAGTCCTTCGAGCCCGGAATAGTCGGCGCTGAACGAAGCCTTTGTATAAGACACGTCCTGCGCATCCTTCGTGATCGCCTTGGCGTTGGTAGCCACAAAGGTCTTGGTCTCACCATATTTATATACCTTGTTCTGGAGGCACACATAGGTAGCATAGTTGTAAGTCGTTCCCGTATGCAGTCCCGTGAGCTGAGCCTTGATCGTGTCGTTGGAGAAAGTTCCTACGACTTTCGTACCGCCACTGGTCGGATCTGCAGACGTGCTGTAGACCACACCGACCTCATAAGAGGTAGCATTAGCATGACTCAGATCTTTGACCGTTCCGTCGATGGCAGCGCTGACCGCCGTCACACTGGCGTCGCCTGTCGTGATCTCTGTAATCAGCGGCGAAGTAGAAGCAGCGTAGTCGTCCTCATCGGAGCAAGCCGTCAGCGCGAGTGCCCCCGTGAGCAACAAGATACCCGATAGATATTTGAATTTCATAGTGTTTCTAATTAAAGTGTTTCTTCTTTAAGGAAATTAGACTCTTAGGAAGGAGAGCCCGAAGGCCCCCCAATGCCTGTTATCTTCTGCGAGCACGTCTCTTAGCTGAAGACTTGATGAACGGAGAACCCGTATCCATCTTCACATTGATTGTCACAGAGAGCGATTTCGAGAACACGAACTTCGATGCGTTGCCTGCTGTGGGCCCCCATGGATTGAGGATATATCGGCGGGCACAAGCGTCTGCCGGCTTGTAGGTGTCACCATAGCCGCGGTCGATGTCTGCATCGTTGAACGCAATGCTCTGGCCGTCGACCTTGATGTCCGTCACGACGATATCACAATTAGGATGATCTTTCAGGATCTTAGCCACGTCGAGATAAAGGCCATACGGACTGTTGCTGGCGCCATTGAGCGTTATCGTGTACGTGCCATCCTGCCCATCGGTGATAAAGACTTCATCGCTGGCCTGGGCCGTCCAGCCGGTATCGAAGAAATGGAGGCTGGAAGCAAACGTCGTCTTCGCGCCGGCGCGTACGACCTTCCATTGGTAACCAATATACTGATAGAAGTTGCCCTGGTCGTCATATTCGCGTGCACCCCAGGTGATGTTGTCCAGTGCCCCTGTCTGTGCATCACAGTTGACAGCCTGAGAGAAGCCGAGCAGACGCAGCTGACCCTCATTGCTTGTCAATGTAGCACGACCGTCCTTAGACAACTGCACGGTAGGCAGTGCCGGAGTGAAGGTGTAGATACCATCACTGCTGAGCTTGTATGTACCCTCCGACGTTGTGCCATCAGGCTTGGTGAATGAGTAAGTGTTCTTACTGCTATTGAGCGTGATAGAGATATCCTCGAGATTGTCGATCGCTTCAATGCCCGACACATTCTTCTCGGTCGTGTTCTCATCCTTGCCGTACCAGTCGAAGCCGGTAAGCTTGTAAGTGATGATCCTGTCGTTCTTCGGCTCTACGAAGTCGCGCCAGCCTTCCTCAAGGGTCGGTGTGTATTCGACCTCCGGGGCTTTGTAGTTGTCCGCATAATCTTTGGCGACGAAGTTGAACACGAGCCACCATTTGCCTTCACCCGACGTGTTCGGGTTACGGAGCATCGCCACACGCAGCTGGTTCTCCGTGAGCGTCACGATATGGATATCTTTCGCCCAGTCGGTGGCATCTCCATGGTTGTCCCAGGCCGAGGTGTGCGGGATCTGCATGTCGGTGAGGTTCAGCCTGTGGTTCTCCGTATCGAGCAGGAACGTGCCTTTTGTGTCCGTTGCCGTGCCGTCGTCATCGACACGGTGCAGCGTCACGTTAGCGCCGTTCTTCAAGTCAAAGGTCCAGGTCGTCTTGGCATATTGGCTCGTAGCGCTTTCCGCCATACCTCCACCGCCATAACTCGGATCCCAGTTAGAGGTGAAGTTGTTCCATTCGGCATTGGAGGCGCTGGGGTCGCCATAAGACAGTTCACCCGAGCAGAGGCCGTAGTTGCCGTTGTCAGGGATCCAGGTCTTCGCCTGGCCCACACCTCCGGTGAGGTTCGTGTACAGCTCATCGTTGACGAAACCGGCATAGAAGTTGTCGATCGTGAAGTGCGCCGTGTCACCATAGATCACGCCGCCACGCGTCTCCACGCCGAAGAGCACGTCATAAGTGCCGGGGAACGGCATGTCGAGCTCTACCTCTTTCTCTTGGGAGCGGCCCTGGGGCTCGATCCAGTTCACCTGGTACTGATCCGCCATAAGACTCTTGAGGTAGACGATGTTGGGGTTGTTGCTGTCATGGGTAATGCTGAACGCCTTACCCTCTACCAGGTCGGCTGAGGTGACATCCTTGTCGCCCAGGTCATACTCGTCGGGCGTACAGGCTGCAAAGCCTAAGAGCACGAGCAGTACGCCAGCGAGACCATATATGTATTTGTTGATTTTCATAGTTGTTTTCTTTAATCCCATCCTTTATTCTGTTTCAGTACATGATTGGAGCGCTGAATCTGTGTCAGAGGAATCTGCGAGAAGCCACGCTTGGCGATGATGTTGTCAGCCGAGATCGTCACGGTCTCGTTGCTGCCTCCCGTCTCCACGGTACCACTGCTTGCCGCGATAGCCTTCGCGGCCACCTGGATGCCCTGACGGAGCAGATCCCAGTAACGGATGCCCTCACCGACAAACTCAAGCTTGCGCTCGTTGAGGATGTTGTCCTCCGTGGCAGGAAGTTCCTTGTAACCATTGCTCAGGGTGCCATCGTCTTGGGTATAAGCACGCTTACGCACCTCGTTGAAATAATATTGTGCATGAGGACTGCCGAGCTCGGCTGCCATCAGCAGCACATCGGAGTAGCGCATGAGCACATAGTCCTGAGGCTGGGAGATCTGGAAGTCGCCTGCCAATACCTCCTGGTAATAGTGGTTGAGGCTGCCGTCCTCCGCGATCTTCGACAGCGGTGTATACTTCTTGATGTTGAAGCCTGTATACTCACGCTGGTCAGAGATAACCGACTGGTAATCTTTGTTGGCGGCGATGCCTTCCTGGGCGAGGTTTATGATGGAAGCGCTCTGACGCATGTCGCCTGTTCCAAACCAGTTCCAGGCCTTGGAGGTCACGGTAGCACCGCCCCACCCTTGTCCGTAAGGAGCTTGGAGACACTTGCCGCTACGGATACCAAACATCACGATGCTGCGGTTACCGGCATTGTTGCCGTTATAGTCACCGGTATAGTTGAACTTCATCGCGAGCACCGTCTCGGCATTGCCGTTGCCTGCATAACTGCTGGTCTTCGTTGACCCGTTCACATCGCCCAGCCAGTAGCCTTTATAGCTGGTGCAGTTGGCAGCTGCCGGCCAGAGATTCTTATAGTTGGAGATCAGGCCGAACGCTCCACTCTGGATGACATCCTCCTCGGCAGCAAGGGCCTCGGCAGCGGTCAGCTCGCCGGGCATGGTGCCACGTTTGTTGTCGTTGTAGACCCCATCGTAGAAGAGGTAGACACGGCCCAGCATAGCCTCAGCGGCATACCGGGTGATACGTCCGTCGTTGGTGGCAGCGTCGGCCTTGGGATAAGCATCGGCAGGAATATGCGCTGCTGCATATTTCAGGTCGCGCACGATCAGGGCATAGACACTGTCGGGAGCAGCCTGAGGGATATTTTCATTGACAGGCTCCGTCACCAAAGGGACATTCTCGAACATACGCACGAGGTCGAAGTAGCACAGGGCGCGGATGGCACGGCACTCTCCGATGATACGTCCATGTTCTTGCTCGGTCCAGGTATAATTGCCCTCCATCGACAGGAGCTCATTGCAGTTGTAGATGGCTGCATAATAGTAAGTCCACAAATCGTTGTAGAGGTCTGTCTGCGACACATCCTGCGACTGGTCGAAGCGGTCGACGACCTGGGAGTTGCGGGCATCATTGGCGCCCGTACCACCATAGCACTCGTCACTCATATACTCCGAAGCCATCTGGAAGGAGAATGTCGGACCCTGCGACACCGTTCCCTGCCAGCCATCGTAGCAGCCGTTGAGGAGAATATCAGCCTGCGCAGCAGTCTGGTTAAAGTTGCCTGTAGACGCATCGGTCTTCGACGACACGTCGAGCCAGTCGTTGCCGCAAGATGTCAGCAGAAGGGGCAAGCCCAACGCGACGAGAGCGGCTTTGTGCATGGCCTTATATAATATATGTGTATTCATTGTTGTCTTCATGTTAAGTCCTTCGTGTTATAACAAACCATTAACACCTTTCACCCTACCTCTAAAATTTAAGATTCAAACCGACGAGCACGGTACGCGGACGCGGATAATAGCCCAGGTCCACACCCGACACCCAGCCATCGATGCCATAACCGACCTCCGGGTCCATACCGTTGTAATGGGTAAAGGTGAAAGCGTTCTGCACCTGCATGTAGAGACGGCACTGGCTGATATACTTACAAGCTAAGAGCTTCGTAAAGTCGTACCCCAGCGTGATGTTGGAGATACGCAGGAACTTACCATCGTGGATGAAGAGGTCAGAGAACTGCCAGTTGATGTTCGTGTTCGTCACGCGGGGAATACGGTTCGACGTGCCCTCACCCGTCCAGCGGCTGAGGATCTCCGTGGTGTAGTTGGCCTTGGTGTTGGCCCAGTTACGGTAGCTCTGCACGATCTTGTTACCGGTCATGCCGTTGGCCTGCACGGAGAAGTCGAAGTTCTTCCAGTTGAAACCGAGAGAGAAACCGAAGGTGAAGTCGGGCATACCATTGCCGAGGTTCACTTTATCATTGTCATCAATCTTACCATCGTGGTTGACGTCGTAGTACTTAACGTCACCTGGTTTAGGATCGGCCTGCAGCACACCGTTGCCATTGGTGATCCATTCTTCTATCTCCTGCTTGTTCTGGAAGATGCCGGCCGTCTTGTAGCCCCAGAAGTAACCGATAGGCTCGCCATTGCTGGCGCGATAGAACTCCGTGGAGTTGTCGTAGAGCTGATTGGTCTGGCCGTGGATGATGCCATCCTCATTAGGGATCTCCCCTACCTCATTGTGGTTGTAGGCTCCGTTCACATTCACATAATAGTTGAAGTCCTTGCCCAGGGTGTCGTTCCATCCGATGCCGAGCTCGACACCGGTGTTCTTCACATCGCCCCCGTTGATATACGGGGCCCCGGTTCCGGCCGTGGCGAGTACGGGCGGCTGCACCAGCCAGTCTTTGGTCTTCTTGTAGTACCAGTCGAAGTTGACATTGAGCTTGCCAAAGGCACGGGCGTCAATACCGAAGTCGAGCTGCTCTGAGGTCTCCCACGTGATGTTCTCATTGGCGAGACGTGTCACGCGCGCACCCTGGCCGTTGGCATCCCCGGCAGAGCCTGTCGTCGTACCGAAATTGTAATAGACATTGCTGAACGACAGTGGAGCGGTGTACATGTAGTTACCGATATTCTGGTTACCGACCTGTCCCCAGCTGCCACGGAGCTTGAAGTAGTCGACCACGTTTGACAATGGTTTCCAGAACTTCTCATTGCTCATCACCCAACCGGCACTCACGGAGGGGAACCAGCCAAAGCGGTGACCGCGTGCGAAACGGCTCGACCCGTCGCAGCGCAACGTAGCGGTAGCCATATAAGTCTCCTTGTAGTTCCACGACAGACGTCCGAAGTAGGACATCATGCGCTCCTCGTCCCATGGAGAGCCGCTGGCGGAGAGACCCGTCTCGTTGGAGGTCGCCGTGCCATTGCTTACCCAGGCATAAGGCCAGGAGTCGAAGCCCGTGCGCAGACTGCCGTTGGCGGCATAGAGGCTGCTGCCCTCAGAACGATACGACTCTGTACCCAGCATGGCATCGAAGGCATGCTTGCCCAGGTTCCAGGTGTAGGAAAGGGTATTGGTCCACGTAATGCCCCAGCCGTCGCTCTTGCTCTGGCTGACAGTGGTACGGGTGTCGTTGTAACTGTAAACGGAGAAATGATAAAGCGGCTTGAAACTGCGATAGTCGTTGCTGTCATATTTCACACCGAGCGTCGTACGGAAATGCAGGTTCTTGATAAGCTGGAAGTCGGCATAGGCATTGGCTGTCAGCGTAACGTTCTTGGTCTTATTGCTGTTGCTGACCATCATCAGTCCGTAAGGGTTGCCGTCGGCGTTGTACCAAGGACTGTTGGAGGTGTCGTTGTAAGGCATGCCATAGAGCCCATTGTCACTGTAGACCGGAGCCAACGGCGAGGTGGCGAAGGCTGAACGCAATGAGTTGTTGTACTGATTGCCGACAAGCACGCCACGTTTCTTGTAATAGATGGCTGAGACCTGCTCACCGACCTTGAGGAAGTTGTCGATGACGTTGTATTCGGAGTTCACACGGAAGTTGTAACGGCTGTAGTAAGACACATTCTTACCTCCCACAATACCTTCCTGGTTCATGTAGCCGAGGCTCATGGCGTAGTTGCCTTTCTGGTTTCCGCCCGTGATACCAATGGTATGGCTCTGTGTCTCAGCGTTCTTCTTGAACATCTGGTCCACCCAGTCGGTATCATAATACTGTCCCGTCGCAGGATCGGTGATACCCCATGTCGTGACATGACCATCGGCATCGACAGCCGACTTGTAACTGTCCCAGTTGTAAGCAGCGTTCCCGGAGTTGATGTTCTGCTCATCCAGGATCGTCATATACTGCTGCGCGTTGAGCATGTCGACCTTATGGATGGCATTCTGCCAGCCTATGAACCCATCGTAGCTGACGACGGTGCGTCCCTCCTTGCCGCTCTTGGTGGTGACGAGCACGACACCATTGGCCGACTGTGAGCCGTAGATAGCGGCGGACGCCGCATCCTTCAGCACGTCGACGCTCTCAATGTCGGCAGGGTTCAAGGTAGCGATATCACCGCGCACGCCATCTATAATATAAAGAGGTGAGGACGAACCGGTGGTACCTACGCCACGGATGTTCACCTTCAGGCCCTCACCCGGCTGTCCCGACTCGGAGATGATCGTCATGCCCGGTGTCTGTCCTTGCAGCGCCTGCAAGGGGTTGGTGGTGTTGAGCTTGGCAATGTCGTCGCCTTTAATGTCGATGTTGGCACCGGTGAAGAGCTTCTTCTTCTGCACACCGTAGCCGATGACCACGACATCGTTGAGCGAGTTGGCTTCCTCCTCCAGCGCGATCCGGAGATCGTTGACGGTGACCTTGACGTTCTTCTCAATATATCCGATATACGATACATTGAGCGTCTGACCATCCTCAGCACTGATGGAGAAGTGACCATCGAGGTCGGTGATCGTCGCCGTCTGTGTACCCTGCACCCTGACCGTGGCTCCGATGAGCGGTTCACCATCAGATGCAGAAACCACTGCGCCCTTCACGATCTTCGCGTAAAGAGCCGAGGCTTGACTAAACCCTATCGCTGGGAAGAGCAATAAGGCTATCAGAGCCATTTTACAGATGATAGATTTACGCATAGCTTTTATTTAAGATTGGTTTTCATATATACCTTGCATAGACTTGTTTCAGAAGTCTGCTGCAAAATTATGAAAAACTATGCTACCAAGCGTGAAATGGCGTTACAAGCCGTGTACACAAATGTTACATTCTTTTATACTGCGATGGCATGTAACCGTAGAGGTCCTTGAAACATTTGGAGAAGTAGCGCTGAGAAGAGAAACCGACACGGTAAGCAATCTCCGAGACAGTCAATTGGCTCTCAGCAAGCAAGCGCTCCGCATGACGCAGACGGATAAGGCGGATGAACTCTGACGGTGTCTTACCCGTAACACTCACCAGTCGGCGATAGAGCTGTACACGGCTCATGCCAATATCCGTTGCCATCTGCTCCACGGAGAGATCTGTGTCATCCAAATGCGCTTCAACATACTTCGTCACCTTATCTACAAACTTCTCGTCCTCCGGGGTGATCTCCGGTTGAGCAATGACAGGTTTGAGTTTTCCTTCCTCATTGATACGTCCCTTGTCGAGAAGGCGGTTGATGCGCAAGCGCAACAGATCCATGTTAAACGGTTTCTTCACATAATCGTCTGCGCCACACTCGCGGCTCTCAATCTCATTTTCATCAGAGAGGCGGGCTGTAAGCATGATGACAGGCAACTGCTTCGTATCGTTGTCACTCTTGATCTGCCTACACAGTTCGTTACCATCCATCTCAGGCATCATGACATCGGTCAGCACAAGGTCGGGCATCGACTTATGGATGCTCTCCAATGCTTGCTTGCCATCAGATGCTGTGCGGATCGTGTAATAAGCCGAGAGTTCTCCCGAGAGGAAGTTGAGGAAGTCGTCATTGTCATCGACAAGCAAGATTGTTCCTTGCGGTGCGTCAGGCAACTTCGCATCGGAAGCGGGGCTTGCTTTGTCACCCAAAGAGAGCACTGATACTTCCGAATGTTTCGGAGCAGAACCAGCCGACGTGACCGCAACAGGCGCTTCTACGGGTTTATAAGGTAATGACACCGTGAACACGGCGCCGCCACCCGCATTGTCACCTACGGTTACATCCCCGCCCATCATTCTTGTGTATTCGTAAACGAGGTTAAGCCCAATACCACTTCCTCCCGTCTCATCGTTCGACTTACTCTGATAGAACCGTTCGAAGAGGTGCTTCTTATCCTCATCACTAATACCCTTGCCGTTGTCTGCTACAATGAGATTCACATGAGCGGCATCGTGATTGATTCTCACCTCCACACGCCCTCCCTTAGGAGTGAACTTGTAAGCATTGGATAGGAGGTTGGTAATGATCTTGGCGACCTTATCCTTATCGAGCGAGGTTAGCAGCTGCTCACTGTCGGTGACAAAAGTCAACGTGATGTTCTTCTCTGACAATGTCGAGAACGAGGTACAGACATCACGAACCAATGCCACCACGTCAACATCCGACATGTTGAGCACTTCCTTGCCGCGCATGATCCGGCGCAGATCGAGCATCTGATTGACGAGCTTCAACAGATTCGTAGCACTGCGCTGCATGAGTCGCAGTTTCTGCGAGATATCGGGATTGGTCTCACGCGCTATCAGACTCTCCAACGGCGCGAGGATCAGTGTGAGTGGCGTACGAAGCTCGTGACTGAGGTTAGTGAAGAATGTGAGCTTCATCTCCTCCACTTCCTTCTGCTTCGTCAGTTCTAATTTCTCCATCTTCTCCCGCTGCGTCTTCCGCATGCGCCAGAAACCATAGAATACGGCAGCAATGGCCACAGCAAAATAGAACAGCCATGCCCAGACGGAGAGATAGAAAGGTGGCTTAACCCTAATAGCAAGCACTGCAGGCGGTCCAACGGGGTTGCCACTGTTGTCGGTAGCACGCACCTCAAGTTCGTATCTTCCCGGAGCAAGATTGGTAAACTGCACCTGCGGCGTACCTTCGGGAGTCATGGACCAGTCATCACCGGCTCCATGAAGACGGTAGAGGAACCGCACATGCTCAGGGAGGCCTATCACACTGGATGCGAGTTGTACAGAGAAAGTATTCTCGTCACTGTGAAGGACAAGCTTTCGCGTAGAATTGAGCTCTGCGTTCAAGATGACATGACCGTTGACGGTGTCGCCTACTTCTATAGGCCGATCGAAGAGCGTGAAGCCGCTGAAGAGGACCTTGCCCACCATCGGCTTGCGGCGAGCCACCAGCGTGTTGATTACATTGACGCCATCAACACCGCCCACGAGGAGACGACCATCGCGCAGACAGAGGATGGACCGCTTATTAAACAGGCGCAACTGCAAGCCGTCAGCGGCATTATAAGTATTGGATGTGAACAGCCAGCCGTCACCATTGCGTCTGCACTGGATGCTCTTCAACTCATAGCCAGTCGTGCACCACACCACGCCTTGATGATCCTCCGTGACAGCGCATACCTCTGCATGCTCCCGTTTTCCAGAAAGACTGACGGGATAGAGCCGGCCCGTCTTGAGGTCATAGACATTGAGACCGGAGCCCGTGGCTATCCATAACAACCCACGGCTACCGACATAGACCTGATTGACAGAGAGGCTTGACAGCCGTACCCCGTTGACAGGCGACGGACCGATATTCACGGCCTTGCGCGTACGTAAATTAAGAATGGAGATGCCTTGGGAGTGACCCAAGACGAGCCGTCCGTCCTTCATCAAGGAGAGACTGGCGATATAATCGCTTGTCAGATTGCTGTTATGGGTATTGATCGTCGTGAAACGACCGGTGGAAGGGTTAAGCAACTGCAATCCGCTGCCGAGTGTGCCAATAGCGATCCGCCCGTCAGGCAACTCAGCCAAGGCCCACACATCATCGGTGCCCAAGCCACTACCCGACTGCCGATAGACGGTGTAATGTCCATCCTTCATTCTCACAAGGCCGCCCTGGAACGTACCGAACCACAGACTGCCGTCGTGAGCAGCCAGACTCGAAACTACGACATTGCTCCCCAGCCCTGTCTGACCTTGACCAAATATGCTGACACTACCTGTCAGTCCAGCGGCCCGTCCAAAGCCCGAGTCATTGGTGCCGAACCACACGTCACCGTTTAAGGTCTGTGTCATCGTACAGATATCGCCCCAGGGAAGAAGTGGGAAACGGGTCTGACCATGATAAAAATAAGCCAGGCCCATGCGGTACATACCTATCCACACCACACCAAGATTATCGACATAGATCGTCTGCAGCGTGTTATCGGGCAGCGACAGTCCATTGGAAGGATCATTGAGAATGCGGGTGATGATATTTCCTGACAGGTCTGCAATGACCAATCCGTCGTGGTCGGTTGCCATCAGGATATGGTGGTCGAGGTCCTCAGCCACACCACTGACAATAATATTCTGAATAGGTTTCCAAGTATGCAACGTTACATCATAATGCCACGCACCGATGGTTGACCAGATCCAAATGCCATTTCGGCTGTCAACAAAGGCACTGAATCCGGGATAACTCTTTCCGCAATGGGCCGCTACGCTGCGGTCAACGGAAACGATACGCCGCTTCTGGAGGTCAGCAAAAGCTACGGTGCCATTGGCGCTCGTCAGAAGACAGCGCTCACCCTTTGGAAAAAGAAAAGAGATATGGGCCAAAGCTCCCTTGTCGGCAGCGACAGTCAGAGCCTTTTTACTTGAGAAATCATAATAATACAAGCGATACTGGTCTGTGACAATCCACAGATTCCGCTTGTTGTCTGCTGCTACGCGCAACAGTTTTCCTTTCATCCCGTGCTGTGAGAGCCACAGCGAAGTGTTGCGCTCCGCCTTGTCCGTAATAGGATTGAAGATGCAGAACCCTGCCGGTGTCTCCACCCACAGCATGCCCTCAGCATCTTCCGACAGGCCGAGGATCGTATTGTCGGGCAATGAGTTCGCATCGCCCGGATGATTGTAAAAGCTGTGCACACGCAAGCCGTCGAAACGGTTCAGCCCCAACGGCGTGCCCAGCCAGAGATAACCGTCACGACTCTTCAAAATACAATTGACCTTCTGATCCGACAGCCCGCCAGCATAAGTAAGACGCTGAAAGCGTACCTCGTCGGGTTGAGCCTCCGTCAGAAAAGGCCATAACAAAAGAAGAATTATCGTGAGCAGTCTGCTTGCCATTCAGTGTTTGTTGATTACCTTTTACGTTGGTGGCCGCCACTGGGGGCGGCCACTGCAACAAATACCATATTTTTCAATTTATGCCTTGCCTGTTCCGAAAGGCATTGCCGTGCGGCCGTCACCTTCGGGAGCCTGAGGAGCAGCGGGAAGCTTAATCTCGCCAAACTCCTTCTCATAGCGCATGATGTTCTCCTGGAGGGCGAAAAGCAAACGCTTAGCGTGCTCCGGAGCCATGATGACACGAGAGAAGATCTGAGGAGGTGCGATGGGAAGCATGTGAGCAAAGTCGATCACAAACTCTGAGCTGGAGTGATTGATCATTGCAAGGTTACTATACTGACCCTCTGCCACCTCGGGCTTGAGCTGTATCTGTACCTGATTCTGCTGTTCGTTCTTATTGTCTGCCATTGTTTCTATAATTTAAAGGTTTGGGTTAAATAATTTATTGACAATGCAAAGATAAGAAGAAATGTATAAACAACAAAGGAATAAAGGAAAAAGTTTTCTTTTACTTTTTTCTTATCACCTACACCTTTTTAGCGTTAAGCAATTGGTAATCTATATATTATAAGCTTTTTCACCTACACCCTGCCTACACCTGCCTACACCCCATCTACACCTTTCTCGGTGCAGGTGGGGTGTAGGCAGGTGTAGGCAGGGTGTAGGCAATATTGAATATAAAATGTTGATAAATAGATTATTATAAAGAAAAAGGTGTAGGTGAAATCGCAAAACTATTCAACTGTTATCGAATCCCGTTCTCACTGTTATCATCATGCGATTTCACTGAAATCATTTCACCTTGCTGATGCTTCTATACAACTTAATCTTCATCGTCACGACACGTTTCGAACGATCGTTTGGCGTTCGACGGACGATCGTTTGACGTTCGACGAACAATCGTCTGACGTTCGACGAACAATCGGTTGGCGTTCGACAAATAACGGCAAATATATAGGAATCGACGACAGAAAAAGCCCCTGCTTCCAGAGCATTGCTCTAAAAGCAGGGGCTTTAATATATTATTCATACCTCCTGGCCCTACCCTTTATCCCACTATCCTCGATCCTTCCGTTATCGGAAGGCGGAAAATCCCATCCAGGGGATGGAGAGATATGTCTGCTAACCTCAAGAGCACAAGGGTGCTCATCCGGTAATCTGCCCTCCCCCTGGATGGGGGGAGGGAGGGGAGAGGGCCGTTAGTTATTATTTCTCCGTTTCCGCGGGCTGAGCGTAGTCGAGCACGTTCTTCTTGTTGGCCTGCATGCGCTCGTAGTCCTCCTTAGAGCCTACGATGAGCTTATCCCACTGACGCATACCGGTACCAGCCGGGATGAGGTGACCACAGATCACGTTCTCCTTCATACCCTCGAGGTTATCGACCTTACCACGGATAGCAGCCTCGCAGAGCACCTTCGTGGTCTCCTGGAAGGAGGCAGCACTCATGAAGCTCTTTGTACCCAATGCGGCACGGGTGATACCCTGCAGGATCTGAGTAGATGTTGCGGGCACTGCATCGCGCACCTGAACGGGCTTGAGGTCACGGCGCTTGAGGCTTGAGTTCTCATCGCGCAGCTTGCGGGCTGAAACAATCTGACCCTTCGAAAGGACATCACTGTCACCGGCATCGGTAACAACCTTCTTACCCCAGATGCGGTCGTTCTCGTCGGCGAAGTCGAGCTTGTCGACAAGCTCCTGCTCGAGGAAGCTTGTGTCACCCGGATCATCGATACGAACCTTACGCATCATCTGACGAACAATGATCTCGAAGTGCTTATCGTTGATCTTCACACCCTGCAGACGGTATACGTTCTGTACCTCATTGACGATGTACTCCTGTACAGCCGTAGGACCTTTGATGGCCAGGATGTCAGACGGTGTGATCTCACCATCGGAGAGAGCCGTTCCGGCACGCACAGCGTCGTGCTCCTGTACAAGAATCTGACGAGACAGTGGCACAAGGTACTTGCGCTGCTCACCACTCTTGGAGGTGATGATGATCTCACGGTTACCACGCTTGAGCTTACCCATAGTGACCTCACCATCAATCTCGGATACGACAGCAGGACTTGACGGGTTACGGGCCTCGAAGAGCTCCTGCACACGAGGCAGACCACCGGTGATACCACCGGCATTGAACACTGAACGCGGGATGCGGACAAGCGTCTCACCGGTCGTGATCTTCTGACCATCCTCGATGTTGGCGATGTGACCACCCACAGGGAAGTTGTAGGTACCAAGCACCTCACCATTCTCATCCTCGACATCCACTGTCGGAACGATGTTGTGGTCCTTCGACTCAACGATGATACGCTCAGTCATACCTGAGGTCTCATCGGTCTCAGCCTTATAGGTCTGACCTTCCTTGACGTTGTGGAAGCGCAGCGTACCGGCATACTCGGAAACGATGACGGCATTGAACGGGTCCCAACGGCAGATGACATCACCCTTCTTCACGGCATCGCCATCCTTGAAGAACAACGATGAGCCGTAAGGCACGTTAAGTGTTGCGAGGACAACCTCGGTATTCGGATCGATGAACTGAACCTCGGCAAGACGGCTGACAACCATCTGACAATCGATGTCTTTCTCACCGCTCTTATCAACGAACGGTACGGTACGCAGACCGTCGAACTTCAGTTTAGCCTCATATTTAGATGTGATACTTGCGTTAGCAGCAGCGTTCTCAGCCACACCACCGGAGTGGAAGGTACGGAGCGTCAGCTGTGTACCCGGCTCACCGATAGCCTGTGCAGCGATGACGCCGACAGCCTCACCGAGCTGTACCATCTTCGAGGTAGCAAGGTTACGGCCGTAGCACTTACGGCATACGCCCTTCTTGCTCTCACAGGTCAGCACGGAACGGATCTCAACCATCTCGATACCAGCCTTCTCGATAGCGTCAGCCTTGTCCTCGGTGATCTCATCACCAGCCTGGACAATAATCTCATTGGTATGAGGATTGACGACATCGTGGACAGACACACGACCAAGGATACGCTCAGCAAGTGTGGAGATGACATCATCGCCATCCTTCAGAGCACGGCACTCAAGACCACGCAGTGTACCACAGTCTTCCTCAGTGATGATGACATCGTGAGACACATCGACGAGACGACGCGTCAGATATCCGGCATCAGCCGTCTTCATAGCGGTATCAGCAAGACCCTTACGGGCACCGTGAGAAGCAATGAAGTACTCCTGCACAGACATACCCTCCTTCAGGTTGTTCAGGATAGGGTTCTCAATGATGGAGTTACCCTCTGCACCGGCTTTCTGCGGCTTGGCCATCAGACCACGCATACCAGCGAGCTGTGCGATCTGGTCGGCACTACCACGGGCACCGGAATCAAGCATCATGAACACAGCGTTGAAGCCTTGGTCGGCCTCGGTCATGTGCTTCATCACGGCCTTCTTCAGGTTGTCGTTGACGTGTGTCCAGGCATCGATGACCTGGTTGTAACGTTCCTTATCTGTGATAAGACCCATATCGAAGTTAGCCTGCACCTCATCAACCTCGTCCTGTCCTTTCTTCACGATCTCAGCCTTCTCTGGCGGCACGATGATGTCGTCGAGGTTGAATGAGAGACCAGCGAGGTAAGACATCTTATAACCGAGGTTCTTGATACCGTCAAGGAAGGTACAAGCACGAGCCATACCAACCTTCTTAATAACGGCAGAGATAAGGTTACGCAGTGACTTCTTGGAGATGATGCCATTGAAGAAGCCGAGCTCCTTCGGAATAATCTCGTTGACAATGATACGACCGACAGAAGTCTCTACCATGTGCTTGATAGGACGGCCTTGCTCATCGATATCATCGACGATACACTTCACGAGTGCGTGCTCCTCACAACGCTTCTCGTTGAAGGCGATAATAGCCTCTTCCGGACCGTAGAACTTCAGGCCTTCGCCCTTTGCTCCCGGACGGATCTTGGTGATATAGTAAAGTCCAAGCACCATATCCTGTGAAGGAACGGTGACAGGGGCGCCATTGGCAGGGTTCAGAATGTTATGGCTCTGAAGCATCAGGATCTGTGCCTCAAGCACTGCCTCATTGCTCAACGGGAGGTGCACAGCCATCTGGTCACCATCGAAGTCAGCATTGAACGGCGTACAAGCCAGCGGGTGCAGCTGAATGGCCTTACCCTCGATCAGCTTCGGCTGGAAGGCTAGGACAGACAGACGGTGCAGCGTAGGAGCACGGTTCAGAAGCACGGGGTGACCCTTCATCACGTTCTCAAGGATATCCCAGATGACGGGCTCACGGCGGTCAACGATACGCTTAGCGCTCTTCACGGTCTTCACGATACCGCGCTCGATGAGCTTACGGATGATGAACGGCTTATAGAGCTCGGCTGCCATGAGTTTCGGCAGGCCACACTCACCCATCTTCAGCTCAGGACCGACGACGATCACCGAACGAGCAGAGTAGTCGACACGCTTACCGAGAAGGTTCTGACGGAAGCGGCCCTGCTTACCTTTCAGAGAGTCGCTGAGTGACTTCAGCGGACGGTTGCTCTCACTCTTCACGGCACTTGACTTACGGCTGTTGTCGAAGAGAGAGTCGACAGCTTCCTGCAGCATACGCTTCTCGTTACGGAGGATCACCTCAGGAGCTTTGATCTCGATGAGTCGCTTCAGACGATTGTTACGAATGATGACACGACGATAGAGGTCGTTCAGATCGGAGGTAGCGAAACGGCCACCATCCAAAGGAACGAGCGGGCGAAGATCTGGCGGGATGACAGGAATGATCTTCATGATCATCCACTCCGGCTTGTTCACATCCTTAGAGCTACGGAAAGCCTCCACAACCTGCAGACGCTTCAGAGCCTCAGTCTTACGCATCTGCGAAGAGTCGTTGCTGGCACGGTCACGGAGCTCATAGCTCAGCTTATCAAGACCCGTCACACCCTTCTCATCAGGCTCAGAGAGCTCATGAAGGAGGTCGAGGATAGCCTCGGCACCCATCTTGGCGATGAACTTGTTAGGATCGCTGTCATCGAGAAGATCATTGTTCTCATCAAGGCGGTTGTCGACGATGTCGATGTACTCATCCTCTGTGAGGAGGTCCATCTTATGAGAACCATTGAGATCCTCTACACCCTCAGCATCCTTCGCACCAGCGAGACGCCCCGGCTGGATGACGATGTACTTCTCGTAATAGATGACGGCATCGAGGTTCTTTGTCGGCATGCCGAGCAGATAGCCGATCTTGTTAGGAAGTGAACGGAAGTACCAGATGTGAGCTACAGGCACAACGAGCTCAATGTGTCCCTCACGCTCACGACGTACTTTCTTCTCTGTCACCTCCACACCGCAGCGGTCGCAGACGATGCCCTTATAGCGGATACGCTTGTATTTTCCGCAGGCGCACTCATAGTCTTTTGTAGGACCGAAGATGCGCTCGCAGAACAAGCCGTCGCGCTCAGGCTTGTAGGTACGGTAGTTGATGGTCTCCGGCTTGGTGACCTCACCATACGAATTTTCCTTAATCTCCTCAGGTGAAGCGAGACTAATGGTAATCTTCGTGAAATTGGTCTTTACCTTTGTATCTTTTTTGAAAGCCATATTCTTTCTTTATTATTTCTATCTAATCTTACTCCATCTTCATGCTCAATCCTAAGCCGCGCAGCTCATGAAGCAGCACGTTGAGTGACTCAGGAATACCGGCTGCCGGCATCGGATCGCCCTTGACGATAGCCTCGTAAGCCTTAGAACGGCCATTGACATCATCACTCTTGATGGTAAGCATCTCCTGCAGTACGTGGCTGGCTCCGAAACCTTCGAGAGCCCAGACCTCCATCTCTCCGAAACGCTGGCCACCGAACTGAGCCTTACCACCGAGCGGCTGCTGAGTGATCAAGCTGTACGGACCGATTGAACGGGCGTGCATCTTATCCTCAACCATGTGTCCGAGCTTCAGGAAGTATGTGATACCCACAGTAGCCTTCTGGTCGAAAGGCTCACCAGTCTCACCGTCATATACTGTTGTAGAACAGAGATTAGGCAGACCAGCCTTGTCGGTCCACTCCTTCAGGTCATCGAGCTTAGCACCATCGAAGATAGGCGTAGCGAAACGCACACCGAGCTTCTTACCGGCTGCACCGAGAATAGCCTCGAAGATCTGACCGAGGTTCATACGAGAAGGCACACCCATCGGGTTCAGCACGAGGTCTACAGGACGACCATCAGCAAGGAACGGCATGTCCTCAGCACGCACGATCTTAGAAACGATACCCTTGTTACCATGACGACCGGCAAGCTTATCACCGACCTGGATCTTACGTTTCTTAGCGATGTAAACCTTAGCCATCTTCAGCACGCCTGAAGGCAGATCGTCACCGATCGTGATGGCGAACTTGCGGCGGCTCAGCTCTGCATCCATCTGCTTCGATTTACGCATGTAGTTGACAATGAGGCGGCGGATAAGGCCATTGGTATGATCATCGTCGGTCCAGTCGTTGCTCTGTACGCCATCGTACTCGAGGTTCTTCAGCGCTGCGACCGTGAACTTACTGCCCTTGGTGATAATCTCAGCACCAGTATAATCCTTCACACCCTGAGAGACCTTGTCCTCGGTGAGCTGCATGAGCTTGTCGACGAGCATGTTCTTCAGCTCGTCCTGCTTTGCCTCATACTCCTCATCGATCTTCTGCAGCGTGACCTTATCGCGCTTCTTCGACTCACGTGTCTTGATAGCACGAGAGAAGAGTTTCTTGTCGATGACAACACCACTCAGAGAAGGATTGGCTTTCAGTGAAGAATCTTTCACGTCTCCGGCCTTGTCACCGAAGATAGCACGGAGCAGCTTCTCCTCAGGAGAAGGATCGCTCTCACCCTTAGGCGAGATCTTACCGATCATGATGTCACCGGGCTCCACACGGGCACCGACACGGATGATACCGTTGTCGTCGAGATCCTTCGTAGCTTCCTCACTGACGTTAGGAATATCATTGGTGAAGACCTCCATACCGCGCTTTGTCTCACGTACGTCGAGTGAATACTCATCCACGTGGACGGAAGTAAGGATATCCTCACGGACCATACGCTCGGAGATCACGACGGCATCCTCATAGTTGTAACCCTTCCACGGCATATAAGCCACAAGGAGGTTACGACCCAGGGCGAGCTCACCGTTCTCAGTAGCGTAGCCCTCTGTCAGGATATCGCCTTTCTTCACGCGCTGACCTTTGTTACAGATAGGACGAAGGTCAATGGTCATATTCTGGTTCGTACGACGGAACTTAGGAATGCGGTATTCCTTGAGTGCAGGCTCAAAGCTTACGAACTCATCGTCCTCGGTACGGTCATAGAGAATACGGATTGTAGTGGCATCTACATAGTCGATGACACCGTCGCCCTCAGCTGTGATCATTGTGCGAGAATCCTCGCAGACCTGCTTCTCAAGACCGGTACCCACGATAGGAGCATCGTTGTGAAGCAGAGGCACAGCCTGACGCATCATGTTACATCCCATCAGTGCACGGTGGCCATCATCATGCTCCAAGAACGGGATAAGACTTGCAGAAACAGATGCGATCTGCTGCGGTGACACATCCATGAGGCTCACATTCTCAGGCGTGACAACAGGGAAGTCGGCTGCCAGACGGCAGTGGACAACGTCACGCTTGAAGGTGCCATCAGGATTAAGCGGTGCATTACCCTGAGCGATGAGCTTGCCATCCTCTTCCTCGGCAGTGAGATAGACGACATCGTTGTTGTCGAGATCCACCTTACCATTCTCCACCTTACGATACGGAGTAGCAATGAAGCCGAGCTCATTGATCGTAGCATAGGTACAGAGCGAAGAGATAAGTCCGATGTTAGGACCTTCAGGCGACTCAATAGGACAGAGACGACCGTAGTGAGTATAGTGTACGTCACGCACCTCGAAGCCGGCACGCTCACGAGACAGACCGCCAGGACCCAGTGCAGAGAGACGACGCTTGTGCGTAACCTCAGCCAACGGGTTCGTCTGGTCCATGAACTGGCTCAACGGGTTGGTACCGAAGAACGAGTTGATGACGCTTGAAATAGTCTTTGCATTGATAAGGTCTGTCGGAGTGAAGACCTCGTTGTCACGCACGTTCATACGCTCACGGATCGTACGGCTCATACGGGCCAGGCCAATGGAGAACTGGTTGGCGAGCTGCTCGCCTACCGTGCGAACGCGACGGTTGCTCAGGTGGTCGATATCATCCACCGAAGCATTGCTGTTGATCAGCTTGATGAGATACTTGATGATCTCAATAATATCTTCTTTCGTGAGGACACGCACATCAGGGTCGATGTCGAGGCCGAGCTTCTTGTTGATACGATAGCGGCCTACATCGCCGAGGTCATAACGCTTGTCAGAGAAGAACAAGTTCTGGAAGACCTCACGTGCGCTGGCGTCATCAGCAGGGTCAGCATTACGCAGCTGACGATAGATGTAACGCACAGCCTCAATCTCATTGTTGGAAGGATCCTTAGCAAGCGTATTGAAGATAATCTCGTAACGGCTTGCAGCCTCCTCATCCTTGTGGACAAGCACTGACTGTACACCAGAATCGAAGATAGCATCGATATTATCCTCTGTGATCTCTGTCTCACGCTCGAGGATAACCTCATTACGGGGAACGGTAACAACCTCACCCGTATCCTCATCGACGAAGTCCTCGTTCCAGCTCTTCAGCACACGTGCAGCGAGTTTCTTACCGATAAGGTCGCGTCGATGCTTCGGAGAAACCTCTATCTCCTCAGCGAGGTCAAAGATCTGAAGGATATCCTTATCGCTCTCGTAACCGATAGCACGGAGAAGGGTTGTAACAGGCAACTTCTTCTTACGATCGATGTATGCAAACATGACATTGTTGATATCAGTTGCAAACTCAATCCAAGAACCCTTGAAAGGAATGATACGAGCACTGTAAAGCGTGGTACCGTTAGCATGCACGCCCTGACCGAAGAACACGCCAGGAGAACGGTGCAACTGTGCCACAACAACGCGCTCAGCACCATTGATGACAAAAGTACCATTATCTGTCATGTAAGGAATCGTTCCTAGGAACACATCCTGAATGAACGTACCAAAGTCCTCATGATCCGGATCAGTGCAATAAAGCTTCATCTTAGCCTTCAAGGGGACACTATAGGTCAGACCTCTCTCAAGGCATTCATCGATGGAATAACGGGGCGGATCGATATAATAGTCGAGGAACTCGAGCACGAAATTATTGCGCGTGTCTGTGATCGGGAAGTTCTCTGCGAACACCTTGTACAGACCGTCGTTCTTACGCTCCTCAGGAGGCGTGTCAAGCTGAAGGAAATCGCGGAACGACTTCAGCTGCACGTCCAAGAAATCCGGGAATGGGTACGGATTAGGTACGCTTGCGAAATTGATTCTGTTGTTAACGACTTGTGACATAAATGGTAAGATACAAAAGGGTTAGAACTCACCTACTTGGTGAATCCTAACCTTTTATAATTTATACTAAATTGTAGATCTCTGTCTCTTAACAGGCAGAGACCAAAGGAAGTAATCTCAGATTACTTGAGCTCAACCTTAGCACCAGCAGCCTCGATGGCCTTCTTAAGGTTCTCAGCCTCGTCCTTAGACAGGCCTTCCTTGATGGTAGCAGGAGCGCTCTCAACGAGAGTCTTAGCGTCCTTCAGACCGAGACCACAAGCCTCCTTAACGGCCTTAACGACCTGGAGCTTTGTAGCACCAACATCAGTCAGAACAACATCGAAGCTTGTCTTCTCCTCAGCTGCGGCCTCACCGCCAGCTGCGGGACCAGCAGCTACAGCAACAGCTGCAGCTGCAGGCTCAATTCCGTACTCGTCCTTGAGGACCTGAGCCAACTCATTAACTTCCTTAACAGTAAGGTTTACCAACTCTTCTGCAATAGCTTTTACGTCTGCCATTTTATTCTCTTTTTTAATTATTCTTGTTGTTTGTTGATTCGACTTTATAGTATCGAAGACAATGATATGTTTAAATGTCTCGAACCTTATTCAGGACGCTCGCCTAAAGTCTTAAGCACACCATGGATGGTGTTAGCGCCTGACTGCAGAGCAGATACGACATTCTTCGCAGGTGACTGCAACAGAGCAACGATCTCAGCGATAACCTCGCTCTTGCTCTTGATAGCAGCAAGCTCATCAAGCTTGTCAGCACCTACATAGAAGCCTTCCTCAGCATAAGCGGCCTTCAGAGAAGGAACGCCAGCCTCTTTGATTGCTTTATCCTTCAGCAGCTTAGCAGGAACATTTGCTGTCTGAGCGAACAGCACAGCGGTACTGCCCTTCAGTGTTCCGTAAAGCTCGGAGTAGTCGATGTCCGCACTCTCGAAAGCCTTATGGAGAAGCTTGTTCTTCACAACGACCATCTTAATCTCGTTCTTGAAGCACTTACGGCGGAAGTCAGAGGTAGCCTCTGCGTCCATACCCGTGACATCAATGAGATAGAAGTGGGGATACTCTGCCAGCTTCTTGCCAAGTTCTACAATGATAGTATCTTTTTGTTCTTTCTTCATTTTACCAAACTATTAAAAGTTAAATGTCGAGAGATTTGGGATCAATCTTGATACCCTTACTCATCGTACTTGAAAGGAAGATACTCTTAATATATGTACCCTTAGCAGCAGCAGGCTTGAGACGGATAACAGTATTCAAGAACTCCTTGGCATTGCCATAGATCTGATCGGCGGTCATAGAGATCTTACCGATAGAAGTATGAATAATACCAGCCTTGTCAACCTTGAAGTCGATCTTACCTTGCTTGACCTCTTTCACGGCCTTGGCAATATCCATTGTCACAGTACCGCTCTTGGGGTTAGGCATCAAACCACGAGGACCGAGGACACGACCCAAAGGTCCTACCTTACCCATGCAGGAAGGCATAGTGATGATAACATCTACATCTGTCCAACCGCCCTTAATCTTCTCAACATATTCGTCGAGACCAACATAATCAGCACCAGCTGCTTTAGCAGCCTCTTCCTGATCAGGAGTGCAGAGAGCAAGCACACGAGTCACCTTACCGGTACCGTTAGGCAGTGACACAACGCCACGAACCATCTGGTTAGCCTTACGGGGATCCACGCCAAGACGCACATCAATATCGAGAGAAGCGTCGAACTTAGTCGTTGTGATCTCCTTGACAAGCTCGGAAGCCTCTTTCAGAGAGTATGCCTTTCCTACTTCAACCTTATCAGCTACTGATTTCTGATTCTTTGTCAGTTTACTCATTTTACTTAATCAAATTGAAGTTTGTTTACTTGCTCTGAGGAAATTCCCCGGAAACGTTGATACCCATGCTTCGTGCAGTACCTGCAACGAGTCTCATTGCGCTCTCAACAGTGAAGCAGTTAAGGTCAGCCATCTTGTCCTCAGCGATAGCCTTCACCTGATCCCAAGTCACAGTAGCGACTTTCTTACGGTTAGGCTCACCGGAACCGCTCTTAACCTTAGCGGCTTCCTTCAGCTGAACAGCAGCAGGAGGAGTCTTGATAACGAAGCTGAAAGACTTATCGGTGTAGTATGTGATGACCACAGGTAACACCTTGCCAGCCTTGTCCTGGGTACGGGCATTGAACTCTTTGCAGAATCCCATGATGTTGATACCCTTAGAACCCAGTGCAGGGCCTACTGGTGGTGAGGGATTTGCTGCTCCGCCCTTAATCTGCAATTTGATTAAACCAGCAACTTCTTTAGCCATTTTCTTGTGTAAATCTAAATAATTAAAATATAAAACCGTAAAGCAGTCCGTAACAACTACTCAGCGATTTTTTCAACTTGCCCATAATTAAGCTCCAACGGCGTATTACGACCGAAGATCTTAACCATGACCTTTAACGTGTGGCGCTCTGTGTTGATATCTTCAATGACACCCTCGAACCCAGAGAACGGACCATCAATCACCTTGATTGTCTCATCCAAAACATAAGGAACTTCAGAAACAGCCTCTTTAGAAGACTCTTCCGTTGCACCTAACATCTTGTTGATCTGTGACTGAGGCACAGCACTCGGATGGCTCAGACCACCGAGGAAACCCAAACAATTGGGCATGAAGCGTAACGCAGAAGCAAGGTCAGGAGTCATATCAGCCTCTACAAAAACATAACCGGGGAGGGAAATTCTTTCCTTCTCTACGATTTTGCCATTGCGGGAGACTGCATGCTTCTCCATGGGGATAAGCACCTGAGACACACGATCCGAGATGAGTTTATTGTGTCTCATCTCGTTCTCAATGTACTCCTTAAGCTTAGCCTCCTTACCACTGATGGCACTCATCACGTACCATTTCTTGTTAGAATCAGCCATTGTCTTTTAAAGGATTATCCTGGGTAGATGACACCCATAAGGTTCTTGAACACCAAGTCCATAACAAAAACGATAACAGCGATGACAAGGGAAGCTGTTAAAACTATCACCGCGCTATGAGAGAGTTCCTGTCGTGTGGGCCATGTTGTTTTATGTGCAAGCTCATCGTAGCAAGCTTTGCAATAATTTCCAAATCTCTTACAGAGATTGCCTATCTTACTCATTATTGTTCTTATTAGCACGGGTTGGAAGGCTCGAACTCCCGACACCTGGTTTTGGAGACCAGTGCTCTACCAACTGAGCTAAACCCGTATAGAAATTAAGAGTTAGGAGATAGGAGTTAGGAGTTTAGCACTCCCAAGAGTAGGAAAAATCCTAACCCCTATCTAATAACTCCTAACTATATTGTTATCCCTCCTCGGCTACGTCGGGAAGAATCTTTGTGATCTGGCCAGAGCCTACTGTACGACCACCCTCACGGATAGCGAAACGGAGACCCTCATTCAGAGCAACCTTGTAGATCAGGCGAACCTCGATCTCTACGTTATCACCAGGCATCACCATGTCAACGCCTTCCGGAAGAGTGATCTCACCGGTGCAGTCCATAGTACGGAGGTAGAACTGAGGACGATAGCGGTTGCCGAACGGAGTGTGACGGCCACCCTCTTCCTTCTTCAGCACGTAGATAGAAGCCTTGAAGTGATCGTGCGGAGTGATGACACCCGGGTGCACCACAACCATACCACGCTTAACCTCTTCCTTATCGATACCACGGAGAAGCAGACCAACGTTATCACCAGCCTCACCCTCAGGGAGAGTCTTACGGAACATCTCAACGCCCGTGATGACAGACTTCTTGTCCTCACCGAGACCGAGCAGCTGAACCTCGTCGCCGATCTTACACTTACCAGTCTCGATACGGCCTGTAGCAACAGTACCACGACCTGTGATAGAGAACACATCCTCAACAGGCATCAAGAAAGGCTTATCAACCTCACGAACAGGCTCCTGAATCCAGGTGTCTACAGCGTCCATGAGCTCCATGATCTTGTCTTCCCACTTCTTCACACCGTTCAGTGCACCGAGAGCAGAACCACAGATGATAGGAGTATCCTCTTCGTATCCGTAAGAGGTAAGCAGGTCCTGAACGTCCATCTTAACGAGGTCAATCATCTCCTCATCGACTTCAGGATCATCGCACTTGTTCAAGAACACAACCATACGGGGCACATTCACCTGACGGGCGAGCAGCACGTGCTCACGAGTCTGAGGCATAGGACCGTCGGTAGCGGCAACAACGAGGATAGCACCATCCATCTGAGCAGCACCAGTAACCATGTTCTTCACATAGTCGGCGTGACCCGGGCAGTCCACGTGAGCGTAGTGACGCTTAGCTGTCTCATACTCAATGTGGGCGGTGTTGATGGTGATACCACGCTCTTTCTCCTCAGGAGCGTTATCAATCTGATCGAAGGACTTCACTTCCTCACCGGTGCCGAGGCGCTCGTGAAGCACCTTCGAGATGGCAGCGGTCAGAGTGGTCTTACCATGGTCCACGTGACCGATGGTACCAATGTTAACATGCGGTTTGGTGCGCACATAAACCTCTTTTGCCATAGTTTAACTGTTTATTTGTCGTTTAATTAATCAATAACTGATTTAGCTTTCCTCCGCGCCGCCGAAGCGGCAACTAAAGAGAGCTGTTACTGAGACTTGAACTCAGGACCTCTTCCTTACCAAGGAAGTGCTCTACCACTGAGCTATAACAGCATTAATCAGAGCGGAAAACGGGGCTCAAACCCGCGACCCCCAGCTTGGAAGGCTAGTGCTCTATCAACTGAGCTATTTCCGCGTTTAGGTTTTCACCTAAGTGGGTGGTGATGGATTCGAACCACCGAAGGCAAGAGCCAGCAGATTTACAGTCTGCCCCATTTGGCCACTCTGGTAACCACCCGTTGTTTCACTTTTTGAGCCTCTTGTCGGATTCGAACCAACGACCCCGAGATTACAAATCACGTGCTCTGGCCAACTGAGCTAAAGAGGCGTACCAATGCAGCCGTCTTACAGATCAACCGATTGACTCGTTGTAAAACGGCTGCAAAGTTACTATTTATTTTTCAATCTCCAAAACTTTTCTGAGGAAATTTTCAATGATTGCGTAATTTTTCCTTGAATTTCGTCAGTTGTTCACGCAAGCTGTCCACGCACAGGTCAATACCCTCCTCGAAGGTGTCGCACGTCTTGGCGACATAGATGGGATTGCCGTTAGGCACAGTGACCGTCACGCTCGTCTCCTTGTTGAGAGCGGCAGCTGGTTTGACAACCTTTAATTGCACCTCTACTTTCTTAATATCTTCGAATGACTTTTCCAGTTTAGCAACCTTCTTCTCGATGAAGGCCTGCAGCTTCTCGGTAGCGTCGAAATGGATCGACTTAATGTTAACTTCCATAGTGTTACCATTTTTAAAGGTTAAACTCATGCCCTTGGATGGGCGTTCTTGTATACTCTGCGGAGCTGCTCGAAGGTGGTATGCGTGTACACCTCCGTCGTCGACGCGCTGGCGTGACCCAGCAGTCTCCTGACACTTTCGATACTTGCGCCATTGTTGAGCATCGCCGTGGCAAAGGTATGCCTCAGCACGTGAGGAGAGAGCTTCTTCTGAGAACTGACGAGCGAAAGCTTATCCTTCACCAGCGTCCGTACCTCTTCCGAAGTCATCCGCTTGCCTTTTGACGTGACGAACACCGCGTCTGAGTGACGTATCACTTCACGGTCTCTACAGGTCATGTAGTCGCGCAATGTCCGTGCGAGCTCTTCACCGTATGGCACCACCCGTTGTTTGTTCCCTTTACCGGTCACTTTCAACTGGTGATAATCGCTATCAATGTCCACATCGTTGAGACCTGTGAGCTCCGACAAGCGGATCCCCGTCTCATAGAATGTCGTGATGATAGCCTTGTCTCTGACATCCTTGAAGCTTGTGCCCCAAGGCAGGTCGTCGAGCAGGCGGTTCATCTCACTCTCCTTCAAGAATGTTGGCAGACGTTTAGCTTTCTTCGGCGGCTCCAACCGATAGGTGGGGTCGCGTTCGACAAGATGCCGCGCCAGTGCAAACTTAAAGAGCGATCGCAGCGCCGCAAAGCGCGTGCCGACACTCGATGCTTCCATACCACCGTCAACGAGGTGTTCCATCCAGTCACGGACGACATCCTCATCGACTGTCGACCAGTCAAGCCCATTGTCAAGTTGGTGGAAGAAATCCTCAAACTCCCTGATAGAGCACGAGTACGATGTAATCGTCTCCGGCGACCGCCGGCGCTCATATCGAAGGTAATCCAAGAATTCATTGACCATTTCATCCAACATTATTAGACTATAAATAGGCTTTCACCAGTCTCTCGGTGATTGATAATGCGAATTTATGGAAATTATTTGAAACTACCAAATTTTTTAAGAAGTTTTTTACTCTTCCTCGTCACGCATGTGCTGCACGTAAACGGCATGCTCCATCTTGAGACGCTTCTTGACAGATGGCTTGTCATACTGCTGACGGGCACGGAGCTCCTTGATGACACCTGTCTTTTCAAACTTTCTCTTGAACTTCTTGAGAGCTCTTTCGATGTTCTCGCCTTCCTTTACGGGTACAATAATCATTTTGTTTTGGTTTATATAATTTTAATTAGACATATGCTCTGTGAACAGGATACAATGACCCCTCCACAATAAGCGGGTGCAAAATTACGAGTTATTTTTCAGATAACCAAACGTTTACGCGTTTTTCGCGCAAAAATCTTTCGATTCTTGCCTTATCGCGAGGTGATTACGCTTTTATCGCAACGCGATTATGCTGAAATGACACTGCGATTACGATTGAATCGCAGTGCCATTTCAATAGGATCGACATTGTCTGTCGAACGCCGCACGATTGTTCGTCGTTCGACGAACGATTGTTTGTCGTTCGACGAACAATTGTCTGACGTTCGACGAACGATCGCAACAAAGCGCCAAGGGGATTAGATTGCGGTTGTTGCCTGCTCTAACCACGCTTTATCCTCCCCGTCGAGATGCGGCGCGAGCGTCTCGTAGACATGGCGGTGATAGTCGTTGAGCCACTTGACTTCCTCCGGAAGCAGCATCTCTTTAATAATAGGCGCCGTATCGAACGGACAGAGCGTGAGGGGCTCCATCTGCAGAAAGTCGCCAAAGACCGTATGCATGTAAGGCTGGATGAGCAGTGTGTTCTCATGCCGCACGCCGAACTGTCCGGCGAGATAGATGCCGGGCTCATCGGTGACCGTCATCCCGGCATGCAGCGGAGCTGGCATATACTCCATACGGATCTGGTGAGGGCCCTCATGTACATTGAGGTAAGAGCCAACGCCATGACCGGTGCCATGGAGATAGTTCAAGCCTTCGCGCCACATCGCCTCACGCGCCAAGGCATCGATCTGCGTGCCTGAGGCTCCATCGGGGA
Source organism: Prevotella sp. UBA2725 (assembly GCA_002353825.1). Taxonomy (GTDB): domain Bacteria; phylum Bacteroidota; class Bacteroidia; order Bacteroidales; family Bacteroidaceae; genus Prevotella. The sequence goes on along the minus strand of DEKJ01000021.1, from coordinate 23,483 downwards.
ACTTGGCGAGTTCCAGTTGGATATGGCCTTTCAACACAAGCGTGTAGACTCGTTTCATCTCATCGGTGACGGGTCCGAGGGCTATCGTGCGCGTGATATCCGTCGTGCCATCCACATACTGTGCGCCACTGTCGAGCAGCAGGAAGCCGTGGGGCTCAAGCGGAATGTCCGTCTCCGGAGTAGCCTCATAGTGAACGATGGCGCCATGAGCATTGTATCCGGCAATGGTGTCGAAGCTGATGTCCCGGAAGAGGGGCTGCTTGGCGCGCTGACTGGTGAGTTCCTTGTCGATGCTCATCTCCGTCTGTCCTCCGGCTTCCACAGCGGGTTTGAGCCAGCGGAGGAACTTCACAAGCGCGATGCCATCCTTGAGCATGGCACTGCGGAAGCCGGCGATCTCCGTCTCGTTCTTGATGGCTTTCATGGCAGGGATAGGCGAGGTGTGGCGCACGATCTCCTTCGCATAAGCTCTTCCATCGTGCGAAGCTATTATATTATATAATGTGTAAGAGGTCTCAACGGGGTCGAGAAGGATGTTATATTCGAAATATTTCTGCAAGCCCTCCCCTACTTTCTCATAAGGAGCTACGCGCACATGCTGCTGGGCGAGATAAGCCTCCACATAAGGCGTGAGCTTGGCATTGTTGATATAGAGTGTCACGTCGCTCGTACTGATGAGCACATAAGCCACGAACACCGGATTGCAATGCACATCGGTACCTCGAAGGTTCAGCAGCCAAGCAATGTCGTCGAGGGCCGAGACCAACATGCCATCGGCGTGGAGCCTTGCAAGTTCAGCTCTGACGCGGTCAATCTTCGAGGAAGCCGACTCACCGGCATACTCCATCGGCTGAATTCTTACTTTATCAGCGGGGATAGCGGGGCGGTCTTTCCAGATCTCCTTCAAAGGGTCAAAGTTGGTCCGCACCGTGATGCCTCCCTCGCGGCGCAGGTCTTGAATCAACGACTCGACGGATGCCACATTATTACACATGCCATCGACACCTACCTGCGCGTTCTTGTCCTTGAGCTGTGCACCGAGCCACTCGGCGATCGTCGGCGTGCCTTTGACCTTCAGCTTCATGAGTTGGAACGAGGTACCCGTAAGCTGATCCTCTGCGGCGAGGAAGTAACGACTGTCGGTCCACAGGGCAGCGGCCTCCATCGTCACCACGGCAGTGCCTGCGGAGCCATTGAACCCACTGATCCACTCACGCCCTTTCCAGCGGTCGGGCGTGTATTCCGAATGGTGGGGATCGGTAGAAGGAAATATGAAAGCGTCGAGCTTTTCACGGCGCATCACCTCGCGCAGATCGGCAAGGCGGGAGAGAATAGTATCGTTTATCATAGGCCAATTTGTTTACTTTTTCGCAAAGATAGGAAATTGTATCAATATCGGCAAAAGATAGTGCCAAATGCACTTTGCAAAGCGTAAGGTTTTAATATTAAACAACATTTCAAAACGAAAATAAGCTATCTTTTCTACCTTATTTTCTTTACCTTTGCAAGCGGAAAAAAGAAAGTAAACTTACTAAAATACAAATCTAAGTTATGAAGTATTTAACTAATGACAAGCTCCTTATCGTCGGCGCAGGCGGTATGATTGGTTCTAACCTGGTTCAGAGCGCATTGATGCTCGGTCTTACTCCAAACATCTGCCTCTATGATATCTATGAGCCGGGTGTTCATGGTGTCTTCGATGAGATGGAGCAGTGCGCTGTTCCTGGCGCTAAGCTTTCTTACTACGCTCCCGCAGTAGAGGACATGAACAATCCTGAGAAGGTGGCAGAGGCTGCCAAGAAGGCCTTCACAGGTGCTAAATATATCATCTCTTCAGGTGGTGCTCCCCGTAAGGCTGGCATGACACGTGAGGATCTGCTGAAGGGCAACTGCAAGATCGCAGCTGACTTCGGTGAGAACATCAAGAAATATTGCCCCGATGTAGAGCACGTGGTTGTGATCTTCAACCCTGCTGACGTGACGGCTCTGACAGCCCTCATCCACAGCGGTCTGAAACCCAGCCAGCTGACATCTCTCGCTGCCCTCGACTCTACTCGTCTGCAGCAGGCTCTGGCTCACGAGTTCGGCGTTCAGCAGGACAAGGTGACCGGTGCACACACTTATGGTGGTCACGGTGAGCAGATGGCTGTCTTCGCTTCTCAGGTGAAGATTGACGGCAAGCCGCTGTCTGAGATGGGCCTCAGCAAGGAGCGTTGGGAAGAGATCAAGCAGATCACCACACAGGGTGGTAGCCGTATCATCAAGCTTCGTGGCCGCAGCTCTTTCCAGAGCCCTGCCTACAACGCTGTGAAGATGATCGAGGCTGCTATGGGTGGCGAGCCCTTCACTCTGCCTGCTGGCTGCTATGCTAACATCCCTGAGCTCGGCATCAAGGACGTGATGATGGCTCTGCCTACTACTATCGACAAGACGGGTGTTCACTACACTGTTCCTACAGGTACGAAGGAAGAGATGGACGATCTGCAGAAGAGCTACAAGCACCTCTGCGACATGCGCCAGGAGGTCATCGACCTCGGCATCGTTCCTCCTATCGAGAAGTGGGGTGAGGACAACAAGAACCTGTAAGTCACCAATTACACACTATAATTATAAAAGGTGTATCGCCATCTGGGCGGTACACCTTTTTTCGTTGTTTCTTTTGTGAATTCTGAACGGTTTATAATCTTCCTTGCTCACGGTAACTGTAATAGGCTCCGTCGGTGACGATGACGTGGTCGAGGAAATAGACACGCATGATCTCGCACGCCTTCCGGATGCGGTCCGTGAGCCGGTCATCCTCGCGTGAAGGACGGGTGTTGCCGCTCGGATGATTGTGGCATACTGCCATGACCGTGGCATTGTTCAGGATGGCTTCTTTCATAATGATGCGGATGTCGACGGCTGTCTCCGTGATGCCTCCATGACTGATACATTCTTCCTTGATAAGTTTGAAGTTCTGATTCATCAAGAGGATATGAAACTCCTCCACATCGAGATCCTGCATGCGCGGATGCATGTAGTTGTAGACAGCTGTTGCCGAACCGAGGTCTTCGCGTATTTCTGCTTTCTCACGGGCGCGTCGCTTACCGAGCTCACATGCTGCAAGGATCGTGATAGCCTTTGCCGGGCCGATGCCCTTGAAGTTCTCTAAGTCTTTTATCGACATCTTTCCAAGGGTGTTGAGATTATTGTGGCAGGCAGCAAGCACGACCTTCATCAGTTCTACCGCACTCATCTTTGGGGTACCGGAGCCAATGAGGATAGCCAAGAGTTCGGCATTGGAGAGCGCCTCGGCACCGAGCCGCTCCAATCGCTCACGCGGGCGGTCTTCCTCCGCCCAGTCGGTAATAGTAAGGTTTTGCATAGATTAATTGTATAGGAATATTGTGTTTGGAAAGCAAGGCGCTTACTTGAACGCCGCGCCTTCTATTTTTTCATAATCGCTCTCTCCATCGTTCTTCGCCGGCTGTATGCCAAGCAGATGACAGACGAAAGGATAGACAGCCGTGTTGGAGAACTGTCCGAGGTCTACATGCTTCAGGTCGGGTCCCCAGGCACGGAAGAGTGCATGCATGTCGCTGTAGCCCGGATCGTAACCGTGCACGCCACCATTGTGTGTCTTTCCGCCATCGAAGAGGTAACCTTCGTCGGGGAGCACCAACACATCTCCGATATTGGCATCTGCCTGATAATGGAGATACTGCGGGATGTCGGCTTTGCGCCAGGCATGAAGGTGAGGAACACTACTGAGCGCCTTGATGATACTGTCCTGTTGCCATTTCTCCGGAGCATAGATATTGCATGGGAGGTTACCCTCCAACGCGGTATACCACTCCTTGTGGAGATACAGCTTAGGATCGATATTTCTTGAAGGCGTGAACCAGGTCATGCCGTGATCGGATACAACAACAAAGTTGACATCATCGGCTTTCTTTGCCTTCACGATACGCGTCCAAAGCGAATTGAGAAGGGAATCCATCGACTCTACGGCATGGCGCGTCTCCTTCGCCTGAGGTCCATAGCTGTGACCGCTTCCGTCAGGCTCCTCAAAATACGCCAGTATGAGGTCGGGAGCGTTCTTCTTTGTAAGGTATGCCATAACACTGTCGGCGCGCTGTGCGAAGGTCATGTGTGGCTGCTCGTTGTATTTATGCCATACGTTAGGATACTTGCCATTGACAGCCACATCGGAACCCGGCCAATAGAACACGACCGCCTTCAAACCTTGACGTTGAGCCGTGAGCCAGAGCGGTTCGCCATGATAATAGCGGGCATCGAACTTCGTCTTAGGGTCGCCTAAAGAGAAGCGCGCACCCGTAGCACGGTCTATGAAACTGTTCGCGATGATGCCATGATGCTCCGGACGAAGGCCTGTCACCAGTGTGTAATGGTTGGGGAACGTCTTCGAAGGAAACGACGGCACGAGTTCTCCACTCACACCTTCCGCAGCCATGCGGTCCAAGAACGGTGTGTCATAATACTGCGGATAATCCCAACGGAACCCGTCGCACGAGATAAGAATCGTGGTCTTGCGAGCCAAAGTCGGCAACGCGAACAGGAGGCATAAGCCTAAAACAATATTTCTAACAGTAGCTTTTGCGAACATAATAAATGATATTCCTTTCCGGCAAATTTACGAAAGATATTCCATCCTCACAAAAGAAAAGGACTAATTTATCGGAAAATCGACAATATTATTGTAACTTTGCAAAACAAGTTACAAATATTATTGTATGATGCGAAACATATATAAGCTTTTACTTCCCGCATGCCTTCTCATGTTCATGGCATCCTGCGAAGGACTTTTCTCTTCCGTCTATGACGAGGCGGACAGCAGCACACAGACTTCAGACTCCCAGCTTTATATTGACGCATCAAGCAAGACAGCCTGGTATTATATATCCTTCGACTCTCTTGAGATGCTGCGGCAGCAAGGTGATGCAGCGAAACTACAATACGCACAGACGCATTTCACGCCCTATCCCGTTCCCATGACCGCTACGGGTGACACCATTAAAAGTCCAAACAAGCCCGACACATGCGCTACAGGCATCTATACTTATTGGTACGACATCTTTGGCAAGGGATTATCAGTCAACAAATTCAGTTCCTTTATCCCTACAGCTTCGCAGCCGGAGCCTAAAGAATGGGATATTGCCATTCACTATGTCAATGCACGGACCAACGGCGGCTCTGTCTTAGAGACCAGTTATACAAGTATGGATGACCTTCCCGCCTCTTCAGCTGACTTCTCCGGATTGACGTTTACACCCGATGAGTGGCAAGAGAATGTCGTGTGGGCAGACTGGGATCAGGTACTCAGCAAATATATGGGCTGCCAAGGCATCAAAATTAATAAGGTGTTGTCTTCGTGGATCGATGTCGAGTTGGTGACGCCCCCGCCTGTGTTTACACTGAATAATCACGTCTTCATCGTCCGACTGAAAAACGGTAAGTATGCAGCCGTGCAACTGCAGAACTATATGAGCAGCAATGGTACGAAAGGCTGCCTCACTATCAACTACAAGTATCCCTATTAATCATTACGCAAGCTCATCATGAAGATATTTTCTCTCGTCGCTATACTATCTCTTACGCCCTGCATCCTCTGTGCACAAAAGACACACAGTTCCAGTAAAGACTCTTTGCTCATTGCCGATGACCTCAATCAGGTCGTCGTCACGGGTACCCGTACGCCGAAGACGCTCCTCAACACACCAGTGCTGACACGCGTCATCAGTCACGCTGAGATAGAAAAAGCCGATGCCACCACACTGCAGGATATTCTGCAACAGTCAATCCCCGGTGTCGAGTTCTCCTATTCAATGAACCAACAGCGCCACATGAACTTCTCGGGCTTTGGCGGACAGAGCATGCTTATCCTCGTCAACGGCGAACGGCTTGCGGGAGAGAATATGGACGATGTCGACTTCGACCGACTTGTCCTCAGTAATGTCGACCACATTGAGATCGTGAAAGGTCCAGTCTCCGCACTCTATGGAAGCAATGCCGCAGGAGGTGTCATCAATATTATCACGAAGCGAAGCACGAAGCCTTTCGCACTCAACGTCAATGGACGCCTTGGCAAGCACAACAATCAGCGCTATGGGCTCGACTGGCAACAAGGCGGGAAGAAGTGGAGCAGCATGTTCGACTTCAGCAGAACGAATGTAGACAACTATAATGTAGAGAGCGCCGCCAACCCCATAGCCAGCGTTATTTCGACGATCTATGGCGGCGAGACTTACAACTTCAAGGAACAGCTTACCTACGATCCTTTCACAAACCTGCATCTCAGTGGCAACGCCGGCTACTTCTACCGCCAGACAAAACGTTCAGAGGACACACCGGAGCGGTACCGCGATTATAATGCCGGACTGAAAGCATCGTGGAAGATCAATGATGACGATGAGGTTATCGGCAGCTATTCTTTTGATCAGTACGACAAGTCCAACTTCCAGAGCATCTCGAAGCTCGACATCCGTTATTACTCCGATGTTCAGAATGCTTTCCGACTGCTCTACAACCACAATTTCAATAAAGGGAATATCCTTACGATGGGTGCCGATTATCTGCACGATTATTTGCTGAACAACCGACTCAACGGAACTTATACCCAGCAGTCGGCTGATGCTTTCGTGCAATACGATGGTGAGCTGAGTCCTATCTGGGAGCTCGTTGCTGCCCTGCGCTACGACTATTTCCACGACAACTCGTCATTGAGCCGCCTCACGCCAAAGATCAGCATTCGCCACACACCACTCAAGGGCCTCAACGTGCGCTTCGGCTATGCCATGGGCTTCCGCGCGCCTTCGCTCAAGGAGAAATACTATGACTATGATGCTGCCGGCATCTGGCTCATCACGGGTAACCCCAACCTCAAGCCGGAGTTCAGCAACAACTATAATCTCTCTGTCGAATACCACTGGCACAACTATGAGTTTCTGCTCAATGGCTATCACAACAGTGTGAGAAACAAGATTGCTCCAGGCGTGCCTTACTATGCCAATGCCACAGACAAGACGCCCACCCTGCCCTACGTCAACCTCGCTACCTATGGCATCAACGGTCTCGAAGCCTCTGCCAAGGGCCGTTGGGCTTGTGGCCTCACGGCAAGCATCTCTTATGCTTACACCGATGAACGCTTGCCTCATCAGAAAGACGGACAGACAGCCAACAACGAGTATATCCCCGCACGAAAGCATGCACTGAACATGCATGCCGACTGGGACCATACGTTCAATAAATGGTATGGCGTAAACATTGCGCTCGACGGAAAGTTCGCATCGGGTGTAGACAACGTGGAGTACGTCAACTATTACGATATCTCGCAGGGCACAGCCACCGTAAGCTACCCCGCCTATACTCTTTGGAAACTCTTGCTCAGCAACCGTATCGGGAAGGCAGCAAAACTCAACGTCACGCTCGACAATCTCTTCAACTACAAGCCGAAATATTATTATCTCAACGCACCGCTCACCGATGGCATCAATGTCATGCTAGGTGTCGCTATAGACATCGATAAGCTATAACACTGACAGGTTTTTATAGATTATTTCGGCAAATTGCAAAAAAACAACATATCATAGCAACATTTAGACATTATTTTATAACTTTGCATCAGAATAGTAATTATTAGCCCATGCATTATACTTTCAATAATCTGATGCGAATAGGTGCCTCGGCAGCAATTTTCTTATTATGTTCTTCTTACTCTTATGCACAAAAAGCGCACAAAGACGTAAAGGCTGTCTCCGACTCCCTTAAGACTGACACCGTGTTCAATCTCAAGGAGGTAACGGTATCGGGTGCACGCATCATCCAGAAAGTAGACCGACAAGTAATTCTCCCCACACAGACCATCGTTAAGCACTCAACGAACGGATATGACCTGTTGAAAAAGCTGATGATACCCACAATCAGCGTTGATGAGGTTCAGCACGCTATCACTTCCTCTGCAGGCAGCGTGCAGATACGTATCAACGACGTGAAGGCCAATCAATCAGACATCCTTGCCTTGCAGCCCGACGAAGTGGTACGCGTGGAGTTCATCGACAACCCCGGCGTGCGTTACAATGAGGATGGACTTGCTGCTGTCATCAACTATATCGTTAAGCGCCGGTATGCCGGATATGTAGGTGGGCTTTCTACTACGCAAGCCTTCACGACGGGGTTCAACAACTCAAACGCTTATTTCAAATACAACCATAAGAAATCAGAGTTCAGCCTATCCTACAATTTCAGTTACCGCGATTACGACAAGCAGCATACGGATCAATATGCCACCTATCTCCAGCCGAACGGGATAGAACGCAACATCAACTACCTTGGTTTTAACAATACCATGGCTTACAATGCCCACACGCTACAGCTAGGTTATAACCTTGCTTCTCCAGATCAGTATGTACTGAATGTAAGATTCGATTTTGGTTGGATGAATGCGCCTTATTCCGGTGGCATCATGCGCGTAGAAGAGACAGGTAAGGCAGATCTGCTGCAATACAACCGTAACGCAAACCATGACCGCACACCATCACTTGACCTCTACTATTCCGTCAACCTGCCACATAAGCAGACGCTGGCTGTCGACGTGGTCGGTACTTATATCGGAACAAACTACAGCCACCGCCAGCTCGAATATCTTTTTGACGAGACACTCGACAAGACGATTGCAGGCAAGGCCTTGCACGATTACAGCTACAAGACAGACGGAAAGAAATACTCACTCATCTCTGAAGCGATCTACACCAAGACATTCAGTAAGCTGGCTGCTTTCTCCAGCGGTTTCAACTATACAGTGAGCCGAACAGACAACAAATATACAGGCTCAAACAATGTAAATACCATCCTCAACACGAATAATGTCTATGGCTTTGCTCAACTGCAAGGGCAAGCAGGAATATTCAACTATCAGTTGGGAGTCGGAGCCAATTATGTTTCTATTGAGCAATCAGTCGATGGGTTCCACAAATGGACCTTCCGACCACAAATCATGCTCTCTGCCAATCCGCTTAAGAACGTCAACATCAGATATACAGGGCGACTACGCACCAACAATCCTTCACTGGCGTGGCTAAGTGAGGTCAGGCAGCAGAGCAGTACATTACAGGCGTACGACGGCAATGCGGCACTTACTTCGTACAATATTTATTCCAACGATATCCGTGTAACATGGAACACACCCAAGTTCAGTCTTTATTCTCAAGGAGGCTTCCAACACATGCCGGATCCTATCATGATGAGTATCCTTCCACAGAAGCAAGACGACGGCTCGTATCTGTACATCTGGAAACCCGAGAACCAGAAGAAGTTTGAGGATTGGACATGGAACACTTCGCTGACATGGCACGCCATCAAGAACGTACTCGACCTGATGGTCAGTTGCAATTATGAAAAGGATAAAAGCCGTGGACTGACTTATTCCCACGACTATGATTTCTGGGGATACCAATTCTACGGAGACCTGACGTTGGGCAAATGGAATATCTCCTATTGGTTTAGAAACTCCTTCAAGTCTCTTTGGGGCGAAGATATTACTGGTGGAGAGAACGGTTCCAACTTAGAGATAACTTACCGTCATAAGAATGTTCAGGTAGGATTGGGCTGCCTCCTCCTCGGCTACGCACAAGGCTATAACTACACAAATGAGACCAATAGCCGATATTACCGCAGCACCTCAAGCACGCGTATCAAGGACAACGGTAACATGCTCTTCTTCTCCTTCGCTTATAACTTCAGCCACGGAAGGAAATACAATGCAGGAAATAGAATCATTGAGAATTCCGACCACGACAGTGGTATAAGATAATCCATCTTTGTCGTTGAATTAGGGCCACTTTTGTCAGAAGGTGGCCCTGATTCTATTTATAGAAGTTCTTCTTGTAAGCTTCAAACTCGCCTTTACCTAACACGCACCGCTGCCACCAGGCCTTGATGAATCCACAGCCGTAGCCCATGAGCTGGGTGAAGGCAGCACGGATAGAAAGCAAGCCGATGTGCATACTGTGGTTCTGAATGCTGGAATCGATAAAGATGAGCAGCGAATAGAGAAACAAAGGCATCAAGGCTGCCAGGCTGATCATTCCACCGAAAGGTGGATCATAGTCACGAAGCACCGTATGTCCCAAGATGGGACCGGCAATGAAAACAGCAAGCAGGAAGAAGACTCCCACCGTGAACACCATCGGCAAGAGGTGAACGAGCTTCAAACTCTCAGGGTATTTCTTGTAAAGATTGATGCGCGCGATGCCACTGTTGAACACTTGTCTCCAGAACTTGCGGAAGTCGGTACGGCGCTTGTGGTAAACCCACGCACCGGGGAAAAGACGACAGCGACAACCCGCCTTGAAGATACGGATAGAAAAGTCGATGTCCTCACCGAAACGCATCTTCGAAAATCCACCGAGCTTATTGTAGACATCGCGCCGCACGCCCATGTTGAAGGAACGCGGATAGAACTTATCGAGTTTCTTCTTGCCGCCACGGATGCCGCCCGTTGTAAAGAAGCTCGTCATCGAGTAAGAGATGGCTTTCTGCGTCGGTGTGAACGTATCTGCAGCTCTATCCGGACCTCCGAAAGCCTCACAAGGCTCACGCTTCAGTTCATCATCCACAGCCTGGAGATAACCCTCAGGCACGACAACATCGGAGTCGAGGATAAGCACATAGTCGCCCGTAGCACGCTCCACACCGTAGTTACGGCTCTGCCCGGGGCCGCTGTTCGGCTTCATGAAATAACGGATAGCCAACCGGCCATCATATTTGTCGCACACCTCTTTGCAAGGCACTGCTGACCCGTCTTCCACAATAATGACTTCAAAATCCTTGAAGCTTTGTCGTGTGAGACTGTCCAAGAGTTCGTCTACCTCGTCAGGACGATTAAAAACCGGAACAATAATACTGTATTTCATGCCGTCTTTTAGGTTTATTCTCATCGCGTCACATATGCGTCAGTAACGCGTCACATATGCGTCAGTAACGCGTCACATATGGGGCGGTAACGCGTCACATATGGGGCGGTAACGCGTCACATATGCGACGCGATGATTGTACAAAGACAAAACCGCCCGCAATCACATTTTATCTGTGGCTGCGGACGGTCTCAATATGCTGCGTAGCGATAATTACTTCTTCTCAGTCACGCGGCCTACATAGCTGCCATCCTCGGTGTTGACCGTGATGACGTCGCCCTCGTTGATGAAGAGGGGCACGCGAATCTCAGCACCAGTCTCCAGGGTAGCGGGCTTTGTAGCGTTTGTAGCAGTATTGCCCTTCACACCCGGCTCAGAGTGAGTGACCTCAAGGTTAGTCTTTGGAGGCATCTCAGCAGAGAGGATAGCGCCGTCGTCAGCAGAGATCTGAACGTCAACGATGTCACCCTCCTTCATGAACTCACCGCCTGTGATGAGGTCACGGTTGATAGGGAACTGCTCGAAAGTCTCCTGATTCATGAAGATGCAGCCCGTGCTGTCCTCATAGAGATACTGATAAGGACGATGCTCCACGCGCACGTCGTCGAGCTTGAAGCCTACCTGGAATGTACGATCCAGCACACGGCCGTCGGCTACATTCTTCAGCTTGGTGTTCATAACAGTGTTGCCCTTACCGGGTTTACGATGCTCAAACCAAATGCACTTCCAGATACCGCCGTCCATACGGATGCAGGTACCCTTCTTGATTTCCTGTGAATTAATCATTTTATTGTAAGTTACTGTTTATTATGCGTTGTAAGCGGGTGCAAAGTTACTAAGAAATCAGAAAAAAACACTGAAAAATCACATAATTCTTTGTCATTTCGAATTTTATGCGTAATTTTGCAGCCCGAAAGGGTTAAAAGTACCTTGCGACAGCGCGTTTCGCCCTTAATGCGAACGAGTTTGGAGCGTCTCATACAGACAAAACAACAAAGATAAAACAATAATAATAAAATACGAATAAAAGATGAAGAGAACATTTCAGCCTCACAATCGCCGCCGTGTGAACAAGCATGGCTTCCGTGAGCGTATGGCCACCAAGAATGGTCGTCGCGTATTGGCTTCCCGTCGTGCCCATGGCCGCAAGAAGCTCACTGTCTCTGACGAGAACCACGGAAAGTAAGCTTCTCATTTCGTCAGCACATGACAAAAGGCAGACAAGGATCATTCCTTTGTCTGCCTTTTGCGTTAAAAAGTCAACAATTTCTTTTGCTTTCCACTCATTTTACATTACCTTTGCGGAAAATAGCAACCGATGTCGATTAAAGAATTCATAGGCAAATTTAAAAGTAAGATGCTTTGGGGTAACCTGCTGGCGATGGCACTTGTCATCGTTGGCCTTGCCTTAGGCTTCAAGTTTGCCATTGACATATACACCCACCACGGCGAAGCTGTCACTATTCCTAACCTCACACACAAAACGTTCGATGATGCCGACCATATTCTTTCCGAGCTCGGGCTCGACATGGTCGTGAGCGATACCGGCTACATCAAGACGTTGCCACCGGGCTGTATCCTTGAGCAGTATCCGGCACCGGGTGAGCGCGTCAAACCCGGACGTACCATCTTCGTCACTATCAACGCCACCCAGACACCAACGATCACGCTGCCAGACGTCATCGACAACTGCTCACTGCGTGAGGCAATGGCGAAACTTACGGCGATGGGCTTCAAGCTCAATCCACCGAAGTTCGTCCCCGGTGAGAAAGACTGGGTCTACGGTATCCTCGTCAACGGCAAGCACGTTGCCTATGGCGACAAGATCCCAGTGGACGCCAAGCTCACGATCTTGGCGGGCAATGGCATGCGCGATGCCAGCGACTCAGTGGACTATGTCGATCCGACTGTTGACACACCCGACGACAACAGTGGTGATGTCGATGAGTTCCAAGAAGTGCCAGCTACAGAAGAGGACGACAACAGCAAACAGAAAGAAGAGCCCGACAAGGATCCTTTCACGCCGGTGGAATAACAACTCAATAGCAATGACTGACGATACATTATCAGACAATATATTGGATGACGATATAGAGGAAGTGCAAGAGAGCACTGAATCGGGGCCGGGACAGTATGAGCACTGGCGCATGACGGTAGATGCCGGGCAGCAGCCTGTGCGCATCGACAAGTTCCTTGCCGAGCACATGCAGCACTCTTCCCGCAACCGTATCCAGACGGCTGCCGATGCCGGATGCATACAGGTCAACGGCAAGCCTGTGAAGAGCAACTATAAGGTACGGCCCAACGACATCATCACGCTCATGCTCAACCGCCCGAAGCACGACTCGACGATTCAGCCGGAGGACATCCCGCTCGACATCGTCTATGAGGATGATGATGTGTTGGTCGTCAACAAACCCGCAGGCATGGTGGTGCATCCGGGAGCCGGTAACTTCAATGGTACGCTTATCAATGCCGTGGCATGGCACCTGCGCGATCTCAAGACCTTCGATGCCAACGACCCCGCCGTGGGACTCGTCCACCGCATCGATAAGGACACGAGTGGGCTGCTCGTCGTGGCAAAGACAGCCGACGCCAAGACCTCTCTCGGCAAGCAGTTCTTTTACAAGACAACGCACCGTGCTTACAACGCACTCGTGTGGGGTAACCTTCAGGAAGATACGGGGCGCATCGAAGGAAACATCGCCCGTGACCCGAAAGACCGGTTACGTATGAAGGTGTTTCCGCCCGACTCGGATATCGGCAAGCCAGCCGTCACTCACTGGCGGGTATTAGAGCGCTTCGGCTATACGACGCTTGTAGAGTGTGTCTTGGAGACAGGGCGTACGCATCAGATTCGCGCCCACATGAAAGAGATAGGTCATCCACTCTTCGGCGATGAGCGCTATGGAGGCACGGAGATACTATGGGGACAGCGCAGCTCAACCTACAAGGCATTCATCCACAACTGCCTCGCACTTTGTCCCCGTCAGGCGCTACACGCCAAGACACTCGGCTTCGTCCATCCACGGACAGGCAAGCAGATGGACTTTGACTCAGAGTGGCCCGCCGACTTTGCCGCGCTGATTGAGAAATGGAGGAGATATATTAAATAAAACAGATAAATCAGAAAACTATTACATCATTATAAAATGGAAAACTTAAAAAGAAACATTGCCATCGTCTGCGGTGGCGACTCATCAGAGCACGACGTATCGCTGCGCTCGGCACAGGGACTTTACTCCTTCTTCGACAAGGAGCGTTACAATATCTATATTGTTGACATCAAAGGTACCAACTGGCACGTCAGCTTTGAGGACGGCAGTGTGGCTCCCATCGATAAAGCCGACTTCTCTTTCATCGGAAAAGACGGCAAGGCTGTAGTCTTCGACTATGCTTACATCACCATCCACGGCCAGCCCGGTGAGAACGGTATGATGCAGGGTTACTTCGACCTCATCCATCTGCCCTACTCCACCTCCGGCGTACTCGTCGAGGCTATGACGTTCGACAAATATGTGCTCAACAACTACCTCCGTGGCTTCGGTGTGAATGTCGCCGACAGCATCCTTCTTCGCCGCGGTGAGGACTACGATGCCGCAGCCATCGAGAAGCGCCTGGGCATGCCTTGCTTCGTCAAGCCTGCAGCCGACGGCTCAAGCTTCGGTGTGAGCAAGGTGAAGAACGCTGATCAGCTCGCTCCCGCCCTCCGCGTGGCATTCATGGAGAGCAACGAGGCTATGGTTGAGAGCTACCTCAAGGGTACCGAGATCTCGCAGGGTATCTACAAGACAAAGACGAAGAGCGTGGTGTTCCCCGCTACTGAGGTCGTCTCGCAGGATGAGTTCTTCGATTACGACGCTAAGTACAACGGCAAGGTGCAGGAGATCACGCCCGCCCGTCTCGCTCCCGAGACAGCCAAGGCAGTGGCTGCTGAGACAAGCCGTATCTACGATATTCTTCACGCCAACGGCATCATCCGTATCGACTATATCATCACGAAGGATGCAGAGGGCAAGGACAAGGTTAACATGCTGGAGATCAACACGACTCCGGGCATGACGGCCACAAGCTTCATCCCCCAGCAGGTACGTGCTGCCGGTCTCGATATCAAGGATGTCCTCACCGACATTGTGGAGAACCAGTTCGCTTAAAGGATCCTCACCATGGATATCAAACAATTATATGCTGTCTATCAGAAGCACCCCGTGGTGACGACAGACAGCCGCAATTGCCCCAAAGGGAGCATCTTCATTGCGCTCAAAGGCGCTTCGTTTGACGGTAACAAGTTCGCAGCCTCAGCCTTGGAGAAAGGCTGCAGCTATGCCGTCGTTGACGAGAAGGAATATTGTGTGGAAGGTGACGATCGCTATATCCTTACTGACGACTGTCTCACAACCTTCAAGGAACTGGCACGCGAGCATCGCCGCCAGTTCAATATCCCCGTTGTAGGTATCACGGGCACGAACGGCAAGACAACGACGAAGGAGCTCGTCTCTGCCGTGCTTGCTGAGAAATACAACGTGATGCATACCGAGGGCAACTTCAACAATGACGTCGGCGTGCCCAAGACGCTGTTGCGCCTCAGCCCCGAGCATGAGATTGCGGTTGTAGAGATGGGTGCCTCCCATCCCGGCGACATCAAGAAGCTCGTGGAATATGTGGAGCCGACCTGTGGTCTCATCACGAATGTAGGACGCGCACATCTCCAGGGCTTCGGCTCCTTCGAGGGCGTGAAGAAAACCAAAGGTGAGCTTTACGACTTCCTCAAGGCTCACAACGGCCTCGTGTTCCTCAACACTGCCAATGAGAATCTCGTGGAGATGGCACGCGAGCGCGAGCTCGACCGCATCATCAGCTATGGCAACGATCCTCAGGCTCAGGTTCAGGGCAAGGTGACGACAGCCGATCCATTCATCACCATCGAATGGCGCTGTGGTGGAGATGAGGACAACATCCCTGTCTCACTCAACGAGTGGCATGAGATACACACACATCTCATCGGCTCATACAACCTCGACAATGTGCTTGCAGCCATTGCTGTTGGCCTCCACTTCGAAGTAAGCCCTAAGGCTATCTGTCATGCCATTGAGCACTATGAGCCGACGAACAACCGGTCAGAGCTCGTGAAGACGGCCGACAATACGCTGATCGTCGACGCTTACAACGCCAACCCGACAAGTATGGCTGCAGCGCTCGACAGTTTCGAGCAGATTGCTACGACACTCCCGAAGATGGCTATCCTCGGCGACATGCGTGAGCTTGGTGCGGTGAGTGCAGAGGAGCATCAAAAGGTTGTCGACACGCTGAAAGCCAAAGGTCTCAACGACGTGTGGCTCGTAGGTGAAGAGTTTGGCAAGACTCAATGCGACTTCCATAAATATAATAATGTGGAAGAAGTAAAGCAAGCCATCGCTGAGCACAAGCCTACTGGTAAGTGCATCCTCATCAAAGGCAGCAACGGCACGAAGCTCTTCGAACTGCCAGCGTTGTTATAAATACACATTATATTATATATTAGACCAATCGTAAATAGATGTTGTTGGAAAAGCTCCTTGGCTTTGATGCCAAGACGATGAATAAACGTACAGAGGTGGTGGCAGGTGCCACCACCTTTCTTACTATGTGTTATATTCTGGCGGTGAACCCCACCGTCCTCAGTACCACGGGCATGGACCGCGGTGCGCTCTTCACAGCTACGGCAGTAGCCTCAGCCATCGCCACCCTGCTTCTCGCCTTCATGGCAAAGCTTCCCTTCGCCCAGGCCCCGAGCATGGGTCTGAATGCGTTCTTTGCCTACACACTCTGCCAGGCGATGGGCTACACTTGGCAACAGTCGCTCGCCATCATGCTTGTCGAAGGCATCGTATTCTTGCTCATCACGTTCCTCAACATCCGTGAGGCAATTCTGAATGCCATCCCATTCAACCTACGCTATGCCATCTCCGTGGGTATCGGCATGTTCATTGCTTTCATCGGACTAAAGAATGCAGGCATCATCGTCTCTTCTCCGGCAACATTCGTCTCTCTCGGCAAGTTCACACCTACCTCAATTCTCGGCGTCATCGCCATCGTGCTGAGTGGTGTGCTCATGGCGCGCAAGGTAAAAGGCTCCCTGTTCTACAGTATCATCATCGCTACCGTCGTAGGTATCCCCATGGGCGTGACGCAGATTCCCGACCATTGGATTCCCGTATCCTTACCGCAGAGCCTCTCGCCTATCTTCTGTCATTTCGACTTCGAAGGTTTGCTCAATATGCGTACGGTGATGGTTGTCATCTCGTTGCTGCTCGTTAATATCTTTGATACCGTGGGCACGCTTGTCGGCTTGGCTTACAAAACTCACATCGTACGCCCTGACGGCACCATCCCACACATCAAAGAAGCCATGATGAGTGATGCCATCGGCACGACTTGTGGTGCTTTTCTCGGCTCGTCTACACTGACGACTTATGTAGAGAGTGCCTCAGGTATTGCTGAGGGCGGACGAAGCGGACTGACCTCGTTTACCACAGGTATGTTCTTCGTCCTCGCACTCTTCCTCTCACCAGTCTTCCTGCTGATCCCCGGTGCTGCAACCAGTGGCGCCCTGGTCCTCGTAGGTGTACTGATGCTTGACTCGGTGAAGCTCCTCGACCTCTCTGATGTCAGTGAAGCCTTCCCCGCTTTCATCACGATGATCACGATGGTGCTCTGTTACTCCATCGCCGACGGCATCTGCCTTGGCATCCTGAGCTACGTAATCCTCAAGCTCTGCACCGGACAGTGGAAGAAACTCAACGCGACCCTGATCGTCCTGAGCCTTATCTTCATTGCCAACTTCATCTTCGGGTAAAGACAAACGTAGTGTGATTCAAGTGAAATCGCACCATGATTCAAGTGTAATAGCAATGCGATTACGCTTGAATTATGAGGTAAAAACGCTGTCCTCTACCTTATTCTTTAGCATACCCTTCAATGCATCGCTTTTCGAGAGAGAAGTTGATACCGACCCTAATGAGTTTGCGCTGGTCGAGCGCAAAGGGCTTGGCATAGCCTTTCTCATCGATCTGTCGAAGCGCATCCTCGGCACTGCCGTCGAGCTTAAACTCGAAGATGTAGATATAATCTTTTGTCTTCACCGTCATATCCATACGGCCATTGCTTGTCTCGCGCTCTACCTCCGTGTAGAAGCCCAACAAGCGGCAGATCAGATAGAACGCGTTCTGAAAGTACAATTCGCTATCGCCCACAATCTTATAATCCGTATCTGACAGCATCGTCTTCATCCGAAGCATGAAATCATCCACATGGCCCATGCGCAGATCGCGCACGAAGTTGCCGATGAAGAATGCAGACTCGCCTTGTCTGATATTCGTATAAAAAGGCAATAAGTATTCGGTAAATCCTTCCTCCACCTCCTTGTTCGGGAATCCTAAGGTATAGAAGCCGAATTCGGAATCATAATCCTTGATAGTAAGATACCCACTCTGATAGATGAGTGGAATAGGGTTCTTCGACATCGAGTCAATGCTGTTGAGGAAGTCCCCCGTCACCTGTTCCTGCGTGAGATCAGGCAATGGGTAGCGGTCCTGCTTCATCACATCGACAAGGTAAGACGGTGTGCCCGTCTCAAACCAATATCTGCCGAATTTCTTCCGACTAAGGGTATTGAGCAAACTGAAAGGATTGTAGATGCCGACACCATGCTCAACAAAATGGTAACCATCGTAGTCTGTCTTGAGCCGTGCCAATGTACACTCATAGTTCATGTGATAAGCATCGGCAAGTTCATGTAATGGCTCGTCGAAATACTGGAGTATCTCTTCTTTCGTAATACCACAGATTGTCTGATAACGTTCATCCATCGAAAGGTCGATGAGATTATTAAGATCAGAGAACACACTGACCTTACCAAACTTTGTCACTCCTGTAAGCAACGCAAACTTGATATACTGATCTTGTGTCTTGAGTACGGAGTAGAATGCCTTTAATGTGGCACGGTATTCGTCCTGAAGTTTCTCATTGTTGAGAGTCTGCAGCAACGGCTTGTCATATTCGTCAACAAGAATGACACAACGCTTTCCCGTTTTCTCATAGGCCAACCTGACAATATGATAGAAACGCTCCTCGATAGCACGATCACGATACTTACTACCATAACGGTCTTCCCAAAGTTCAAGGTGTTTCTGCAGCTCCTCTAATAAAGCTTCCTCGTTGATATAATTGCGGCTGTTCAAATCCATGTGTAGGACGGGAAATTCCCTCCAGTCCTTCTCCAACTGCTCGATGGCAAGGCCTTTGAACAGTTCCCGCTTGCCGGAGAGGTAGGCTTCAAGCGTAGAGATGAGCAGACTCTTGCCAAAGCGGCGGGGACGACTGAGGAAATAATAACTTCCCTCATTGACCAACTTATAGACTAAAGCAGTCTTGTCGACATAGACGTAGTCTTCGCGCCGTATCTTCTCAAAATTTTGTATGCCTATCGGGTACTTCATCTTTCTGCATTTTCTATCATCTGAATGCAAATTTAGCAAAAAAGAATGATACCATCGGCAAAAGCACAAAGTTTATTTTTAGGTCGTTTTTGAGTCTTACAAACCTTACACCTTACAAACCTTACATTAAGCTTTTCTAAGTCACACCCGGGTATTCAGTATTGCTAAATGTGATAAATATAATATTCCCACCTTAGAAATTCCTTATTGTAAGGTTTGTAAGGTGTAAGGTCTGTAAGGTGTGCGAGTTTTTCAGAAGTGCGTCACCACGCCCATATTGAAGACGCCCTGCTTGCCATAACCAAGCTCACTGAAGAAGCGGATGAGGTCACCGCCAACCTCAATGCCGACAGGAGAGAACTGATAAGAAAGTTTCAGATGGCTCTCGTGCCGCTCGGGATAATCTTGGCTTTTAGCATCTAACTTATAGTACTGACCACCAAGGCCGCCTCGCGAATAGAAAGCAAAGTGATGATTGTTATACCAAGTGAACTTCAACGTCGGCATAACAAATATCGTACTGGTCTTCAAGTTAACGTGCTTGTCAGAAGGATACGAATCTGAGGAATTATAGGGATCCATATCCCACGAGGTATCCCACAACTCCTGTTTTCCAACACGTGCATAGCCCGCCGAGAGTCCCACGGAAAGATGCTTGTTGAAATGGTAAAGGTATTCGGCAAAGAAAGACAACTCTGTATTCCACGAATTGGAGTCACCATAGGTATCGAGCTTAAAATTGTCCTGATAGGAGTCGTAAACATCCTCAAAATGAGGATCTTCCCCTAACCCCACTCCGATTCTGAACTCCTGGCGCCGGAGTGCCTCCTGCGCCTGAGTTGTTGAAGTAGGGATAAGCAAGATAAATAACAGTAGCAAATAGTAAGACGGAGAAAGCGTGTGCTTCATCTTATACATTCTTTCTTAATAATTATACATTTCTTTTAGCATCAATCATACTCTTCAATCCATCGCTGTAATCGGACACAATCTGACGGGCAAACATCTTACGGCTATCGCGCACGGCAGCAAGGTCAGTCTCAGTAAGGACCTTCGGCGAATGTGTGTGGCCGACATAGGTCAATGGCATCAATGTGTTGGCATCACTCAACTTACCCTTAACCAACAGGCTCTGCGAAGCGAACGGAGAGTTGAAGACAACAGTCGGGATAAAAGTCTCTACCGGACGATAGCTCGTACTGAAGTAGACCTTTAGATGTTTGTTCTCATCCCATTCCTGCAGAATCAGTTGGCCGACCTCACGCGTGATTGCCCACGACGTACTCCCTTTATATAATGTGTAGGTCTTCTCTGGGCAATGGATGCGGAGCGTCTTGAAGACATGGCCACCCGTGAGAACCCGACGGGCGAGCGAGCGCACGTTGCTCTTAAAAGAACCATGCTGCCAGATATGATCGTTCAGCAATTGGAAGTCAGTGTACTTATAGGCTGCGCGACCCTGACCGGGCATAGCAATACCACTGATAAACTGATGATCCTTGGCATCGGAGAAGAACTCCTCTATCCGCGCATTGCTCCAGAGCGGATAATCCAAGCCATCGATAGAAACGAGATAGTCGGCATCGCCTTCAAGAGCTGCTCGGATCAGCGCCACCTGCACCTCAACCTCATTGAGGCTGCCGGGTATGACACGCACCCGCTGTGTGAGAAAATGAATATTCTCACCTTTCACCAAACGCTCAAAGTGCTGCAAATCACGGTGCCGGTCCACATGGATATAATAGTCCGCGCCTGAAGGAAGACTCGCCACGAGATCGCGAAGATGCCGTGCGTCTTTCTGAACAGATATCAAAAATGCCAGTTTCATAAGCCTACTCTAAAATCGTTATTTTCTTTCTATTTATTTCTCATTCGCAAAAATACGAAACGTTTTCCACATTTGCAAGAAAAAGTCCGTATTTTTGGTGATAAGTGTTAGGTGTTAGGTGTTAATGGAATGTCTTCGCGTTAATTATTCATAAATATTACATCTACAAGCCTTTCTCTATCCCTTTACCTCATTAAATAGTTGTAACTTTGCACCGCCGATTGGAGCGGAGCGCTTAGAGCCGCCCCAGTGGAGGTGTGTTAATAGCGCTGCACATGGCCGTACGGCGCAGTTAGTGAATCACTTCCGCGCTCAGGGTTAAAGCTGTGGATGGTCTCTTTTAGACTGGAGGCACCGCGAGGCCCCTGTTCATCGCACAAGAAACAACATTTTTCAATCAACAGTTCATCATTTAAACGTAAAATGGACACATTAAGTTACAAGACTGTTTCCGCCAATAAGGAGACAGCAAAGAAGGAGTGGGTCGTCGTGGATGCCACCGACCAGATTGTGGGCCGTCTGTGCTCCAAGGTCGCTAAGCTGCTCCGCGGTAAGTACAAACCCAACTTCACACCTCACGTAGACTGCGGTGACAATGTCATCATCATCAACGCAGCCAAGGTTAAGTTCTCCGGCAAGAAGGAGACTGACAAGATCTATACCCGTTATACTGGTTATCCTGGCGGCCAGCGCTTCAACAATCCCGCTGACCTGCGCAAGCGCCCCAACGGCATCGACAAGATGCTGCGCCACGCCATCAAGGGCATGCTGCCGAAGGGTCCCCTCGGCCGTTCTCTGATGGACAACGTTTACATCTATGAGGGTGCTGAGCACGACAAAGAGGCTCAGAAGCCAAAGAACATCGACATTAACCAGTATAAATAATCAATAGAGATGGAAGTTATCAACGCAATCGGCCGCCGCAAGAGCGCCGTAGCCCGCGTTTACCTCACAGAGGGTACCGGTAAGATCACAATCAATAAAGAAGATATCGAAAAGTATTTCCCATCAGCTATCCTTCGCTACGTGGTGAAGCAGCCTCTGCAGCTGCTCGATGTTGCTGAGAAGTACGACATCAAGGCCAACCTCGACGGTGGTGGTTACACTGGCCAGAGCCAGGCTCTCCGCCTCGCCATCGCTCGCGCCCTGGTGAAGATCAACGCTGAAGACAAGAAGAACCTCAAGGACAACGGCTTCCTCACTCGTGATAGCCGTGCTGTTGAGCGTAAGAAGCCAGGTCAGCCCAAGGCTCGCCGTCGCTTCCAGTTCAGTAAGCGTTAATCATTGGTTTAGCATCCAAACAGGCAGGATCCATTTGGCTACCTGCCTGCTGGTTCTAACAAGAATTCAAAAGGAAAGTAAACAATTTAATTTCAAGCAAACAAAATGTCAAGAACAACATTTGACCAGCTGCTTCAGGCAGGTTGCCACTTTGGCCATCTGAAGCGCAAGTGGAATCCCGCAATGGCTCCTTATATCTTCATGGAGCGCAACGGTATTCATATCATCGACCTCAACAAGACTGTAGCTAAGATTGACGAGGCTGCAGACGCTCTCAAGGCTATCGCCAAGAGCGGCCGTAAGATCCTCTTCGTCGCTACAAAGAAGCAGGCTAAGGACATCGTAGCTGAGAAGGCTGCCAGCGTCAACATGCCGTACGTCATCGAGCGCTGGCCCGGTGGCATGCTCACCAACTTCCCCACCATCCGCAAGGCTGTGAAGAAGATGGCTAACATCGACAAGATGATGAACGACGGTACATTCTCCAACCTCTCAAAGCGTGAGCTGCTGCAGATCAACCGTCAGCGCGCTAAGTTGGAGAAGAACCTCGGTTCTATCGCTGACCTCAACCGTCTGCCGTCTGCCCTCTTCGTCGTTGACGTCATGAAGGAGCACATCGCAGTGAAAGAGGCTAACCGTCTGGGCATCCCCGTGTTCGGTATCGTTGATACCAACTCTGATCCCCGCAACGTCGACTATGTCATCCCTGCTAACGATGATGCCAAGGACTCTATCGAGGTGATTCTCGACGCTTGCTGCGCTGCTATCGCTGAGGGTCTGGAGGAGCACAAGGCTGAGAAGGCTGACGACAAGGCTGCTGCTGAGCAGCAGGACGAAGCCGCTGAGGGCCGCCGCCACAACCGTCGCGCTCGCCGTGAGGACGCTCCTAAGGCTGAGGAGGCTGCAGAGGCTCCTAAGGCAGAGGAAGAGGCAGCTCCCGCAGCTGAGTAAGACATTCCCCTAAACAACAACAAATAAGAAAGGAAA
>DEKJ01000062.1 GCA_002353825.1 Prevotella sp. UBA2725 | reverse complement strand
CAGGGGCACAATGAGGTTTATCTCGGTTTCGTCAGTACCGACAAAGCGCTTAACCGGCATTCCGATTATATGTATACCCTCTTCGTGCCGGGCAATGCGCGCTCTGCTTTTCCTTGCTTCGATCAGCCTGATCTGAAGGCGCAGTTCAAACTCACACTCAGTTATCCTGACAACTGGCGCACGATGTCCTATGCAGATGCTGATACGACGGGGGTGGAGTGTGATATGCGTTTCTCCGCTTATCCTTGGAGCAAGCCGATGCCGACCTATCTCTTCTCTTTCGTGGCTGGAAAGTTTCAGGAGAAGAGCGTCGTGCGCGATGGCCGCAGGATGACCGCGCTTTACCGGGAGACGGACCCCAAGAAGGTGGCGCAACTAGACAAATGCTTCGATGAGGCTGCTTTGTCGCTCCGTTGGCTCGAAAAGTACACCGGCATTCCTTTCCCGTTTCAGAAGTATGGATTCGTTGTCTTGCCGGGTTATCAGTTTGGTGGCATGGAGCATCCGGGAGCTATCCAGTTTACGGATCGCGAGATCTTTCTTGGATCTAATCCTACTCCAGATGAAGAAATGGTTCGCTTGAACCTTATCGCCCATGAGACTTCCCACATGTGGTTTGGCGACCTCGTTACGATGCGCTGGTTCAATGATGTGTGGACGAAGGAGGTCTTTGCCAACTTCATGGCTTCGAAGATTTCGCGTGAACAGTTTCCCAATATCAACCATGACCTCAACTTCCTCAAGAATTATTATCCTTACGCGCTGAGCACGGATCGTACCGATGGTACGCATCCTATCCAGCAGCCACTTGATAATCTGATGAATGCGGGTCTGCTCTACGGCAATATCATCTATGAGAAGGCGCCAATCATGATGAGCAAGCTTGAGGAGCAGATGGGGGCAGAGCGTTTCCGTAAGGGCTTGCAGCTGTATCTTAGGAAGTTCAGCTACGGCAATGCTACGTGGGATGACCTTATCGACATTCTCGATAAGGAGGCACCTGAGGCGCATCTAAAGGACTTCTCCCATGACTGGGTGAAAGAGAAGGGCCTGCCAACGATTACGTGGAACTATCAGCATCATCGCCTCACGATTCATCAGACGGATCCTTACAATCGTGGACTTGCTTGGCCGCAGAATATCAGTTTCGGAATCGCGCAGGGCGACAGTATCCATCGCTTAGCTATCACCCTTGGTAAGCCAGAGATCACGATTCCAATCAAAGGTAGTGTGAAGTATATCATTCCCAATCTTGATGGCAGAGGATATGGACAGTTTATCTTTACGGATGGGAAAGAACTTAGTAGCAACATCCATTTCTTGGAGAAGGCCCTGCTAGGCGAGTCGCCGAAGAGCAGTATTAATAAAGAGGTGTCGGCTTACAGCGTGATACTTAGTCTTTATGAGAATTATTTGAAGGGTAAGATCAGCCATGAGCAGATGGCTCGTGTGCTCAGTGAGACGCTTCCGCTTTGCAAGAATCCACTCATCGCTTCTACGCTTTGTTCACAGTTGGCTTCTGTTCATTTCTATGCGCCGGAGGCTACCCGCGAGAAGTGTGAGCAGACGATGTTTGAATTGTCAAATAACCATCCGCTTCCATCCGTTCGTAAACAACTGATGCGCTCGTTGTCTCTGAATGCTACTTCTCCAGCGCTTGTCGACACGTTGTATCAGATTTGGCAGTCGAAGCGAGACACGTTGCTCAATGACCAGGACTATACGCGCATGAGCTATCATTTAGCAATCATGAAGCCTGACCAATGGCAGAAAATTCTTCAGTCACAGCGGGCCCGCTTGAAGACGGAGGATGATCGTCGTGAGTTCGAATTTATCTCTCGCGCCTGCACACCAGATACATTGGAGCAGCAGCGTCTCTTCGAGAGTCTCATTCCCAAGTCGGGCCGTACGGTGGAGCCCTGGGCGCGCACGATGCTGTCGTTGCTCTGTGATGAGACGCGTGAGCCGTTCTGCTTAAGGTATATTCATCCAGGGCTGGATGCGTTATTGCCGATTCAGCAGTCGAGCGACATCTTTTTCCCCGGTTATTGGTGTGGTGCGCTTCTTGGCAACCACCACAACCCCGAGTTCTTCTCTCTTGTCGATTCTTGGATCAAGAACCATCCAGATTATCCGCAGAGCTTGAAGAACAAGATCAAGCAGAATATCCCAAACAGGTTCTCAGCATTGCAACTTATGCTTCCCAATGCTCAGGGCTCTGTCCAATGCCCACGCAAGAACACGGTCTGCACTGATACGGTGTCGTCTTATTCTCATATCCTCATCGTCTTCTATGATTCGGCAATCGGCAAGAAAGACCTATTGAAGACTGTCAAGAAGTTGAAAGGCAACATCCTCTACGATTACAAGAACTTCAATGGCATTGCCGCCTCTTTTCCGCAGAGTGCCAATATCAATACTGTGATGGCAACCCTGAGGAAAGTTAAAGGCGTGCTGAGTGTGGAGCAAGATCGAGTGCTGCAGTTGGAGAACAAAATAAATTAGGGTGCGATCATTGCGCATCGGTTTGCCTACGTCACAGAGATAGAGTGAGGGGTTCAGAGGCGGAAGCGGTCACTTGATATTCCAGATAAGGTGCCTTATTGATAGAACCCTCATATGGCTTGGCAAATGGCAATAAAGCTGTTGTGTCCCCGTTTGATAAAGAAAAAACTATGAAGCAATATATACGATGAAGAAAAATACTATTATGCTGCTTTTATTATTGTTGTCGTGCGCTGTCTCCTTGAAAGGGCAGAATCTTGGAACCCAGACTATCAATCTGACAGACTGGGTGTTCAGCCTCGACAGCATCCATTGGCAATCCGTCACCATTCCACACTCGTATAATGCTATCGACGGACACTCGCCAAAATATTATCGCGGAAAGGGATATTATAAGAAGGTAATCTCCTTGAGCAAAGCTGATTTGAAACGACCGCTGATGCTGTTGTTCGAAGGTGCTGCCCAACAAGCCACGGTCTTAGTCAATAATCAGCCAGTCATTCACCATCGTGGCGGATACACGCCTTTCTGGGTGACGCTCAACGGGCATGTGCATGAGGGGGAGAACACGGTCACGGTGACGTGTGATAACCATGAGGATGTCGACCTCATCCCCGTCAACTCCGATTTCAACAAGAATGGAGGGCTGCATAACCCGGCACTTCTTTTGAAGATGAGTTCGGTCTTCTTCTCTCCCGAGAAGACAGGGTTCTACCGGCTCCATGTCGTGACCCCCAAGGTCAGTGAGGACGAGGCAACGACGGTCATGACCGCGCAGCTCGGCAATAGCACCGGACGAAAAAGTAAAGTGACTGTCGTTTTCTCATTGCTCGATGCCGAAGGTAATCAAGTTTATTCTCATGCTGTTCCTTACCAAGTCGCTGTGGGAAGCCAACTTTTGACTGTATCAGATCAGTTCACTGTTGCCCATCCCCATCTGTGGAACGGTGTTAAGGATCCTTACCTCTATAAGGCCGTCATAACCTTGAAGGATAAGGAGGGCACTGTCCTTGATGAAGTGCGTACGAAGATTGGTTATCGTTTCTATCAAGTGACAGCCGACAAAGGCTTCCTGCTCAATGGTTATCCTTATCCGCTGCGTGGTGTGGCTGAGCATCAGGACATGGCCGGAGAGGCATCTGCAGTCACGAAAACTGATATCGACAGAGACTATCAGATCATCCAAGAACTCGGCTGCAACTTCCTCCGGCTCGCCCACTATCCGCACCGAGACTACGAATACAAGCTCTGCGACTCCCTGGGCATTATCGTACAGACTGAAATTCCATGGGTTGACGTCTGCGGAACCCATGCACAGAAGGAGTATTTCGACAATATCCATCAGCAGATGCGTGAGATGATTACATCCCTGTATAATCACCCTTCTATCGTGTTCTGGGGAATGTGGAATGAAATCGACAACTGGGGCAATAATGACCATTTCCAGGGGCCGATCGACTGTCAGCGAGTGGTCAGTGAGACAGCGCGTCTCTACGACTATGCCAAGAGCCTCGACCCGCAGCGCCTCGTAGGCGTCACCGACTGCAGTCTCTACGGGCGTGAAGGTTACGCCGGTTTGAAGGGAGACTTCTTCTCTGAGAACCGTTATAACGGATGGTATTATCAGAAAGCAATCCCGGCTCATGTTTTTGAGGATATGGCAGCGGTCCATCAGAAACACCCTGTCTGCAATCTATCTGAATATGGCGCTGGCATCGATCCCTTCTGTCATACAACGGAGACGGATATGAACAAGCTGCGTGCTGACGATAAGTATCATTTTGAGGAGCTTGGCAACCTCGTGCATGAGGAGCATGTGCGGCAGATTCTCAATATGCCGTTTCTGAACTTCACATCGGCATGGGTACTCTTCGACTTCCCCGTCGCAGCGCGCCAGGAAGGATTCATGGACTCTGATGATGGCATCCATTTCACAACAGACGAGAATAAGAAATACATCAACGATAAGGGTCTCGTGACAAGAGACCGCAAGGTGAAGAAAGATGTCTTCTATCTCTATAAGGCATTGTGGAATCATCAGGTCAAGACCGTGTATATCACCGGGCGGAGATTGAAGAAGTTGTATGCGGATAAGCCTTACACCGTGAAGGTCTACAGCAATGCCAGCTCGTTGCAGCTTTGGATCGACGGCAAATGGGTACAGACGCTACCGCAGTGCGATGATCCCTCGGGCGTAATCTGGACCTTCCACACTGTCGTTCTCCCAGTGGGTAGCCATGAGATTAAGGTTGTCGGCGATGGGGTGGAGGATGTCGTAGGTTGGGATACTACTCAACCTCTACTTTGAATATCGCCTTGTGCAACGTGCCATTGGCAATGCATGGTGCATGACCGTCCTGAGGGAAAAACATGACGAACTCGCCCGGGTTAGCCGTGACATACGATTGCACCTTGACTCCGGGAACCTTGGCAATATCCTTCTCAACGTTGAAGTCAACTGCCGGAAGATCTTCTACAGGCGTGTAGCCATAGGTCTCCGGCATGTTCAGAGGAATCTGAATATCAATCATCTTCTTGTGATATTCAATGACGGCTTCATCCTCAGTCTTTCCCTGGGCATCCTGGATGTTGACGAAGAGATGCCCGTCCTTGATGAAATGCTTGCCGTTCTTCAATCTCTTCAGGTCATCTACACCCCACCTACACCATAGACTGCTTGAATGTCCTATTACTTGGCCGAGGAGCCCCTTCACAAGGCAGCTCCTAACGAATTGGTGTAGGTGAGGTGTAGGCAAGGTATAGATGAATGAAAAATTAACTGCGAAAAATTATCAAGCTGTACGGTTAATTAACGTCCTCGTTGACTTTACTTTTCTACTATCATTGGACAGGAAATTCAGGTTCCACATAAAGTGTTGTATCCTTTTTTACTATTTTTATTTTCCATTCCCCTTTGTGCTTGACAATGCTATCACCAACCTGAAGTCCTTTTAGGTTCCAGACATCGTACACTTCAAATTCAGTGTTTTCCCCCCTTGCATCTTCTCCAGTAATATAATAATCACGATTCTTTTTTATTCTTGTTACTTTGGCATTGAACGCACTTGAGTAACATGCTTGTTTATAAGTCTCATAATCGTTTGAATCCTTAAAACTAAAGATAAACAAGAGAAGACAGATGATGCCTGAAGCACCATAGAATAGTATCTTTTTAAGTTGAATGTTATTCATGTATATCATAGTGTGTTACTAATAATATTGCAAGACAGATTTCTTTTTTATTTGCCATGACTAAGACTTATTATCTTACCGCTTTTTTTATCAATCTCAATACAAAAAGTACCTCCGAACTGGAATTTTCTACGACTCCCCCTTAATAACCAAGTTCCTCTTTTAGTTAACGTTATTCGAACAGGCACCGTATGGACTTCTCCCTCTATGAGTAAATGAACTTATACTCTCTTTATATTATATATTAATGTATCGACTCCACCAGGAGTCACCTCTGTGTGCCACTTGGGCAATGACACTGCGGAGCAACTGAAGCCCAGGTTCTAATTCCGAAACAAAATGGAAAAGAAGAACATTGAGAGTGTAAACGGCGGAAACGCTAAGTGTGGAAACAATGGGATGCGTGGCTATACTGCCGCGCAAAACAGCAAAGCTCTGAACGGGACTCAGTTCCGTAAGTACCACAACCCGATAGGCGGACACGGATTCGCTGCGGAGGATGTCAACGCTCAGAACGACCGCTGGCATGGACGCACAGTCGACCAGGTCGGCCGCGACAACAGTCTCAACGGACCAGACCGCATCGTCAATGGTCAGCCCATACAGACCAAGTACTGTCAGACTCCGCAGAGAACGGTCGCCGCAGCATTCGACGGGAACGGCTATCGCTACTCCGGACAGAAGCTTGAGGTGCCGAAGGACCAATACGAGGAGTGCGTACGTCTGATGCGAGAGCGAATAGCAGCAGGAGAGGTTCCTGGTGTAAGCGATCCTGCCGAAGCGACTAACATCGTGAAGAAAGGCTCATGCACCTACGACCAGGCTCTGCGTGTCGCCAAGGCGGGCAACATCGACTCAATAGTCTTCGACGTGAAAACGCAGGCCGTGGGCTGTGCTTCTGCTGCGGGATTGTCCCTCATCATTGGTGCTGCCTACGCCGTAGCTCATGGCGCTTCGCCGAAAGAAGCCATGAAGCAGGCAGGCAAGAATGCAGCAAAGGTAGGTGGAGAGGCTTTGGTCTCTGGAGTCACCAGTTCCCAGATACTGCGTACAACGGCAGGTCGAAACGCTCTTGCAGCAATAGAGCGTGGGGCCAACAACGCTGTGAAGGCTGTCTGCAAGACCGAGTTGGGTGCCAAGTGCGTTGAGAAACTTGCCAGTGGCTTCGCTGGCCAGCAGATAGCAGGTGGCGCCGCCAAGAACGTCCTCGTACGTGGACTCAGCAGCAATGCTGTGACGGGTACAGTAACTCTGGCCGTGACATCAATACCCGGAGCTATAAAGGTGATCCGCGGCAAGAAGAGCGCAGCCGAGTTCGGAAAGGACGTCGCAACCAATGGTGCTGGTATTGCTGCTGGCACAGGTGGTTGGACTGCCGGAGCTGCCATCGGCACTGCACTGTGCCCGGGTGTCGGAACCGTGATAGGCGGCATCATTGGCGGAATAGGCGGCGGCATAGCTGGCTCGTCTGCCATGCGCAAGTTCTTGAACTTGTTCTGAAAAGGTCGCCCGGTCTTGATCGACAAGGGAGGATATTCTTCTAGGATACCCTTCCTTGTTAGTTATTTGTTTTCCCATTGTTTTCCCACTGCCCAAAAAGCGCCTATGTTGACGCACTGTGATTTTCTATGATAGCGTGGAGGAAGGAGGAAAAGTGGTGATACTTCACTGCGTATTATGGTGTTTTCAAACGGGCGGTGTTTTCCCATTGTTTTCCCATATAAAAAATTAAGGAGCTGCGTTTTGAACGTAACTCCTTGATTTTCAATGTAGCGGGGGTGGGTCACGATCCCACGACCTCCGGATTATGAATCCGACATGAAAATATTTAACGATATTTAGCTGATTTTTATTTGTTTAGTTTCCAAATAGTTAGTATCTTTGTGAAACTTAAAGACACTCCAAAATATCCTATAACCGAAGCCTCGTGTGTTCGCGACGTGTTTGCGAGATTCCGCTTCATGGCTTTCGGATAGCAATAAATGAGGTTTGATATTAACGGCTTGGCGTGTTCGCATGTGTTCGCAAGCAAAATTGAAAATTAACGATAATAGAATATGGCTGTAAAACTGACTACATCATTCGGCAATCAGATTGAGCGTAACTGCACGATGGCAATTACGTTGGATAAGCGCACAAACAAGAAAGACAGGGTGAAGTTCCCGTTGTCCTTGCGCTTCAACATCAATCGCCAGCGCTACTACCACCATCTGGGTGGCAACTTCAGCGAGGTGGAGTTCTCGGAGATTTGTAACATTCGTCAAAGCAAGTCAGAGAAATACACTGAGAAGAAGAAATGGCTATCGACACTGGAGCAATATAGCAACTTGCTCCGAGGAATTGGCAATGGTCGCCCATTGTCTCTGGAGATGATCAAGTCTGCTATCACAGGTGTCACCGATGAGCCGGATGAGTCTTTCATCTCTGTCTGGCAGCAGACCATTGATGATCTCAAAGCCCATGACCGCTTCACAACCGGCGAGAGCTATGAGTGCGCGTTGAAGTCGTTCAAGAAGATTCTCGGCGAAAACAAAGTAGTCGGTTTCCAGATTGACAAGGCTTTGCTGGAGGAATGGAATGAAGGCATGAAGAACGGCGTCAAGACCCCGGATGGACAAATCGTCGGTAAGATTGGTGACACCACACGTGGCATCTACCTTCGCTCATGCCGAGTTATATGGAACGAATGTGTCCGGCGTGGTTTGCTTGCTAATGCTGAATACCCATTCTCCAACCGTAGGGATAATGATCTCGTCGTTATCCCCAAAGGCAATACTCGCAAGGCTGAGTTCCTGGATGTGGATAAGATGACCGAATTGTATAAGGTGTTCAAAGAGAAACGATACCCAGCCAAATGGCCGAAGGACTTCACTGCCAATGTAAACTTCTCATTAGGACTATTCTTGGTACAATATCTCTGCAACGGTTTCAACCTTGCCGATGAAGGTGAGCTCACCTATGATGATTATTACTTCGCCACCAATGGCCGTGCCTTCCGCTTCAATCGACAGAAGACTGCTGGACGAAGCGAGAATGGTGCAGAGGTGATCATTCCTATCATCGAACCGCTGAAGAATATTCTGGATGAAATCGCTGCTGAGCCAAAGAAAGGCAAACGAGTCTTTCCTGAGATTCTGAAAGAAGCCGTAACCGACGAAGAAAAACGTCAGCGCACTCGTATGGAGAACCAGAATGTGCGTAAACGCTTGCAGATACTTTGCAAGGAAGTGCTTGGATGGGAGGAAGCCGTATCGGGTACTTGGGCGCGTCACTCGTTCGCCACCAACCTCCGCAACGCAGGCGTTGAGATGCAGTACATCTCAGAATGCATGGGCCACTCCACACAGAAGTCGGTTACCGCACTCTACCTTGCCTCCTTCCCGCTCGATAAGCAATTCGAATACAACAACAAGTTACTCAATCTGGGCGATAGCAGTCAAGAGGGCTCCGTGAAGAAGGAGGACATACAGAACATGTCGAAAGAAGAAATGCAGGCACTTTTGATGAAATTGCTGAAATAAGCCGTCCTTCTGAAAGAAAAGTGTTACATTTGTACATCATTATACAACTGGCATTTTAAATGGTACCCCCAAAGTATGCCCCAAGTATGCCCCAAGTATGCCCCAAGTACCCCCCAAGTACCCCCCAAGTTCAAACTTAAGAATGCGCTCTCAGTTGATAAAAGATAAATTACTATTGAAGTCCTCAAAAGACAATAAATATGGCACTACCAGTAAATATAGAAGACCTGCTGAACAAGCGAAAGGTGGAAGACAATCGCATAGAGTTCAAGCGCGGCTGGAACCCTGACGACATCTATCACAGCATCTCGGCTTTCGCAAACGACATCGACAACCTCGGTGGCGGATACATTCTCGTAGGTGTGGAGCAGGATGAGCATGGCTTGGCCAAGCGGCCAGTTTTGGGTGTTCCCGTTGAGCAATTGGACAAGATCCAGAAGCAGATGGTGGGTTTCAACAACATGATTTCGCCCTACTACCTGCCTCGCACCTCTATTGAAGAAGTCGACGGCAAACAAGTCTTCGTTATCTGGGTGCCTGCTGGACTAAACCGTCCTTATGCAGTCCCAGCCAATGTCACTGCTAAGGAGAAGAAGTCCACCTTTTATATTAGAGAAGGCTCCAGCAGCATCGTTGCCAAAGGCGAAGTGCATGACGAACTGATGCAGCTTGCAAGTCATGGTCCTTTCGATGAGCAACCCAATCCAAGGATCACTCTGGACGACATATCGGTTGTTCTCCTTCGTGACTATCTCGTCAAAGTGGGCAGCAGACTTGCAAAATCTCTCTTGCAGCAGTCCCTGCAAGAGACGATGGAGCAGATGGATCTCTATGAGGGACCAACAGAGAACCGCATTCTGAGGAATGTAGCTGCCATGATGTTTTGCGACCATCCAGAGAAATTCTTCCCTTACACTCAGACAGAGATAGTCATCTTCCCCAAAGGTCGGGTGAATGATCCGGACAATTTCAGCGAGACGATTCTCCACGGAAGTGTTCCGCAGTTGATTGGCGATGCCCTCTCCTACTTGAAGAGCAACGTCCTGCGTGAGTTCGTGGTCAAACTTCCAGACCGCGCTGAGAGTCTCCGCTATTTCAACTATCCTATCCAAGCTCTGGAAGAGACCATCACAAACGCTTACTATCATAGAGATTATTCTCAGTATGAGCCAGTTACGATTACCGTAGAGCCCGATGGCATCACAGTGACCAGTATTCCAGGTCCCGACAGATCCATCTCGAAAGAAGCCATTGACAAAGGCGATGTGCTCCGTTCCCGAAGATACCGCAACCGTCGGCTTGGTGACTTCTTAAAGGAGCTCGACCTCACCGAAGGCCGAGCTACGGGCATACCAACTATCCAAGCAGCCATGCAGGAGAATGGCTCGCCGCGAGCCACCATCATTACCGATGACGGCCGCACCTTTATGGAAGTATTCTTGCCTGTTCACGAAGGCTACAAAGGTCAGGAAGCTGTTCTTGATAATAAAAACAGCGACGAGAAAGGACCTAAGCACGACCCAAGCACGACCCAAGTTCAGCAACAAAAGGACCCAAGTACGACCCAAGTACGACCCAAGTACGACCCAAGTACCGACCCAAGTACCGACCAAGTACCATCCAAGTACCATCCAAGCACCATCCAAATTATTAAGTTGGTTGAAAGTATGGGGGCGGATTATATGACTATCCCAGAGATGATGCAAGTGTGTGATCTAACAAGCAGAAAAAGATTCCGCGAAAACTATGTCACGCCAGCTCTCATAGACGGTGCCATTGAGAGGAAATTCCCCGATTCACCTCGGCATCCTAAGCAGATGTACCGACTGACCGACAAGGCAATTAAATGGCTGCAAGACAAACTTCAACAGAAATAATAGTGTCCCTCAAAGGCGGCTGGGCATTAAAGGTTACAACAAAATAAGAAGCGATGAGAACGATAAGCAAAACAATAAAGGTTGATATGGCTAAGGTTCTGCCTACCATATACGATGAGA
Organism: Prevotella sp. UBA2725; assembly: GCA_002353825.1. Lineage (GTDB taxonomy): Bacteria > Bacteroidota > Bacteroidia > Bacteroidales > Bacteroidaceae > Prevotella. The sequence continues at coordinate 493 of DEKJ01000062.1, read as the reverse complement.
AGAAACCTCAGAAGCGATATGTACTTAGGTTAGAGTTAGATGACTCGCCGATAAAGATCTATCGTGATATCGAGTGTCCTTCAAACATCCGGCTGAGCTACCTCGCTGATCTGTTGGTTCGCACAATGGGATGGTTAGGGTATCATCAGCATGAATTCACCAAAGATGACATAGATTATGTGAGCACCTCTTCAAAAGAATATTATGATGATGAAGGGCTAAACAGGGAGTACTACGACTTCAATGACTTCACATTGGGTGACCTGCTGAAGAAGAAAGGTGACAAGATGACCTACACCTACGACCTTGGCGATGATTTCCAGCATACATTAACGTTAAGGGAAGTCCATAGATATACCCAGAGAAATGGTCGCCCCATAGAGCCTGACTACTATATCACGGGTGGGAAAAACAGTTGTCCCCCAGATGATGTTGGAGGCATGGGGGGATATGAGCACATGCTCCAGGTACTAAGTAACATTTAAAAATTAAC
>DEKJ01000032.1 GCA_002353825.1 Prevotella sp. UBA2725 | reverse complement strand
TATTAAAGACATAGCGCACTATCGTGCAGTCTGCCTCTCCGAGGCAGAAGGTCAATTGTTACAACTCTAACCTAACATACCCCAGGCTACGTCGCTGCGCTCCTTGCCTGGGGTTATGTAGAGTCAGCCTCTCCGAGGCTGTGTCACGCTATCAACCCGAAAAGAAAAGAACCCAAAATAAGAACAGAAGTCCAGAAGTTCAGTCAAATGTTAAAGCATGGTAATGACTGAACTTCTGGAATTCTGATTTTCTTGATAATTACTCAATCACGACCGTTGTCCAGCCGTGCTTATCCTCGACGGTACCATACTGGATGCCGCGGAGTGTCTCATAGAGCTTTGTGGACCATGGACCCGGCTTATCACCGAAGGAATATTTCTTACCTGTAGCAAGGTCATCGAGCTCAGAAATAGGAGAGATGACAGCTGCTGTACCGCAAGCACCTGCCTCCTCGAAGGTCGGAAGCTCTTCCTCTGGTACCGGACGACGTTCAACCTTCAGGCCGAGATCTTCAGCGATCTGCATCAGGCTCTTGTTTGTGATTGAGGGAAGGATAGATGTACTCTTCGGAGTGACATAAGTGTTGTTCTTGATTCCGAAGAAGTTAGCTGCACCGCACTCATCCACATATTTCTTCTCCTTGGCATCGAGATAGAACTCAGAGCCATAGCCCTTGCTTGCTGCGAACATATGAGCACGAAGGGAAGCGGCATAGTTGCCACCGACCTTATAGCGACCTGTTCCCAGAGGAGCAGCACGATCATAGTCGCGTACGATAGCGTACTTGTTGCAAGCGAAGCCACCCTTGAAGTATGGACCTACCGGAGTGACGAAGATGAGGAACAGATAATCTTTAGACGGATGCACCCCGACCTGCGGGCTGATACCGATGAGCAGCGGACGGATATAAAGTGTAGCGCCGCTCTCATAGGTAGGAATATAATCCTGATTGAGGCGAACAACCTTCTTTACCATCTCTTCGAACATCTCTGTCGGGACCTTCGGCATCACGATGCCATCGCATGTCGACTGCAGACGCTCAGCGTTATCCTTCACACGGAAGATACGAACCTTACCATCAGGACAACGATAAGCCTTCAGGCCTTCGAAAGCCTCCTGACCATAGTGAAGACAGGTAGCTGCCATGTGCATGTTGATGTACTCGTCGGAACAGACCTCGATCTCTCCCCACTTACCGTCACGGTAGTAACAACGCACGTTGTAGTCGGTCTTGCGATAACCGAAAGTCAAATTCCCCCAATCTAAATCTTTCATAATATCTATGTTTAAAACTCTTCGCTATGAATTCAATGCAAAATTAGCAATAATAATGATAAACTGATAATGTTTATTGAATTTTTATTCTTTATCCAATATTTTCTTTATCTCAGCATCCGTTTTTGTAAGCTTGTCCTTGCAAAGTTGGATGAGTTGTTGCGCCTTCTTCAACTCTGTAGACAACTCATCGATGCCGAGCTCGTTGTTCTCTAACTTCTCAACGATAGCCTCCAACTGATGGACAGCCTCCTCATATTTCAGTTCTTCTTTCTCAGTCTTTGCCATATTATTGTGCTTTATATTATTTTGCTTTATAGATAATCGATTCAAACGTACCTTTCTCTACTCTTGTCTCTATCCTGTCGCCTTCGTGAAGCGTCGAAGGATCATGTACTGCTTTCCCATTAAATAATGTAATGCTGTAGCCACGTCTCAGTAATAATTGTGGGTCAAGGGCGGCGGTGCGTAATCTCAATTGCTCCAATCGGTTCTGCTCCTTCAGTAATTTCCGCTCAACCAAAGGCTCGATATTATTGCTCAGGATAGCGACATGATGCTGGGCTTGAGAGAGTTGCTCCTTGACTGATGATACGATCTCATTCAGCATCCTGTCAAGCTTCGCCTCCTGTCGTTCTTTGACAAGCGAGAAGAGGATCGGTATGCGCTCAGAGACGCGCGTCAAGCGGTTCTTCTCACTCTCCATACGCTGCTGGACGTAGCCGACGATGCGCTCCCGCATGCCATCGATATGGCTCCAGACATTCACGAGGTTCTCCACAAGGAAAGCAGCGGCAGCTGTAGGAGTTTTCACGCGTGTGTTCGACACCATGTCGAGGATGCTCTCGTCGCGGTCGTGTCCTATTCCCGTGATGATAGGCAAGGGGAAGTTGGCGACGTTCTCCGCCAAAGCCAAGGTGTCGAAGCCACTCATGTCCGCCGTGGCTCCTCCTCCGCGGATAATGACGACGACATCATAGTTGTCCACTTCATCGTAGATAGCGTTCAGTGCATTGATGACGGAGCTCTCCACCTGGTCGCCTTGCATGATAGCGGGGAAGAGCTGGATCTGAAATGCAAAGCCATATTCATTATCAAGCAACTGATGACAGAAGTCGCCGTATCCTGCTGCATTCTCACTGGAGATGACCGCCACACGCTGGGCGAACATCGGGATGACAAGTTCTTTCTGAAGATCGAAGACGCCCTCTTCCTTGAGTTGCTTGATGATCTCCATGCGCTTGCGAGCCATGTCGCCGAGGGTATAGGTCGGGTCGATGTCCTGCACGATCCATGAGAAGCCATAAGCTGCATGAAAGTTGGCGGTGACGAGAAGCAACACTTTCATGCCGGCATGCAGCTGTTGACCTGTGGTATGCTCAAACTTTGGCTTCAGCCGCATCCATGTCGTCTTCCAGCATTTGGCTGAAGCACGTGCCACGGGTGTAGCCGAGAAGATATCTTTCTGAACGAGCTCCATGTAGCAGTGGCCCCTTACCTCACGAGCCTCAGAGAGCTCGGCCTCGACCCAATAAGCATGGTCGAAAGCTGCGTCTATCACTTCGCCAACAAGCGAATTAAGCTCAAAAAGAGTAAGGGCATGTTGCTTCATAGTATTATTTTTTGCAAAAGTAGCGCGAAAAATGCGAAAGCCCAAATATTTTCGTTACTTTTGCACCATACTTTTGCATTATGTCAAGAGAATCAGACAACAAGAAAGCAACATTAGCATTAGGAACGCAGCCTGTAGGCAAGCTCCTTTTCCAATATGCCCTGCCTGCTATCATCGCTATGGTGGCATCGTCGATGTACAACATCATCGACCGGGCCTTCATCGGCCAGGTTGTGGGGCCTATTGCTATCTCAGGTCTTGCCATCACCTTCCCGTTCATGAACCTCTCGGGGGCCTTCGGCGCTGCCGTGGGTGTGGGTTCGGCTACGGCTATCTCCCTGAAGTTAGGACAGAAAGATTATCTGACGGCTGAAGAGATTCTTGGCAACACAGTGACGCTGAACCTTATCATCGGCTTCGGTTTTGCCGTTATCTGTTTTATCTTCCTCGACCCCATTCTTTATTTCTTCGGAGCCAGTAAAGACACCATTCCTTATGCGCGCAGTTTCATGCAGATCATTCTGCTCGGCAACGTCGTCACCCACATGTACTTCGGCATGAACGCTGTGCTGCGTGCAGCAAGCAAGCCGCGGCAAGCCATGGCGGCTACAATCTTCACAGTGCTGATGAACATCGCGCTCGACGTCCTCTTCATCCTCGTCCTTCATTGGGGTATCCGCGGAGCAGCCACAGCCACGGTTCTTTCTCAGACCATGGCGCTTATCTATCAGTTGAAACTCTTCTCCAACAAGAAGGAGCTGCTTCACTTCAAGCGGGGCATTTATAAGTTGAAGGGCCGCCTCGTGAAGAATATCATCAGCGTAGGTATCTCTCCATTTTTGATGAACCTCTGCGCTTGCCTCGTCATCATCTTTATCAACAATCAGCTTGTCAGATATGGTGGTGACCTCTCGGTGGGCTCCTACGGCATAGCCTCAGCCATCTCTACGATGTTTGTCATGATCGTCATGGGGCTCAACCAAGGCATGCAGCCCATAGCCGGATACAACTATGGCGCACAGAAGTTGGATCGAGTGATGCGTGTGCTTAAGATAGCCATTATCGCTGCTACTATTATTTGGACCATAGGATGGCTCATCTCGATGCTGTTCCCTGAATACTTGGCACGTATCTTCACGAGCGACGAGAAGTTGATCAAGCTGTCAGTCTTTGCCATCCGCGTGGATATGCTCGTGACACCAGTCGTCGGTATGCAGATGGTGGTGACAAACTTCTTCCAATGTATCGGCAAGGTGAAGGTCAGTATCTTTCTCTCACTCTCCCGACAGCTGCTTTTCCTCTTGCCGTTGCTCTACACGCTCCCGCTCTTCTTTGGTGTCAATGGTGTGTGGTACTCACTCCCTATCTCCGACTTCATCGCGGCTAATGTAGCCAACGTCATGATGCTGACATATATGCGAAAATTCAAGAAGCAATTAAAACAAGCACAGAATGGATAATATAACGATGGATACAGATAAAAAGATTATCATCAATGTGGGCCGACAGATAGGCTCTGGCGGCAGAATCATTGCCAAGATGCTTGCCGATCAATTCGGTTGCAAGTTCTATGACAAGGAGTTGTTGAATCTCGCCGCCAAGGAGAGTGGGTTCAGTGAGAAGTTCTTCGAGCAGAACGATGAGCAGAAAGGCTTCCTCAAGTCGCTCTTCCATGTTCATGTGCCATTGATGGGTGAGAACAACTTCTATAAGAACAACTTTTCGCAAGACTCGCTCTATCAGTTTCAGAGCGACGCCATCCGTAAGGCTGCAGAGGAAGGTAACTGCGTTTTTGTAGGACGAACAGCCGACTACGTTTTGCGCGACTTCAAGAACACTATCAGTATTTTTATCACTGCAAATATAGATCAGCGGATCCAGCGTGTGTGCAAGCGATACAATATGGATCGGTCAGCAGCCCGCAAATATATCCACTCCCGAGAGGAAGACCGCGCTTCTTACTATAATTATTATACCGGTAAGACATGGGGCCACTCAGAGAGCTATGATCTCTGTATCAACTCAAGTCTGCTCGGATTGGAAGAGACTGAACTCTTCATTGCTGAGTTTATCCGAAAACGCTTTAATCTGTAAATCGGTATGCTCTACATCATTAATAAATCGTGAATCATTAATTTATCTTTTATGAAAACATATCTTGTTACTGGAGCCGCAGGCTTCATTGGTTCAAACTTTATCAAGTATCTCTTGCATAAGAAATATGTGAACGAGGATATCAAGGTCATCATTCTCGACGCCCTCACTTATGCAGGTAACCTCGGTACGATCAAGGACGATATCGATAACAAGCGCTGCTTCTTCGTGAAAGGTGATATCCGCGACCGCCAGCTTGTAGACAAGCTCTTTGCTGAGAACGACATCGACTATGTCGTCAACTTTGCTGCTGAGAGCCACGTCGACCGTTCTATTGAGGATCCGCAGCTCTTCCTCAGCGTAAATATCCTTGGCACTCAGAATCTCATGGATGCTGCTCGCAAGGCTTGGGTTACGGGTAAGGATGCGCAGGGCTATCCTACATGGAAAGAAGGCAAGCGCTATCATCAGGTCTCTACCGATGAGGTTTATGGTGCACTTGGTGCTACCGGTTACTTCACTGAGACTACACCGCTTTGTCCTCATAGTCCCTACTCAGCAAGTAAGGCAAGCGCTGACTTCTTCGTACAGGCTTACCGCGACACTTACCACATGCCGGTGTCTATCACACGCTGCTCCAACAACTATGGTCCTTACCACTTCCCCGAGAAGCTCATTCCATTGATCATCAATAACATTCTCGAAGGTAAGAAGCTGCCAGTTTATGGTGCAGGTCTGAATGTGCGTGACTGGCTCTACGTGGAAGACCACTGCAAGGCTATCGACCTCGTCGTTCGCGAAGGTCGCGCCGGTGAGGTGTACAATGTCGGCGGTCACAACGAGATGCGCAACATCGACATTGTGAAGCTCACAATCAAGACGATCCACGATATGATGGAGAAAGACAAAGATCTGCGTCATGTGCTGAAGAAGCAGGTACGCGATGCCAATGGCGATATCGATATCTCTTGGATCAACGACTCGCTCATCGAGCATGTCGCAGACCGTCTCGGTCATGATGCACGCTATGCCATCGATCCGACAAAGATCAAGACGGAGCTTGGATGGTATCCTGAGACAAAGTTTGCTGACGGTATCATCAAGACCATCAAATGGAACCTCGACAACCAGCAGTGGATCCAGGAGGTGACAAGTGGTGACTATCAGAAGTATTACGATATCATGTACGGCAAGGAGCGCCATGGACAAGTCATTGGATAATCTTTCTCTCGACAGGTTCTCGTCGCAACTTGACAAATACCTTCGCCTCGCTCACAGCTCAGCTTTGCTGGTGAGCGAAGGCGACAAAGCTAATCTCAATATCTTGCTGACAATGCTCGGTGCGATCGACAAGGATATCATCGATGCCTTCTACGGACTTTTCGGTGAAGCCGTCAAGCCTGTGGAACAGTTGGCATTGAAATATCGTGTACCCCAGTCGGCCATCTACGAGATCATCAGCAAGGATCTCCATCGTCTCTCCATTACTCCCGAATGGCAATTGATGATGCGCCAACTTAAACCTATCGTACAAAAAAGGATAGGATAAAATAGAGAATAGGGATTAATATAAGGAACAAGCTTCTAAAAATATATTTACCAAACCATGAAGAAAATACTGCTTTTGGGCTCAGGCGAACTGGGCAAGGAATTCACAATCGCTGCAAAACGCGCTGGTCAGTATGTCATTGCTTGTGACAAGTACGACAATGCACCCGCCATGCAGGTCGCCGATGAGCGTGAGGTCTTCTCAATGCTTGACGGCGATGCTCTCACGGCTGTTGTTGAGAAACACAAGCCGGACCTTATCGTACCGGAGATTGAGGCTATCCGTACCGAGCGCCTCTTCGACTTTGAGAAAGAAGGCATCCAGGTGGTGCCGTCAGCTCGTGCCGTCAACTACACGATGAACCGTCGCGCTATCCGTGACCTCGCCGCTAAGGAGCTCGGACTGCGTACAGCTAAGTATTTCTATGCCAAGACCTTCGACGAGTTCAAGCGTGCAGCGGATGAGATTGGATTCCCTTGTGTCGTCAAGCCGCTGATGTCTTCGTCCGGTCATGGTCAGAGCTATGTCCACAACGATGATGAGCTCCAGGAAGCTTTCCGCGATGCCATGGAAGAAGGACGCGGCGATGTAAAGGAGGTTATCATCGAGGAGTTCATCGATTTCGACTCTGAGTTCACGCTACTCACCGTCACTCAAAAGAACGCTCCTACCATCTTCTGCCCGCCTATCGGCCATGTTCAGAAGGGTGGCGACTATCGCGAGAGCTGGATGCCTTACCACATCAGTGACGAAGCCCTGAAGCAGGCCCAGCACATGGCCGACGAGGTGACGAAGGCTCTCACCGGCTATGGTATCTGGGGTGTAGAGTTCTTCCTCACGAAGAAAGGCGAGGTCATCTTCTCAGAGCTCAGCCCGCGTCCGCACGATACCGGCATGGTAACGCTGAGCCACTGCACGAACCTATCTGAGTTTGAACTTCATTTCCGTGCTATCATGGGCCTGCCTATCCCCGCCATCCATCTTGAGCACAGCGGCGCCTCAGCTGTTGTGCTGTCACCTGTAGAGAGCGACAAGCCGCTCGACTACAACCTCTACGATGTATGCAGTGAGGATCATGCCCGTGTACGTATCTTTGGTAAGCCTATCGCTCACAAAGGCCGTCGTATGGGCGTCGTCGTTTGCTACGATAAGGTTGGCTGCGACATGAACGTACTCCGCGATAAGACCAAACGTCTGGCAAAGACGGTTCTTGGCACTGATCCATACATGAAGAAATAACGAACTCTATTTCGCATCATCGTTTGCCGAATGTCGACCTATCGGCTGACATTCGACAAACAATCGTTCGACGTTCGACAAACAATCGTTCGACGTTCGACGAACAATAATAATTATTAATTAAACGACAAAGGGCAAGTAGCCATAATCATATCAATAAAATGATTGCAACATTATTACTTATCGGTGGTCTCGGGACCCCCGAACTTATCATCATCCTTATCGTTGTGCTGCTCCTCTTCGGTGGCAAAAAGATCCCCGAGCTCATGAAAGCTATGGGACAAGGCGTCAAGAGTTTCAAGGATGGTGTCAATGGTATAAACGACTCCATAGAAAAGGCAGGGGACAATACATCCAAGAGCAAGGATGCGAACGCAGAGACGGCATCCGACAATACGTCATCTTCAAGGCCAACCGACGTTGACAAACACTGATAACGGAGAGGCTACGTTCTGGGACCATCTCGAAGTACTGAGATGGATGCTTATCCGCATCATCGTGGTGTGGACGGTGTTGCTAATTGTCGGTTTCGCTTTCATCCCCTGGCTCTTCGACCATGTTATCATGGCGCCCACCTCGAACCATTTTTTCCTTTACCGTTGGCTGGCGGCTCTATCGAGTCATTTCATCCCAGTACCCTCCGACCTCGTTAAGCCTTTCCACGTATCGGTCATAAACCTCAAACTTGCTTCCCAGTTCTTCCTGCAATGTGAGCTTGCCTTCTGGCTTGCCATGCTCGTTTCCTTTCCGTATATCGTTTTTGAGATCTGGCGCTTCATCTGTCCAGCTCTCTACAAGAACGAGAAACGGGGCGTGCGCTTCACCTTCGTTTTGGGTACCCTCCTTTTTTATGCAGGTTGTACGGTAGGCTATGGTCTGGTCTTTCCGCTGACACTGCGTTTTCTCTATACCTATCAGTTATCCGCTTCTATCTCAAATCAACTGTCACTGGAGAGCTATATGGACAATTTTCTCATGCTCACCTTCATGATGGGCATCATCTTTGAATTGCCCATTCTCTCATGGCTATTGTCCAAGCTTGGTTTTCTCCATCGATCATTTTTTGCCAAGTATCGTCGCCATGCCATCGTCGTGTTACTCGTGGTTGCTGCTTTCATTACACCGTCCTCCGATCCCTTCACACTCTTTGCTGTGTTTCTTCCTATCTATTTGCTATGGGAACTATCAGCAGTGTTAGTTAAGCCTTAATTAACATAATATTTTGTTCGACTCTCCGTTTATCAATATATGAAACAACTTGGACAATGGATAGAACTACCGAAGATTGCTGACCCACGTGGCAATCTCACGGTGGCAGAGCAAATGAAAGAAGTGCCTTTCAACATCAGTCGTGTCTACTGGACCTATGATATTCCGGGCGGCGCACATCGCGGAGGTCATGCGCATAAGCATTGCCGCGAGGTGATCATTGCTGTGTCTGGATCATTTACCGTGACGCTCGATGATGGTAAAGAGAAACAAAGTTATATGCTTAATCTGCCTTACAAGGCATTGTTCGTTGATACCGGGATATGGCGGACCTTGGAGAATTTCTCGTCCGGGGCCGTGTGCCTTGTGCTTGCCGAAGATCCTTTCGACGAGAGCGATTATATCTATGATTATAACGATTATTTAGCTTATAAGTCATGTTTGAAATAAGGCGTTATACTGACAACGATAGTGCAGCTTGGAATGATTTCGTGAAGAAATCAAGGCAGGGCACCTTTCTCCTTGACCGGCATTACATGGATTATCATAAGGACAGATTCACGGATTGTTCTTTCTTGTTTTATAAGAAAGAGAAGTTGTATGCTCTGCTTCCTGCAAACATCGATGGCAATACGCTCTGGTCTCACCAAGGGCTGACCTATGGAGGACTCATCTCCAATGAGCATGGCACTACTGCAGAGATATGTACACTCTTCGATGAACTGATGCCTATTCTGAGAGATATGGGGATCAAAAAAATGATCTATAAACCTATCCCCTGGATTTACCAACAGTTACCGGCAGAGGAAGATCTTTATGCACTCTTCAATCATTGTAACGCCCAGCTCTGCGTTCGCAATGTGTCTTCAGTGATCGTACAAGCGCATGCGCTTAAATGGCGCCGTATCAGAGCCTTTGGTGCGAACAAAGCTGCAAAAGAAGGTATCGTGGTCCAACAGGATAACTCCGCTTACCCAGAGTTCTGGAAGGTATTGGAAGATAATCTATCTCAGACTTATCATGCTAAGCCTGTACACACTCTCGCTGAGGTACTAAAGCTCCATGCGGCATTCCCCAATAACATCAAACTCTATGTAGCTCGATATAATAATGTGGTCATCGGAGGCGTATTGCTCTACATCGCGCCACAAGTCGTACACACACAGTATATCTCTGCTACCGAGGAAGGCAAACACCTGCATGCCATTGATGCTATCTTCCATAAGATTCTCACAGAAGACTATAGAACATGCAAATACTTTGACTTCGGTACCTCCAATGAGGATCACGGCCGTTATCTCAACGAGGGTCTCATCTATCAGAAAGAAGGATTCGGAGGCAGAGCCGTGTGCTACGACTGGTATTCAATTAATTTGTAATTAGGCAATGTATTTATCATTAAAAGATATCACGAACCTCCATCTTGCTGAGATTGAGAGTGCTATCAAGCAAGTCGTCGAGAGCGGATGGTACCTACAGGGAGAAGCAACGAGAAGGTTCGAAAACGATTACGCGAGATATATTGAGGCCTCTCCCCAGCCCTCCCCCGTAGGGAGGGAGCCAAGCGGCTGCATATGCATCGGATGCGGCAATGGACTTGATGCACTGACACTTATCTTCCGCGCCTATAAAGAATTAGGAAGATTGAAGGAAGGGGACGAGGTCATCGTACCCGCCAACACCTATATCGCTTCCATTCTTTCCATCACTGAAAACAACCTTAAGCCGATATTGGTTGAGCCGAATATCCATACGCTTGAAATCGACGACTCGCTGATAGAGCAAGCCATCACTCCGAGAACAAAAGCCATTCTCCTCGTTCATCTCTATGGGCGCTGCGCCATGACCGAGCGCATAGCTTCTATCTGCCGTGACTATCAGCTGCTGTTGGTGGAAGATAACGCGCAGGCACACGGCTGCACCTATAAAGGACTTCATACAGGGGCTTTGGGCGATGCCGCTGCCCACAGTTTCTACCCCGGTAAGAACCTCGGTGCTTTAGGCGATGCCGGAGCCATCACGACTTTTGATAAAGATCTTGCTGAGGTCTGCCGGGCCTTAGGTAACTATGGATCTTCGCGCAAATACGTCTTTCCCTATAAAGGCCACAACAGTAGAATCGATGAGATTCAAGCTGCCGTCTTAGACGTCAAACTCAAATATTTGGATGCAGAGAATCAAAGGAGAAAGGAAATAGCTAAAAAGTATTTTGAAGGGATTGACAATCCTTTGATCACGCTCCCCATGAGAGATGGAGAAGCAGACAATGTTTCAGACAGTGTTTCAGATAATGTCTTCCATATCTTCCCAGTATTGTGTGAGACAAGAGATAACTTACAAAGATATCTCAATGAGAAAGGCATAGACACGATGATCCATTACCCCATTCCTCCGCACAAACAAGCCTGCTACCGGGAATGGAATGAACTGTCACTGCCTGTAACGGAGAAGATTCACCGAGAGGAGCTAAGCATTCCCTGCAATCAATGCATGACGGAGGAAGAAGTGGAAAAAGTTATAGAGGCGATAAACGATTATAATGGATAAGGCCCCTCCCCAGCCCTCCCCCACCCAGGGGAGGGACTAATATGCTCCAAAGAGGCACACTGCAAATAATTATCTTGTACGGCTATGCAGTTTCCTAACCGATAAACCCAAACTAAGCATCGTTAAGAGCACGCCCACAACCCAATAGACCCAGTTGTGGTTCATCCATGTGAGTGCGTAAGCAACGATTCCGATTGGCAGTTGCTGCTGCAATAAGCTCCAGCAAGACTTTGAAAAGCGATAGCCGTAACGATAGCGCATGTAAACATTCAGCATGACGAAATCAAATATTGCAACAAGAACCAGTGCTAATCCTAATCCAAGGAGTCCCATGGCATGGAAGCAAACAAAGGAGAGCAGAATATAAACAATTGCATAGATGCCTTCCATCAATAAATAAGCTCTCGAGTCACTGCGGGCCAATGGTAGATAGGCTATCGGGAGTTTTGCAGCACGAAGATATAAAGCTAAGGCTGACAATTGTGCCATGGCTACGATAGGAGAAAAAGCACCTGAATAGAGTAGGGGGATGATAAAAGGTAAACCTACAATAAGTGCGACAAGCATGGGTGAGATGATGAGAAGCGACACTTCTATTTGTTTGTTTACAGTGTCGTTGAGTTGCGCACCGGTGTTTACAATCGAAGATAGCCTCGGATAATAATCCGTCTCCATAGCAGAGAAGACCATGCCACCGTAGGTAACGGTGATCATGTAGCCTGCATTGTAAAGGCCGAGTGTATCCGGTGAGCCTGTGTTATTGACGAAAGAGCGAATGAGAAAATCGGCACCACTACCAAACATCCCAGCCAGGAGAAAGGCTACACCAAGTTTGATCATACCCCATCCCCGCATCAAGATAGGTTTATTGAATGCCCAATGCAGTGGACAGTAATGATAGGAGTAAGCGATTGTAACGATCATCTGTGACAGTGCGACAATCACCATTGATGGAACGATAGCCTTGACCCGCCACACAACAAATAGAGGAACGGATAAGACCAATGCAAGAACAACATTGATAATCGAGATGCTTGCTAAGCCCTTCAGATGGCGGGTGCCTTTAAGAATAGCAAGCTCACCACCTGTGATAGCAGTCATAGCTACGACAGGCGACAAAAGAAGAAAATGGATAGTGTGTTTTCCCCAACCAAATGTGTAGCGGCTTAAAAGAGGACTGAAAACGGCACAGACAAGCAAGCCTAACAGGGCTGTGACAAAGCTCCATGCACGGATAACTTGTACCGAACGGCTAAGCGCCCGGGCGTCTTCTATGGCATAAGCCTCAGAGATATCTTTTACAGCGCTTGTTCCCAGTCCGAGGTTTGTAGCACTGCTCACAAAGTTGACGGTGGCATTGAACAGCGACATCAGGCCCATGCCCATGGGACCTAAAAGCAAGGCTACAATCTTGTTGCGTACAAGAGCTACTAAGATGCTGAGCCCTTGCACGCCACCGAAAAGACCTGTATATTTCAGAATATGCTTGAATGCGTTATCGCGGTTTTCGTGTTCCATCTATCTGATAACGCAACAAACTAAAGTTTATTATTATTATTCACCGACATTAATCAGTCCACGATAATCACAGTCACACCTCTTGCAGCCTGAGCGCCCATGACGAGTGCCTGCTCGATGTCAGCTGTTTTGGAAGGACCACTGATGAAGGTACCGAACTGATACTTGGGATCAAACTCAATGCGTTTGTAAGCCTCGTGCATGTTGTTGACGATATTCTTCTTGTCAAGGATTATGACAAGATACTCAGAGATAAAGCACACAGCCTTTTCCTTCATCGTCTGCGGAATCCAGATGCAGCCATTCTCTGCAACGCCAATCTTTCCTTCTACGATGCCTACATCGGTACCATCAAGGTCTTTAGCCTCAGCCACCGTGTCGGGATTCTTCTGTGCAATGTGGATATAAGGAAGGTTGCTGGCGAACGTCTTAGCCTCCGGATACTGTTTCTTGATGATAGCATCAAAGTCAGCATCCTTCTTCACTTCCACAACCTTACCACCGACCTTCTCCGTCATCTCCACAAACTGCATGAAGGTGTCGGGATATTGGATAGCATCAATGTGCATATCCGGCATATCGTATTGCTCCCGTGTGTTGGCACGTAGCTTCTTGAATAAATCTTCTTTGTTCATCGGTATTTTCAAGTATAATAGTTAACTTCTAACTCCTATCTCCAAACTATTCTGCTCCCGCAGCTTTCAGTGCTTCTCTTCCTCCTTCTGTCTCGATCACTTTTCCTTCTGTAGGAAGAACATCTACTTTCGTTGTCTTTGCTTTTCTTCTTTCAGCTACCCGCTGCTTATAATCTTCAAGGTAAGCCTCCTCCTTCTTGGCAGCAATCTTAGCGTATTCGTTATCGGGATCTTTCTCAAGGTCGATACGCATGGTATGCGCATTGTTGACAAGGTCTTTCACGACTTCGCCTCCACAGATCAATCCAGCAGCAGCTGGTACCCAAGCGTTAGAGCTTGGAATAGTGTGGCGCTCAGTGCATGCCCGCATATCTTTTGCAGGGCAGATGCAATGATAGCGGCAACTGATGTCGGGTTGATCAATACTCTCTATCGGGAGTTCGGGAGAATAGACAACCTTAAGGTGCTTGATATTCGTCTTGCGCAGTTTCTTACGGATGACCTTTGCCAATGGGTCGTTGATGGTCTTCCAGATATCCGTGACCTGAAGCTGTGTTGCGTCAAGCTTATAAGCCGCTCCCATGCAGGAGATGATAGGGATATTGAGCTCATGGCAACGCTTGATAAGGTCGAGCTTTGCCGTAACCGTATCAATACAGTCCACGACATAGTCGTAGTGCGAGAAGTCAAACTCATCCGCATTGGACGGGAGATAAAACGTCTGATATTTCCGCACATGACAACGGGGATTGATGTCATGGATACGGTCCTCTGCCACATCAACCTTATGGCGACCCACCGTGGAGATGGTAGCAAGGATCTGGCGGTTAACATTTGTCAGACAGACGCGGTCATCATCTATGATATCGAGGGCGCCCACACCGCTGCGGGCCAGTACCTCAACGACGTAGCCACCAACGCCTCCCACACCAAAGACGGCAACGCGGGAGCCGTTGAGCGTGTCGATAGCTGGCTTGCCCAACAACAATTGTGTGCGTGAAAACTGATTTTGCATGATATTTTCTTCTTTCAGTTGGCAAAGTTACGTATTTTTTCGCTATCTTTGTCGCATTAAACAAAAAATATTAGTGTGGTGGCTACACTACACTATAATAAAAGAAGACATGTCTACTGAAACCAAATACACCAAGGAGTTCGAAGATTATTGGAAGACCCATGAGGCTGCACTCATGCGCGTAGCTCCCAAAGTTCTGAGAGAGGAGCGTGCCAACAACGGCAAAATGAATACCGCAGGCGACTGGCTGCTGTTCATCATCCCCATCATGGCAATGGTCGGCTTCATGAATACCGACTTCATCAAGGGTGAACTTGTCCGCTTCCTCGTGGCTATGCTCATCGGCATCGCCTGCTTCGTCTTTGCCGTCTACATCAAGCCCTATGTCACCGGCAAGCGCAACATTGTGGATATCGACGCCGACATCAAGGACTACTTTTTTGCTGTCTATCAGAAAGAGGGGATCAAAGGGCTGAATAACTTAATGCCTTAATTGTTACACATCCATCAAATCGCTCATGATGCGGTTGCTGATATTGATTCCTTCTCGTGTAAGGTGGAGGTGATTATTGTCAAGCGCCATCAGACCTCGTTTCAAATAATCCTCTGCATTCTTCAGAAGGTAGCTGCGATGCTTCTCGTCGAGCAACGACAGGTTGATGCCCTCTCGCGTACGTAGAGCTGTGGTGACGATATCATCATAATGGGTATCGTCATCAATCTGCTCTTCTTCATAAGGCAAGACACCTTTCTCAATGCTCTCCATATACCTTATTAGATTGTCGGGGTTCCAATGACGCGTACGCTGATAATAAGAATGTGCGCCGGCGCCCAATCCGATGTATGGCACATCATGCCAATAGCTGGAGTTATGCTTGCTGCGCCAAGGGCTGACAGCATGATTATCGAGTCGCGCAAAGTTACTGATCTCATAATGCTCATAGCCGGAAGCCGTAAGTGTATCTATGAGTTCTGAATACATGCTCAGACTTAGTTCTTCATCAATCTCTTTCACTTGTCCTTGCTCTAACATGCGGTAGAGTGGGGTACCTTCCTCATACATCAGTCCATAAGCCGAGAGATGCTCCGGATGAAGAGCGAGCGCGTGGCGAATATCAGATTTCCAATCCTTCATCGTCTCATACGGAAAGCCGAACATCAGGTCGAGACTAATATTCGCGATACCATCTTGTCGAAGGATATCCACGGCCTTGTCTACCTCTGCAGCAGAATGGCGACGGTGAAGGAAATGCAAACGGTCACCAGAGAAAGTCTGCGCACCCATGGAGACACGATTCACGGGCAAGTCTTTGAACATCCCCTCGACGATATCATCCGGGTTGCACTCCATCGTCACTTCAGCATTGCTGTTGACATCATACACATTATATATATGTATAAACAGCTTCTCCAAGCATTGATGCGAAAGTTGGCTCGGTGTGCCTCCGCCCAAATAGATGGTACCTATCTTGGGTTTATAAAGCAACAGTTCCATCTCCTTGCACAACGCATTGACGTAGCGCTCGCGCAAAGACAATGAAGTAGTAGAGTAGAATCCACAATAGATGCACCGTGAGGCACAGAAGGGAATGTGTATATATAGACCTGCTTTTTCCGACATGATATCATTTGTTTATAGTGGCACCTTTCACCCCTAATCGCCCACTAAATTACTAAATACTTTTAAATTATTGCACATTTTCCGATGATTTCTTTGAACTTGTCATTTTTCTTCTTAACTTTAGGGTGGTTTAAGACATAAACCCCTTATTGGGAAATGAACTAACTTTAAAATGCTTTTGATATGAGAGTTTATCAAACCAACGAGATTAAAAACATTGCGCTCATCGGCGCCAAAGGTAGCGGCAAGACCACGCTTGCCGAGAGTATGTTGTTCGAAGCTGGAGTCATCAAGCGTCGTGGTACCGTGGAGGGAAAGAATACGGTTTCTGACTTCATGCCTGTAGAACTGAACCTTGGATACTCCGTGTTCCCCACTGTTTTCCATGTAGAGTGGAACAACAAGAAACTCAATATCATCGACTGCCCCGGATCTGACGACTTCGTAGGTGGTGCTATCACGGCACTCAACGTTACTGATCAGGCTGTCATCCTCATCAATGGTCAGTATGGTCCTGAGGTCGGAACACAGAACAACTTCCGTTACACCGAGAAACTGAAGAAGCCGGTTATCTTCCTCATCAACCAGCTCGACTCGGAGAAGTGCGACTACGACAATGTCATCTCCCAGATGCAGGACATCTATGGCACCAAATGCGTGCAGATACAATATCCGCTTGAGACAGGCCCCAACTTCCACAGTCTTATCGACGTGCTCATCATGAAGAAACTCTCTTGGGGTCCTGACGGCGGCGAGCCGAAGCGCGAAGAGATCCCTGCCGAGGAGAAGGATAAGGCTGACGAGTTGCACCGTGCTCTCGTTGAGGCTGCTGCAGAGAATGACGATACACTCATGGAGAAGTTCTTCGAGGATGAGAATTCACTCTCTGAGGACGAGTTGCGCCTCGGCATCCGCAAGGGTCTTATCAACCGTGACATCTTCCCGATCTTCTGTGTCGATGCTCATAAGGACATGGGCGTACAGCGCCTGATGGAGTTCCTGGGCAATGTTGTGCCTTTCGTCAGTGACATGCCTGCTTACCGCGATACACGCGGTGAGGAGGTGCCAGCTGATAGCAATGCTTTTGAAAGCCTTTACTTCTTCAAGACAGGTATGGAACCGCATATCGGTGAGGTGAGCTACTTCAAGGTGATGAGTGGTAAGGTGAAAGCCGGTGACGATCTCACGAATGCTGACCGTGGCTCTAAGGAGCGTCTCGGACAGATCTATGCTTGTGCAGGAAGCAACCGTATCCCTGTTGACGAACTCGAAGCCGGTGACATCGGATGTACTGTGAAGCTGAAGGATGTGAAGACAGGCAACACGCTCGATGGCAAGGACCACGAGGATGTGAAGTTCGACTTCGTAAAATATCCGCGTCCGAAATATTCTCGTGCTATCAAAGCGAAGAATCCGCAGGATCTCGAAAAGGTTATGGCAGCTCTGCTGAAGATGCGCCAGGAGGATCCGACATGGGTCGTGGAGCAGAGCAAGGAGCTCCGCCAGACCATCGTGCACGGACAGGGAGAGTTCCATCTCCGCGTACTGAAATGGCGTCTGGAAAACAATGAGAAACTCGATATCGAATACGAGGAGCCACGTATTCCTTACCGTGAGACCATCACGAAGAAGGCACAGGCAACCTACCGCCATAAGAAGCAGAGCGGTGGTGCCGGACAGTTCGGTGAGGTAGCACTCATCATCGAGCCATATGCAGAAGGTATGCCCGATCCAGTAAGCTATAAGTTCAATGGTCAGGAGTTCAAGATGAACATCAAGTCGAAGGAGGAGAAAGACCTTCCTTGGGGCGGCAAACTGCAGTTTATCAACTCTGTCGTCGGTGGTGCCATCGACGTTCGTTTCATGCCCGCTATTCTGAAGGGAGTCATGGACTGCATGGAGCGCGGCCCGTTGACTGGTAGCTATGCACGCGACGTACGTGTCGTGGTCTACGATGGTAAGATGCACCCCGTTGACTCCAACGAGTTATCCTTCACGCTTGCTGCCCGCCACGCATTCTCTGACGCCTTTAAGAATGCAGGACCGAAGATTCTCGAGCCTATCTATGACCTCGAGGTTTACGTCCCTGCCGACTATATGGGTGATGTGATGAGTGACCTGCAGGGCCGCCGGGCTATCATCATGGGAATGGATGCTGAGGCCGGATACCAGAAGCTTACAGCCAAGATTCCTCTCAAGGAACTTTCCAACTACAGTGTGGCGCTCAGTTCTCTCACAGGCGGTCGCGCTTCGTTCAATGCTAAGTTCGCAAGCTACGAGCTTGTACCGAACGACCTCCAGACGAAGCTCATCGCTCAGCATGAGGAAGAAGTGAAAGAAGAAGAGTAGCCCTCTCCCTTAATCCCTCCCCCAAAGGGGGAGGGTTGATTACTACCGTAGGAATTAAGGAGCTAGTGGTAAAAGCTTCCCTTATATGTTTTACTGATGCTCGGTCAAACGTTGGCCGGGCATTTTTTAGAATAATCCATGGCTCTTTATGTAATCAACATCCCCTCCTTCGTAGGGGCTTGGGGAAGCCTTGTCTCTTCCCCTTCGTAGGGGCTTGGGGAGGTTTGTTACATTTTATGTTCATATTAATAACTAATATTTCTTGTTTAGTTAATATCATACAATCTCAAGGAAAATATTAACATTGAAGTGTTAAGCAATTAAGTTAATTACTATCTTTGCAGCATGAAAAAGAGAACGATATGGTCCATCGCAGTTATTATGGGGCTATCCTTCATAATGCTGCTGTTATTGCAACTCACCTACATCCGTGAGATGGCAAATATGAAGAAGGAACAGTTCGACGAAAGTGTGAACCGTGCCCTCTATCAGGCATCGAGAAACCTCGAGCTGAATGAGACGCTGAGGTACCTCGAGAAAGACGTGCAGGAGAAAGAAAAGAAGACTGGAAAGAAGAACGCCAACCCGTTCAGCAACACAGCCAACTATCCGACCTTTCGCATGAAGACGAAAGAGTCGAACCCTGTAAAGATCCCGAAGGCCATGATTCTTATCAACGATCAGAACTCTAACAATGAAGCCAGTCGTTCACTCCAAGAGATTGTCAAGAATAGATATGTTTACCAGAAGGCACTCCTCGATGAAGTCGTAATGAACATGCTCTATTCGGCTTCTGACAAGCCATTGAAAGAGCGCGTCAACTTCAAGATTCTCGATCAGGATATTAAGGCTGAGCTCATTAACAACGGTATTAATATTCCATACCACTTCACAGTAACAACGCAGGACGGACGTGAGGTTTATCGTTGTCCCGACTACACAGATGAAGGTTCTGAGTTCACTTACACACAAGTGTTGTTCCGCAACGATCCATCGTCAAAGATGGGCGTAGTGAGGGTGCACTTCCCCGATATCAACAGTTACATCTACTCCAGCGTCAAATTCATGATTCCGAGCGTCTTCTTCACGCTCATTCTGTTGGTGACATTCATCATTACGTTGGTGATTGTGTTCAGACAGAAACGTTACAACGAGATCAAGAACGACTTCGTCAACAACATGACGCATGAGCTCAAGACACCTATCGCCAGTATCTCACTCGCTACGCAGATGCTCAACGATGACAGCATCACGAAGAACGAGAAGATGATCAAACACCTTGTAGGAGTCATCACGGATGAGACGAAGCGTCTGCGCTTCCTCGTGGAGAAGGTACTGCAGATGTCAATGTTCGACCGTAAGAAGTCATCGTTCAAGAAGAAGCACCTCGACCTCAACGAGATTGTAGAGACCATCGCCAACAGTTTCTCCCTTCGTGTGGAGCACACCGGTGGTAAGATTAACGTAGACATCGAGGCTGTCGACTCCACGATCTATGTGGATGAGGTTAACTTCCAGAACGTTATCTTCAATCTTATGGACAATGCTGTGAAATATCGCAAGCCAGATCAGCCGGTGAGTATCTTCCTCAAGACATGGAACGATGACCGTTGGCTCTACCTTAGCGTACGCGACACGGGTAAGGGCATCAAGAAAGAGGATCTGAAGAAGATCTTTGAGAAGTTCTACCGCGTGGGTACTGGCAACGTGCACGATGTCAAAGGCTTCGGATTAGGTCTGGCTTACGTGAAGAAAGTCGTTGACCTGCACGATGGTGAGATTAAGGTAGACAGTGAATATGGCAAAGGCTCTACATTCACCATTAAGTTGCCTGTGATCAAAGACGAATAAGACATTTACCCAAATAACACAAATAAGAATAATTCAAATCATTAAAAAGACAATATTATGGAAGAGAAAACAAAGATTCTGCTTTGCGAGGACGACGAGAACCTCGGAACACTGTTGTGCGAATATCTCATTGCCAAAGGCTTTGACGCTGTGCTCTGCCCCGATGGCGAGGTTGGTTTCCGCGAGTTCCAGAAAGATAAATACGATATCTGCATCCTCGATGTGATGATGCCTAAGAAGGATGGTTTCACACTTGCAGGCGAGATTCGTCAGATCAACTCTCAGGTGCCTATCATCTTCCTCACAGCCCGTGTACAGAAAGAAGATGTGCTCGAAGGCTTCGACAAGGGTGCCGACGACTATATCACAAAGCCTTTCTCTATGGAGGAGCTCGTGAAGCGTGTGGAGGCTATCCTGCGTCGCGTCAAGGGTAAGAAGAACCGCGAGAGCACGAAGTACAAGATCGGTAAGTACATGTTCGATACTCAGAAGCAGTTGCTCACCATCGGTGACAAGCAGACGAAGCTCACCACAAAGGAGAATGAGCTGCTCTCTCTGCTCTGCTCTCATGCCAATGAGATCCTGAAGCGTAACGATGCACTCCGCACCATTTGGATCGATGACAACTACTTCAATGCTCGCTCCATGGACGTGTACATCACGAAGCTGCGTAAGCATCTGAAGGACGATGACCAGGTAGAGATCATCAACATCCACGGTCAGGGCTACAAGCTCATCATCCCAGACGAGGAGTAACACGAAATAAGAATGAGAAGATTGGTAAGGCGAGCCATTGGCTCGCCTTATTTTGTTATAACTTAACGAATATCCGCTTTCTGTACATCAACAGTCCCAGCACTGCAAAGATGGCAGTAAACAGAAAAGCATAACCAAATCCAGCCAAAGAGGCATTGGGAATAACTGAATTGATGAGATGGAATGCTCCATTCTTAATACCCAATGCTCCAAAGACAATGCTCAGCACCTCACTACCTACGTATAACGCTAAAGGATTCATACCAAACGACTTTAGCAATGGATAGCGATTAGGCGCAGAAGCATCTCCATGCATGTCAACAAGATAGATCAGCAAACCTAACACCGCAAGAACACATCCAATAGACATGAAGACATAGCTTGTGCTCCATACTCGCTTGTTGAGCGGTAACCTTTGACTGAGGATGCAACCTACGACCAAGAAGATCAAAGCAAGCACCAAGCAAAATTTCATTTTCTGAATCTCCTTGGACATTGCTGCCAAGGCCTCCATCACCACAAAACCTATCATGCAGTGAAGTGTGGCAGAGATCGTACTTACCAAGCCTTCCGGATCCACAGGGCTCTTATGATAGAGATGATTCCAGCCAAAAAGACTATTGTCCACTCGAGCAAGAATATTCGTCTGTACATTATAATCATATCCATTGCCTAACAGCAGAATGGCTGAATAAGCCACTAATCCGACAATGATAATGCTCACAAAGCCTAAATCTATCCCACGTTTATTTGCAGGCCGATGCAGACTCAGCGCTAAGACAGCAGTCAAAAGATAACAGATACCCAGCCGCTGCATCACGCCCCAGATACGCAGATGCCCAAAATCGAATGGGCGTCCATCGAAGGCCATATCGAGCCAGTTGAGTCCCAGACCTATCAGGAAGAGCAATATCGCACGCTTAAAGACCTTCCTCGCTACGGGCTTTGACCAATGGAAATTGAACTTCCTAAGACTCAGAAAGGTGCTCATTCCCATAATGAAGAGGAAAGAGGGGAAGACGCAGTCTGCCAATGTCATTCCGTTCCATTTGGAATGTTGCAAGGTAGCATAGATATGGTCACCCGCTCCATTGTTGACAAAGATCATCAGCATCACTGTCAATCCGCGGAGCAGATCGATGCTGACGAAGCGTTTAGAAGTATTCATCTCTACAGGTTATTTCTCTAAGAAGTTCATCTCTAAAGTTATTTCTCTAAGAATTTCATGACGCGCGCCGCCATCGTTATCGGGTCTCCCTCAGACTTAGCCGAATAAGTATTATGAAGTTTTGTCCACGGTTCTTCCACAGCATACCAGTCAATGACAGGTCCATGCGGAAGTGCCATCGCAAAAAGCTCACTTGAGGTCTTGTTCGCGTTAGGACCACCACCGAGCGCATCAGGATCGGGTTTAAGCTCCGCATACATCTGCTTCGACAAAGCATCGAGATAAAGGCTCCACCGCTTGTAATAGAAGTCCTTCAACAGTCCTTGCCACTCCTTATGGGCATAGTCGCGCAAGCCTCCTTTATCCGCACACTCCCTGTTACCCCAAGTCGTGATCTGCACACGCGCGTTCCATTCATAGAGGTCTTTCTCTGCCGGCGTCTTCCCCAAAGAGCGAGCTGCTTCGATCCAATGTCCCAAGCGGAACTCGCGTCTCGTACCAAGCAATGAATCTTGAAGAAGCAACATATTAAGGAATCGGGCACTGTCTTGGGAGAAAGCAGCGAAGTCCATGCCGTTGATATCTGCTATCGTATGCAGATACTGAAGCCGCGCCTGGTCATCCATGGCCTGCCGCGTGATATCCACAAGGTCATACTCAAAGTTATTGTTTCCACGAAACTCTTCAGCCACACTATTCATCAATCGTGCAGCTTCAAGAGTGGAAGCGGGACTGTAATAGTTGCGCATCTTACTCCAGCTCTTCACTTGGAAGTTGTTGAGCGAAGGTCTGCCGTCGAAGATACTCTCCGAAGGTCCTTGTTGATTATTGCCTGCTGGACAATTATAGATAGTATTGGAGAGGATGTTCCATGCTTTCTGCACCTGAACATTACCCTTCCCATAACGAGCCTTGAGATAATCTTTGACCCACGATGCCTTGTCCACGTGAGAGCGCCAAGGAAGCTCCGTCATGAGCTCAAACATAATGGGGTTATTCTCCGAGCCTTCCATGGTCAGGCCTATTCCTTTCAAAGTTTGCGAAGCAGGAAGCTGATGCGCCAGTTCCCAGTTGTGCAGCAGTTGGTCCATACGTCCATGAAGTCCCACGTTCGCTCCAAAGTTCTCCAACATACAGAACGCCCAATCGTGTTTGCCATAGCCTTCAGTTCGGCGCCATACACTTGGTGCCCCAAACATTGGGCGACACTCAGAGAAGAGGTCGAGCACGAGCAGGTCACCTTGCTTCAAACTGTCTATCATCTGAGGGCGAGGGTTCTCCGTCCAACCTTGCACGACCCATACGGCTTTAGGGTTAGCACGCTTCATAGCTGCCATGAGCTTCTTGCCAGCTAAGGCATAGTCGATATCCGCATCTGCCGTCTCATGGAACGGATCCATCGAGTAATAATCAGCTTTACCAAAGAGCTTCGTCAACTCCTGATAATAAAGGTCTGCGATACGATCGAAATGCGCATCGGTAGGAGAGAGATTAGCTGGGCGAACATAACCGTTCCACATGCCGCCGGGAGTAGCATTGACATTCAGTTTCTCCTTGGCATCATGAGGGAGCATGCCACAGTAGCCTGGGAGCACAGGGTGCATGTCGAAGGCCCGCATCCGCGCGAGAATTTGTTTCTGCAAACGTTCTTGCTGTGTGTACCAATTGTCAGGCAAAGGACCGCCCCAGCCCTCAAGATTATTCATCGCCCACCAAGCCAAGAATGCAGGTCCAGCGATAAAACGGCCTATCTCTTCCTTCGAATAACCAAGTTTCAGAAGCATGTTGCGCCACACGCACTCCTCACCGACGACTGCCAATGGCATGTTGATACCGTGTAGTGCCATCCAGTCGATTTCTTTCTGCCATCGAGCCCAGTCCCAAAAAGCCATGGAGTAGGAGAAAGTACAATAGTTAAAGTCGTAACGCAACTTGAGGTTCGTTTCATGCAGCTCCGTCCTGCTCACTTTCGGCAAGACAGCAGGGAGCACTGCCTGCATGTTGTTCCAGGACAGATGCTGACCACAATAATATTTCAGATACCAGTTGAGTCCAGTGGCGACATTCACCCATGTGTTGCCCTTAATACAAACTTTATTGCCTTCCTGCGACAATTCGAAGAAGTCTTTGGAGCTCTCTATCTTCTCCGTCTTAAACTTTTTGGAACATCCCGGTGCAATCCGTTCAATGAGGTCATCAACAGGATTGGCATGAGCTATCATCACAGTAAAAATCAAAAGGAATAACAGTTTTATTCGTTGCATATGGGTTTCTTTTCAATTGCTCTTGCTTCTTAGGACGGCCACAAGGGCCGCCCCTACGTTGCTCTTTAGGTAATCAACATCCCTCCCTTTAGGGAGGGCTTGGGTAGGCTTCTTATCCATTCCTCCACCTATGGTTCTTATAATCGACATACAGCGGATAGAGCGAGCCATGCTTCACCGCCACACTCTTCAATTGTGCACCAAGCAGAATCTTCGCTGGCTGTAGCCAGTGCGTTTTATGATTGAAGAAGAGAGCGGGATCCTGACGCTGACCATGATAGAGAACCTCAAAATGAAGATGATCACCCGTAGCATGGCCTGTAGCTCCCGTAAGACCAATCACCTGACCGGCTTTCACCCGGTCACCATTCTTAATAAAGAAGCAGGTCATGTGTCCATAAAGTGTCTCCAAGCCCATAGCATGGCGGATCACAACGCAGTTGCCATAGCCAGAGCGTACAGAAGCCGACTCTATCACACCGTCAAAAGCTGCATGAATACTGTCGTGGTTGATATGGGTCTTGATATCCACGCCCGTATGATGATAGGTTGTGGAATCGTCTTTCTCGCGAAGCACATTGTATGGGCTCGTCACATAACTGTTCACGAGCGGATAACTCCAATGCATCGGAGAGAGGTCAAAGAGGTTCATGCTGCTTACGTTGCGCAAATGGTCAAAGGGGCTCAACGAGGTCACCATCAGTTGGCGCATGCGAGCCAAAGCTTTGGAGTAAGCATTGAAATTGGCTGTCGTCGAGATAAACTTTCCCCGACGAATTTTACAGTAGAGTTTCTCAGGCTGGAGCTTACCGGTGGAAGCATTGAAGACATGAGCCGATTTCATGAGCTCATTGCCCACATAGAATTCTACTCGTGTAGCAAAATGCTTCTTGTCTTTATTGTCAGCAAGTGCTATGACCTGCCCCGCACGCACACGCTCACCGGCATGCACCTGAGGCTGTCGAAGCTCGCAATAGACGGTCTGCAAGCCATTGTCATGATTGATGACAATCGTCTGCTTCTCCTTGTTATTTCGGTTCACCATCGTTACGGTGCCGCTGAAAACCGATCGCACATATCTATCGTAGCGGGAGCAGACACGCATGGAACCATCTGTAAGGTGAGCCAAAGAGCCACGATGCAATGGCAAGGAATATTGATTTGACTGAATGCTGTCCAGCGCAAGGGTAAAGATCGAATCTTTCCCGAAGACAGATGAGTCAGCCTTCAGCGCAAAGCTCGTCTCCTCTTCTATAGGGAAGTGCGTATCGGGTGCAAGAGCGTTGGCAGAACAAAGTGATACCACTGCCAACATAGCAAAAAAGAGCAGTTTATTCATTATTTATTATGATTGCGTGCAAATGTACTCAATTTTGAGCTAATTGATGCAAGTCAACTGCAAAACTAATCAAAATACAATATTATTTAACGGGGAAATGGGTGATAGGTGTTAGGTGGCAGGTGATAATGGTTACCTAACGAGAATATATCAACAATTAGAATTTTAGTATAGCACAATTAATCAAAAATCACGTGTTTTTTATCAAATAGTCATCTAATATCTCGTATTTTGCTATTACCTTTGCAACCGAATCCTAATCAATAATTAGGTATAAGAAACAAACGTTCAAAACTCTATGACTCAAAGCGTGACATCCAAATACCTCATCGACAACGATCAGGACATGCGCTGGGGACTGACCATCAACACCGTCGGTTACCAGCACATCGATGCTGGCGAGCCTTATCCGCCGAAAGCGCATCCGGCAGGGTACTCGTTCCTTGCCAGCAAAGGCCGCGTGCTTGAGGAATACCAGTTCGTATATATTACACGCGGCAAGGGTGTTTTCACTTCCAAGAGTCTGAGTGAGACTGAGATCAAAGCAGGAGACATGTTCCTCCTCTTCCCAGGCGAATGGCATAGTTATCACCCGGATGAGAAGACAGGATGGGACGAGTACTGGATCGGATTCAAAGGACTGAACATCGACAACCGTGTGACCAATGGGTTCTTCATTCCTTCAGAGCCTGTCTTTCATGTGGGTCTCAACGAAGAGATCGTACGCATGTACCGACACGCTATCACTATCGCCCGCGAGCAACGCATCGGCTACCAGCAGATGCTTGCAGGCATCGCCAACGTCATTCAGGGCTTTGCCTATGCCCTCCATCGCCACAACACTTTCGAAGATCAGGAGGCGGCCCAGCAAATTCAGAAAGCCAAGGTCATTATGATGGAGAAGTTCGGAGAAGGAATCAGTCCAACGGATGTGGCAGAGAATATCAATATGGGCTACTCGAAGTTCCGTCGGCTCTTCAAGGAATATACGGGCTATGCACCGCTTCAATACATTCAGGAACTGCGACTGCAACGAAGCAAGGAACTGCTGCTCAGTACCAATCTCTCACTTTCAGAGATTGCTGACGAGGTGGGCTACGACAATGCTGATTACTTCTCCACAGCTTTCAAGAAGAAGAACCGCATTACGCCAGCAGCCTACCGGAAAAAATTGAAAGATTGAAATAATGAAAGATTGAAAACAAACCATATTATGAAGCAATACTTAGCAATAGACTTAGGTGCTACTTCTGGTCGCACCATCATTGGAACGCTCGACAACGGAAAGGTGAAGCTTGAGGAGCTCACACGTTTCGATAACCCGCTCATCCCCATGAGCGGTCATCTCTACTGGGATCTTTATGCGCTCTATCGCGAGATCGTCAATGCCTTGAAAGTAGTGAGCCAGCGCCATATCGCCATCGAGAGCATCGGCATCGACACGTGGGGCTGCGACTTCGCTTGCATCGGCTCTGATGGTGCACTGCTCCGTAACCCTTTGGCTTACCGCGACCCTCACACTGTGGGTATGATGGAGGACTTCTTTAAAAAGAAGATGTCGAAAGAAGAGGTGTACAAGCGTACAGGCATTCAGTTCATGAACTTCAACAGTATCTTCCAGCTCTATTCCATGGAGGAGCACAATGATGCTGCGCTGAAAGCTGCCTCAAAAATTCTCTTCATCCCCGATGCCCTTGGGTATCTGCTCACTGGAAAGGCTGTTTGCGAATACTCGGTTGCCTCCACAGCTCAGCTTCTCAACCCCATGACAGGCGACCTCGATGAGGATCTGCTGAAAGCCTTAGGCATCAGCCGTGATAAATTTGGAAAGATGACGGAGCCGGGAACAACCCTTGTTACACTCACGAAAGAGATCCAGGAACTGACAGGCCTTGGTCCTATCCCTGTCATCACTGTGGCGGGTCACGACACGGCGAGCGCTGTGGCTGCTGTCCCCGCGAAGGACGAGCACTTCGCTTATCTGAGCAGTGGCACGTGGAGCCTCATGGGTATTGAGACCCCACACGCCATCATCAACGACAAGAGCCTGGAGCGCAACTTCACCAACGAGGGAGGCATTGAGGGTACGACACGTTTCCTGAAGAACATCTGCGGCATGTGGATCTACGAATGCTGTCGCCGCGAATGGAAAGAGCAAGGTCTCACAGGGCTCGAACATAAGAAGCTGCAAGGCGATGCGCTCAAAGAGCAGCCGATGCGCTCCATCATCAACCCCGATGACCCATGCTTTGCTGCACCGAAGTCGATGCTTGCCGCTATCCGTACTTATTGTGAGGCTCACAACCAGCCGGTCCCGGAGACTCCCGCACAATACTGTCGTTGCATCTTCGACTCGCTCGCTCAGCGCTACAAGACCATCTGCTCGTGGCTCCAGGAGTTTGCCCCATTCCACATAGACACGCTTCACATCATCGGTGGAGGCAGCCAAAACACCATGCTCAATCAGCTCACAGCCAATGCCCTCGGCATCCGTGTTCTCGCAGGGCCTCAGGAAGCCACAGCGCTTGGCAACATCATGCTGCAAGCTAAAGCCAATAGCCTGGTCAAAGACCGCTGGGAGATGCGAAAAGCCATTGCCAACAGCATCGAACTGAAAGAATATACACCAAAGAAATAGGTTCCCGATTGTTGGGTTCAGTGAGCATCCCGGAGAGCAAACACATGGGAGACCACTGGGTAAGCACCTCGGAGAGGTGCCACATGGTTAGCCCCAGGTGAGGAGCGTAGCGACGTAACCTGGGGTTGGATGGAGGCCGAAAACCTGAATACCGGCCTCGAAGAGGGCGAACATGGTTATTGCCAACAATAATCAGCGCGAATCATGTGACAGCTGCCGCCTCAACCATGTTCGCCCTCTTCGAGGCCGGATCGCAAAGAGACTGCACTGGACTAAACCCCATGCTGCGTCGCTACGCTCCTTGCATGGGGCTAACCATGTTCAACCTCTCCGAGGTTGTTTCCCTATATCAACATAAAACAGGAAGATTTCCCCAATAACGTGTGAAGAAATACATCAAAAAAATACATTATAATAATAAAAACAATCATTATGAACTCAGAACAGATCAAAAAGAACTACGAGATTGCAAAAGAACGTTATGCTGCCCTTGGCGTAGACACCGATGCAGCACTGAAGACCCTTCAGTCTACTCCTATAAGCCTCCATTGCTGGCAGGCCGACGACGTGGTAGGCTTCGAGCGCGGCGAGGCTGCTTCAGGCGGCATCCAGGCTACGGGAAACTATCCCGGCCGTGCCCGCAACATCGATGAGCTGCGTCAGGATATCGACGAGGTTCTTTCTCTCCTCGGCGGTAAGTTCCGTTTCAACCTCCACGAGACCTACGGAGAGTTCGGAGGCAAGTTCGTCGACCGTGACCAGGTAGAGCCTAAATATTTCGAAGGCTGGATGCAGTGGGCTAAAGAGCGCCACATGAGCCTCGACTTCAACTCCACCTCGTTCTCTCATCCTAAGAGCGGTAACCTCACGCTTGCCAACCCCGACAAGGAGATCCGCGACTTCTGGATCGAGCACACCAAGCGCTGCCGCCGTATCGCAGAGGCTATGGGTAAGGCTCAGGGCGACCCGTGTATCATGAACATCTGGATCCACGACGGAAGCAAAGACCTCACCGTGGAGAAATATCGTTATCGCCAGATCCTCAAGGAGAGTCTCGACGACATCCTCTCTGAGAAGTTGCCTCACATGAAGAGCTGCCTTGAAGCTAAGCTCTTCGGTATCGGACTGGAGGCCTTCACAGCCGGAAGCCACGACTTCTACGCTGGCTACTGCGCTAAGAACAATGTCATCTACACCCTCGACACCGGTCACTATGAGCCTACGGAGAACGTCTCCGACGCTATCTCCTCCCTGCTGCTCTTCGTGCCTGAGCTCATGCTCCACGTGAGCCGTCCGATGCACTGGGACAGTGACCACGTGACGCTATTCGACGACAAGACGCGTGACCTCTTCGCTGAGCTCGTACGTGCCAATGCTCTCGACCGTGCTCATATCGGCCTCGACTATTTCGATGCAAGCATCAACCGCATCGGCGCTTATATCATCGGTGTACGCGCTGCACAGAAGAGCCTGCTCGCTGCACTGCTCGAGCCCATCAAGACCCTTCGCAAATATGAGGATGAAGGCAAATACTTCGAGCGCCTCGCCCTGTTAGAAGAAGAAAAGACGCTGCCGCTCGGAGATGTCTACGATTACTTCAACCTCACGAACGATGTGCCTGTGGCTGAAGATTATCTCAAGGATGTGGAACAGTACGAGAAAGACGTACTGAGCAAACGTCAGTAATATGGACATTATCATAGGACTACTGATTATCGCGGTGGGCGCGTTCTGCCAGTCGAGCTGCTACGTGCCCATCAACAAGATCAAGGCGTGGAGCTGGGAGAGCTACTGGCTGGTGCAAGGTGTCTTTGCCTGGCTGGTGCTGCCTTTCCTCGGCGCCTTGCTTGCCGTGCCTGCGGGTCACTCCCTCTGCGAGTTGTTCACGGAGAGCAACAGTTTCAATATCTCGATGACGATGCTCTTTGGTCTGCTCTGGGGTGTAGGTGGCCTCACCTTCGGTCTCTCCATGCGCTACCTCGGCGTGGCGCTCGGTCAGTCGATCGCCTTAGGCACGTGTGCGGGCTTCGGTACCATCATGGGGCCGGTGCTCATCAACATCTTCTTCCCGGAGACTAACGCCCTAAGTCAGCTCACGGGCTCAGTTATTGCGGGTGTCATCGTTACCCTCCTCGGTATAGCCATCATCGGCTATGCAGGAAAGATGAAGAGCGACTCGCAGCCTGAAGAAGCCAAAGCAGCTGCCGTGAAAGAGTTCAACTTCCCCAAAGGCATTGGCATCGCGTTGCTCGCGGGTTTCATGAGCGGCTGTTTCAATGTCGGGCTGGAGTTCGGCAAGGACATCAACTTCGGTGACCTCACTCCGGACATGTACAAGACACTGCCTGCCACGATGCTCGTCACCTTCGGAGGATTCATCACGAACGCCGTCTACTGTCTCTGGCAGAACCAGCACAACCACACGTGGAGCGACTACGGCAAAGGCGCAGTGTGGGGCAACAACCTCGTCTTTTGTTTCCTCGCTGGTGCCCTATGGTACAGTCAATTCTTCGGCCTTTCGCTCGGCAAGGGCTTTCTGAAGAGTTCTCCGACGCTGATGACCCTCTCGTTCTGTATCCTGATGGCGCTCAACATCGTCTTCAGCAACGTTTGGGGCATCATCCTCAAGGAATGGAAAGGTTGCAACAGTAAGACCATCAGCGTGCTCATCTTGGGCATCTGTGTGCTCATCCTCTCCTGCTTCCTCCCGCAGTTCCTGGGGTAAGCCAATAACCAAATTTTCACAACGATTATTTTTCACACGGATTTTAAAGATCTTTAAGATCGTTACGCCGCTTTGCGGCTACACATACCGACACCTCACCGCGTAGCGAATAGCGTAGCCATCTTTTAAATCTTTAAGATCCGTGTGAGAAAAGATAACAACAATATCATTAGCATAATATGACAAGTATTTTATCCAACCGCCCCGCATTAAAGAAAGAGATCGACAAGATCGCGGAAGTCGCCGGCTATCTATGGCAAAACGGATGGGCTGAGCGCAATGGCGGCAACATCACGGTAAACATCACTGACCTCGTCGACGACGAGATCCGCAACATGCCAGCTATCAGTGAGCCTATCGCAATAGGGGAGAAACTGCCCCACCTCAAAGGAGCTTACTTCTTCTGCAAAGGCACCGGCAAGCGCATGCGTGACCTCGCACGCTGGCCGATGGAGAATGGAAGTATCATCCGTATTCTCGACGACTGCGAGCACTACGTCATCATCGCCGATAACCCCGTGCTGCCTACGAGTGAGCTGCCTTCGCACCTCCTCGTCCACGATCGCCAAGTTGCCACGAACAGTGGTTACAAAGCCACGCTCCACACACACACCATCGAGCTCGTTGCAATGAGCCACAACCGTAAGTTCCTAGGCAAAGACGTGCTGACGAAGCTCCTGTGGAGCATGATCCCCGAGACAAAAGCCTTCTGTCCACTGGGCCTCGGCATCGTGCCTTATGAGCTTCCGGGAAGTGTCAAGCTCGCTCAGGGTACGCTCAAGGAACTGGAGGATTACGATGTCGTGATGTGGGAGAAGCACGGTGTCTTCGCCAAGGGCAAGGACATCATGGATGCCTTCGACCAGGTCGACGTGCTCTCCAAGAGTGCAAAGATCTACATCGACTGCCGCGCCATGGGCTTCGAGCCTGAAGGTATGAGCGATGCGCAGATGAAAGAGATGACCGAAGCATTCCATCTGCCAAGGTGAACCTATGTCGGTAAACAGGTGGCATCCGTCAAATGGATGACGACGGGCCTGGGTGTCTACCTTCTCTACCTCAATGGTCACGAGGTAGGACAGGATCAGGCTGGCACGTACCACATCACTAAGAACATGTAAGCACCTTATTGTAGCATGTGAACTGTGAACAATTGAGGTCTACTTAAACGCTAATTCCCATCAATTTCCCATTAATTGACAAAAATAATAAATGTTCAATTAACGGATAATTGACGGGAATTAATGTTTAGAAGAAGTCGGCGAAGTCGACAGTCGTGTTTAGTCGTGAAAAAGTCGATGCAAAAGAAAAACTATACAAAAGTCGATGCAAAAGAAAGCCGATGCTTTTTCAACGTCATCGTTTCGCAGCCGCGTTACGATTGCGACGCAGCTGCGTCATGATTGTAACGCAGCCGCGTCATGATTGCGACGCAGCTGCGTAAAGATGGCACTAAACCACAATGATGTCGTCTGAAAACATTATCAAGATTTTCCCCCGTTGCACATTGTCGCAACATTTTCATTGAATGTTTTTGAACATTTGATAATTAGTGCGTATCTTTGCCACATTAAATATAATTAATCTATGGAAACAAAGATAAAGCCTATACTGCTTATCGCACTCATGGCATGGACTCTGGGAGCCAGTGCTAAGGACTTCACGGTTTCGTATCATGGCCCATCAGACTATACACAAGCTATCCAGCAGGCTATCGACGATTGCACAGCAAGCGGTGGGGGAACAGTAACCTTCGAAACGTCAGCTGCGGAGAATACCATTTATACTTCAGGACCCGTTGAACTGAAGAGTAACGTTACGTTCGTGCTCCCTGCCGGCACGGTGTGGCAGGCCAATCCCGACGAGAAGCTTTATACTAAGAGCGCCTTCGGGGAGAACCGTGGTGAAGGCATGCTGTGGCTCTGGGCGAAAGATGCAAAGAACATCGCATTCTCGGGGCAGGGCATCCTCGACGGCAACGGGGTGGCATTCATGGGAAAGGAGCTGGAGGACAGTTATGAGCTCAAGCCTGTGACGACCTTTGACCCGCGCCCGCATGTGCTGACTCTTTACGGCTGCGCGAACATCTCTCTGCGCGACATCACGATCCGCAACGGGGCTTACTGGACCGTGCATCTCGTGGGATGTGAGAACGCAGTCATAGATGGCGTGAACCTTCTCAACAACCTGAAGATAAGAAACGGCGACGGCATAGACATTGACCACTCGCGACATGTGCGTATCAGCAACTGCCACATCACTTCGGGTGACGACTGTATCTGCCTGAAGAACCGGCGCGAGTTTGCGCAGTATGGATCGTGTCACGACATCACGGTGACTAACTGTACGATGACATCGCGCTCCTGTGCCTTCAAGATCGGATCGGAGAATATGGACAGTATATATAATGTGTCGGTCGACAACTGTATCATCACGCGCAGCAACCGCGGCATCGGCATCCAGAACCGCGACGAGGGAACGGTGACGGATGTCTCGTTCTCGACCATCATCCTCGACTGCCGCCTGTGGAGCGACGTGTGGTGGGGCAAGGCAGAGCCGATCTACGTGACGTCCTATCCGCGCGCCGATGGCAACAACAAAGATGCCAACTGGCGGTTCGCCAAGGGTCAGACGCAGGGTAAATGCGGCGAGGTGAGCCGGATCTATTTCTCTAATATCTTTGCCACCTCGGAGAACGGCTGCTTCATCGGCGAGGATGAGCCGGGGAAGGTGAAGGACATCTATCTCGACAATGTGCACATCAATCTCAAGAAGCTGACGTCTTATCCAGGCGGCATCTACGACAAGCGGCCTTGCAAAGGCGAGGGCTTCGTCCGCGACAAGATCTATGCCGTATATATCGATGGTGCCGACAGTGTCGCCCTGGACGGATTGCAGGTCAACGCCCACATCGCGAACCTCGGCGGGGTGACGAATGTGAAATAGATATGGCTGATACAGGGTTGAACCCCGCACCTCGGAGAGGTGCCACTTGGTTAGCCCCACGTAAGGCGAAGCCGAAACGTGGGGTCGTGATAGGAGCCGGTGACTTGAATACCGGCCTCGAAGAGGGCGAACACGGTTATATTCCATCGCTAATCACCCATGACCATGTTCGCCCTCTTCGAGGCCGGATTGCAACGAAACTACGCCGGACCGAAACCCCAGGTTACGTCGCTGCGCTCCTTACCTGGGGCTAACCAAGTTCAACCTCTTCGAGGTTGTTTGCGGCTATCAAGCTTACCTCTCTGAGGATGGTATCTATATCGCAGAAATAAAAACATAAATATCAATCATATTATAAACCAACCAATCTAAGCTTATGCAAAGAACAAGACATCAAGCGAAAGGCGGACTGAGAAGATCCGTGCTTTCTGCCTCGTTGCTCCTCTGTAGCACAGCGCTCATGGCCCAGAGCCAGAAGACCGGTGTCATCACAGACAGCAATGGAGAACCGCTCATCGGAGTAACCGTCATGGAGGTGGGAACGAAGAATGGTACCGTGACCGATGCCAACGGCCGCTACACCCTCACGACCACAAAGCCGGGCGCCAAGCTCAAAGTGTCGTATGTAGGGTTCAAGGACCAGACGATCAATCCCGGACAGAGCATCCAGCTCCAGGAGGACAACAACAACCTCAACGAGGTCGTGGTCGTAGGTTACGGTACGATGCGCAGAAAAGATGTGACGTCGAGTATTACTACTGTCAAAGCCGAAGACCTCAACCAAGGTGTGTTCACCGATGCGGCAAGCATGCTGCAAGGTAAGGTGGCCGGCCTCGTGGTGACAACAAATGGTGACCCTAATGGTACCCCGAGCATCACGCTCCGTGGTGCTTCCTCGCTGCGTACAGGCGAAGCCATGCAGCCTTATTATGTCATCGATGGTATTCCGGGTGTGGACCCGTCGCTCGTTGCTCCCGACGACATCGAGAGCATCGATGTGCTGCGCGATGCCACAGCTACAGCCATCTATGGTTCGAAAGCTGCCAATGGCGTAATCATCATCACCACAAAGAGCGGAAAGAACGGTGACGGACGCACGAACGTCTCCTACAACGGCTATGTGGGCTTCGACCATGTAGCGAAGACCCTCGACATGGCGTCGGCTGAGGATATCCGCAACTATGTGAAGAAGAACAATATTGACTATCAGTACGACGGAGGAAGCGACACTGACTGGCAGGATGAAGTGCTGCGCACAGCTGTCAGCCATAACCACAACGTCTCCATCAACGGCAGCAGCAAGAAGACGAGCTACATGGCGAGCGCCAACTACATGAACCGCGAGGGTATCGTGAAGGGCACGAACATGTACCGCCTCAACGTACGCTCTCTGCTCACTACGAAACTGTTCAAGGACCACATGGATCTCTCCATCGGTGCCAACATGATGTACGGCAAGCACAAAGGTGTGCAGATGGGCATCGATGGTGCTTCGGTTATGGACGCCATGAACTACTTCAACCCGACAAACCCGGTAAAGGATGCCAACGGCAACTGGACATGGGGAACCGGCTCACAAAACTACAACCCACTGTCGCTCATCAACGAAGACACGTCGGAGACAGTCTGGAAGCGTAACCAGTTTATCGCAAAGGGCGTAGTGCGCCTCATCGACGGACTGACATGGAGCGCCAACTATTCGTACGATTATTATCAGTACACTTACAGCGCCTACGACACCCACAACTCACAGCTCGCAGGTGTCAGTGCTTACAACGGCCGCGCTACACGAAGCAGTTATCTCGGACATGAACAGAACTTCGAGACCTATGGCAACTACGACAAGACTTTCAACAAGGTGCATAAGCTCGCGCTGATGGCCGGTTTCTCTTGGGAGGAGAAGAATACAGGTGACGGCTTCGGTCTGACGGTACACAATTTCCTCAACGATGACCTGAAATGGAACAACCTGACCTATGCAGGTGCCATCGATGGCATGCCTGCCGTGCAGAGCGGTACGAAAGAGACGGTGCGCAACATCTCATTCTACGGACGTGTCAGCTACTCCTACAACAGTAAATACATGTTCCAGGCTACCATCCGCCGCGACGGAAGTTCTGTCTTCGGTAAAGACCATCAGTGGGGTACCTTCCCATCAGTGAGTGCAGCATGGAACATCACGGAGGAGAACTTCATGAAGAACCAGCATATCTTTGATAACTTGA
This sequence comes from Prevotella sp. UBA2725, assembly GCA_002353825.1. Lineage (GTDB taxonomy): Bacteria > Bacteroidota > Bacteroidia > Bacteroidales > Bacteroidaceae > Prevotella. The sequence continues at coordinate 681 of DEKJ01000032.1, read as the reverse complement.
AGCTCCGTCTGGGTTACGGTGTCAGTGGTAATGCGCTGGGCTTCGGTGCTTATTCGGCTGTGGCTACCTATGGTGCAAGCGGATCTTACTTTACATCGGGTGGCAACACGTATGTCTCCCTCGGTGCTACGAAGCTCGCCAACCCCGATCTGAAATGGGAATCGACGGGTATGTTCAATGTGGGTCTCGACTATGCTTTCCTCGGTGGCCGTATCAACGGTTCTCTTGAGTTCTACCACAAGCGCACGAAAGACCTCATCTGGAGCTACCCCGTGTCAACCTTCATCTACTCGTTTGATACTATTGAGGCTAACGTAGGACAGATCACGAACAAAGGTGTCGAGCTCTCCATCAACGCTATTGTGCTGAAGAACAAGGACTTCAACTGGAACACAACACTGAACCTCTCGCACAACAAGAACCGTGTAGACAAGCTCTCTAACGACAAATATTCTACAGGTCTCTTCACGCAGGGTGATCCCATGGTGGCCGGTGTCTCTGCCAATGGCTACACGCAGCGTATCATGGAAGGTGAGCCTATCGGTACATTCTTCATGTATGAGTTTGCAGGATACAACGAGGCAGGAAAGGCTACTTACTACGAGCACGATGAAAAGACAGGCGAACGTACAGGCAATGTGGTGGAGCAACCTACCTACAAACCTGAGTTCGGGATAAGCT
>DEKJ01000009.1:8947-24936 GCA_002353825.1 Prevotella sp. UBA2725 | reverse complement strand
GTAGACTTCCTCGGGTGCTTACCCTTCATTGCAGTAAGCCAACCATCTCACGCCTTGTACAGTGTGGCGTTTTTGACGGCTTACATTCAGATCGGCAATACCTACTGGTTTGACCGTTCCAAGATCAGGCAAATGCTTCTGAACAATCAGATTTTCAAGTGTCGGAAAAAGAAAGGGCAGCCCAGTAGTACAATACTATAGTCTTTACGTACTATTATCAGCAACAATATCATTCATTTCCTTGGATAATTGGAAAAGAACAAGTAAATTTGCAAAGAGCATTGCAAACGGCGGTTATGGAACAGCAAAGAAGAAAATATCCGGTAGGGATACAGACCTTTCGACGGGTTATCAAAGAAGGTTATATATATGTCGACAAGACCGATCTTGTTTGGGAGTTATCTCATTTTGCCAAGTTTATCTTCATGAACCGTCCTCGTCGTTTCGGCAAGAGCCTGCTGACATCGACACTTGACTCCTATTGGCGAGGAGACAAGGACCTTTTCAAGGGACTGAAGATCATGGACCTGGAGAAGGAGTGGGAAAGCTATCCTGTCATCCATCTTGATCTGAGCATTGCCAAGGGACAGAGCTCTCCGGAAGAACTGAGGGAGACGCTGATGTGGATGCTTAAGCCTCTTACGGAATTGTATGGCTATGATAAAGACGAGACCAGTCCAGGTAAAGTACTTACCGGACTGATGCGTCGTGCCAGTGCTAAGACAGGCAAACAAGTTGTGGTGATTGTCGATGAGTATGATGCTCCGTTGCTCGATGTACTTCATGAGAAGGAGAATCTCGATGGTATGCGCAAGGTTATGCAAGAGTTTTATCAGCCTCTTAAGGCCAGCGAAGCCATTGTCAAGTTCTGCTTCATCACCGACAACTCGAAGTTCTCGCAGCTCAGCATCTTCTCGACGATCAATAATATCAAAAATGTAACTCTTGACCCGAAGTTTTCCGCCATCTGCGGCTTCACAGAAGAGGAAGTACAAACGGTGTTTGAACCGGATATCGAACGTATGGCTAAGATTTCCAATCTGTCAGTTGACGAGATGTATGCAAAGATCAAACTCATGTATGATGGCTATCACTTCTCTGAAGACTCTTTGTCTGTGTATAATCCGTTCAGTCTCCTCAACGCTTTCATGGACAACAAACTTAAGAGCTATTGGTTCGCTTCAGGCACACCGACATTCCTCATCCGCCAGCTGCAGCATTTCAAGACTGACATCACAGCACTTGACAAGCTGGAGGTGCCGGCTTCTTCGTTCGATCAGCCAACAGAAAACATGAGGACTGCCCTGCCTTTGCTCTATCAGAGTGGATACCTCACGATCAAAGGCTACGATCCCGCGACCGAGGCGTATACCCTATCTATCCCTAATCAGGAAGTAAGGATAGGTTATGTCAAGGGACTGTTACCAATCTACGTCGGTCTGGACGAAGGAGAAGTGCAGATGGGCTTTGCCGCTAAATTCTGGACGGCTTTACGCAGTGGTGACATTAATCTTGCCATGGAGCACATGCAGGCCTATCTTGCTGGTGTTCCATACGTTGAGGGATTCAAGAAGAAATTGGCCGAAGCATCAACGGCCGAAGGCTTCTGGGAGTTCACGTTCTATCTTATCTTCTCCATGCTCAATGTCTACGTCCGCACTCAGGTGAAGGTTGCGGGTGGCAGGGCCGATTTGGTTGTCTTCATGCCGGATGCTATTTATATCATCGAGCTGAAAGCCGGTGGCAGTGCCGAGCAGGCCCTTCAGCAAATCGAGACCAAAGGCTATGCCAGACCTTACCTCACCGATGGACGGAAGATCGTCAAGGTCGGAGTAAACATCAACAAGGAGAGCAGTATGATAGAGGACTGGAAAATAGGCTGAATCAACGGGGGATCTGTTCTCCTGCAGGTTATGGAATAGTGTATTATGGGATGTTTGCTGGTATCAAACAAAAAATACAGCTTTTTGTTTGCTGTCATCAAACACTTTTCGTATCTTTGCACTTGGTACTAAAGATACGTTGCAATGGCAATAACCAAAGACACGTTCCGCGCGCTTATCCGCGAGGGACAGGAAGAGATACAGGACGTAGAACTGTATGACCGCCCATTTGATTTCGAGGAAAACGGGCGCTACGTGCTTGTCGGTGTCCGTCAGGCAGGAAAGTCGTACATGCTTTTCAAGCGTGCCCGACAGTTGCTTCGTGAAGGTCACTCCTTAGAGGAGATCGTATACATTGATTTCGATGACGAGCGCCTTATCGATATGACTGCGGATGATTTAGACCTCATTCTTCAAGCATATCAATCGGTCTACGATCATACTCCTTTACTCTTCTTTGATGAGATACAGAACGTCTCCGGATGGGAACACTTTGCCCGTCGGCTTGCCAACAAGAAGTATCACGTTTTCATCACAGGGAGTAATGCCAAGATGCTGAGCCGTGATATTGAGACGACACTTGGCGGACGATATCTTAGTGCACATATTTATCCATATAATTTTCAAGAATATCTCGAGGCACAAGGAATTCATCTGACCAGGGAATGGGAATATGGTAAGGAGCGAGCTCTCGTACAACAGCAGTTCCAGACATACATGCAGTGGGGAGGATTCCCGGAACTGCTCATGTACCGTAATAAGCGCAAATGGCTCAATGACCTCTATGAGAAGATCGTCTTAGGGGATATCATCCAGCGGAACAAAGTGAAAAACGAACTTGCTCTGAGGATGACTATGAAGCGATTGGCAGAGAATGTCATGCAACCCACTTCCTATCGCCGTCTTGTCAATCTCATCACATCGACAGGGATGAAAGTTGCCGTATCAACTGTCAGCGACTATGTGAGGTTTGCCAAAGAAGCCTTTGCGATTTTCTCGCTCGAGAATTACGCATCGAAGTTTTTAGAGAAGGAAACCGTGAAAAAGCATTATTTCGTTGATAATGGACTTCTAAATATTTTTCTCAACAATGGATCAACATTATTATTAGAAAATCTTTGTGCTGTCCATCTACATGAGAAGTATGAAGACAAGCTGTACTTTTACAATAAGAATATAGAGGTAGACTTTTTTGTTCCTGACGAAAGCTATGCCGTACAGGCTGCTTATTCTATATATGGGGCGGGTATGACCGAGACATATGAAAGAGAGGTCAAAGCTCTGGAACAGCTCGATTCATTCTTTCCCCTACAGCGCATGGTCATCGTAACCTTTGACGAGGAAGGCAAGATAGAGACGCCCGGCGGAAAACAGATCGAGGTTGTACCGATATGGAAATGGCTGCTAACTCAACAGTAGGAAAAGTTGTGCTGATTTTATTTGGCAGTTCCATTATTTAATCTTACCTTTGCTTTTGAAATGTTATGGCGGTAAAATTTACCACGGTAAAATTACAGAAGTATGAAGAAATTCTATGATCGAGAGAAAGAGATGGCCGAGCTGCTTAAGATGCAAAGGCAGTCGTATGAGGATTATTCTCGCTTCGTCGTACTTACCGGGCGGAGGCGCGTAGGCAAGACAAGCCTCGTCTATAAGATGATGGAGCAGACTAAAAGTATAGCTCCATGTCTGTACTTCTTTGTCGGCAGGAAAACGGAAGCTGCTTTAGTTCAAAATTTCTCTGACGAGATAAGACTGAGACTTGGCGAGTTTGTTCCTGACAGCATAAAATTATTCAGGGAACTCTTTCAGTTCCTTCTTGAGGTCGCTAAACGTAGGAAATTCACACTGTTCATCGACGAGTTCCAGGAGTTTGATAATGTGAACAACGGTATCTTCAGCGACATCCAAGAGCTATGGGACCGCTATAAGAAACAGACCAACATGTGCCTTATCGTCTCGGGCTCAATATTCAGAATGATGGAGAAAATCTTCAAGGATGAGGACCAGCCTTTGTTTGCCCGTGATGACAGTACCATCAAACTGCAGCCCTTCAATACCGATGTCATACGAGAAATTCTCCACGACTACAAGGCTGATTACACGAAGGATGATTTACTTGCTCTCTGGACATTCACCGGTGGTATTGCCCGCTACATCGAGGCCTTTATGGATAATGGCTGCACTACAGTCAGGAAGATGATCAATTACATCTGTTCAGACAGTGATGGCTTTTTTATTGATGAGGGTAAAAAAATACTTCTGCAGGAGTTCGGCAAGCAATACGGAGTCTATTTCAGCATCATGGGTCAGATAGCACAGGGTGACGTGACTCAGCGTGAGATAGAGGGCAGTCTTGGCATCGACAGTCTAGGCGGCCAGCTTAAGATGCTTGATGAGAAATATGCTTTGATACACAAGAAGCGCCCTGTTGGTGCTAAGCCAGGATCACAGACCGTGCGCTATGAGATTAATGACAACTTCTTCCGCTTTTGGTTTCGCTATATCTACAGATATCCGGCATTGATAGAACTTCAAAATATGCCTGCTCTGGCAAAGATCATATCCGATGACTATACAGCCTTCTCCGGCCTTGCCCTGGAGCGCTGGTTCCGTCAGAGAATGAAGGAGTCATTTAAGTATCAGCTGATAGGCAACTGGTGGAAAAATGAAACAAAGACCACGAAGAATGAAGGTCAACATGACGAATTTGAGATTGATATCGTTGCAGAAGACCTGAAGGGAGATGTCAGTGCTTACGAGGTCAAGCGTAATGCTGACAGATACCGGGCTAAAAGACTTGGGGAAAAAGTCGCAGAGATGCAAAAGCAGACTTTCAAGGGCAAAAATATAAGAACCGGATGCTTGTCCATGAATGATATGGAGGCGGGTTGGTAATTGTGTCTTGATTACTATCTTTGCACACAAACAAGTTCGATTTAGCGTATGTTTTATACATTAAACCGAAGTTAATATGTGAAATATGGAACAATGACAAATACCATCCGTTGAACAGAATACGGTATTCGTTCCTCAGCCTCCAACAAAACTGCGGAATGCTGGCATGCCCTTCACCTTTGGCAGAGTGGTCATTCAAATGGCTACAGAAAAAATATGGGTGAGCACCCACCCTTAAACATCATCTTGGGAAGAATATTCGGAAGATAATTTGCCAGAACTTGCTCTTCTTGAGACTTTGTGGCAAATTATCTTCGTTCACACAGGCAAGGCACTCCTTACTCTTTGCCATAGCAATGTACGTTTTTCAAATTACTTGAACAAATCGTCCATTGTGCAAATGCTTCTGAACAATCAGATTCTCAAGTGTCGGAAAAAGAAAGGGCAGCCAGTAGTACTATAATATAGTCGTTACGTACTATTATCAGCAACAATATCATTCATTTCCTTGGATAATTGGAAAAGAACAAGTAAATTTGCAAAGAGCATTGCAAACGACGGTTATGGAACAGCAACGAAGAAAATATCCGGTAGGAATACAGACCTTCTCTGAGGTTATCAAAGAGGGTTATGTTTATGTCGACAAGACAGACCTTGTCTGGGAGCTGTCGCATTATGCGAAGTTCATCTTTATGAGCCGTCCTCGTCGTTTCGGCAAGAGTCTGCTCACTTCCACACTCGATTCCTATTGGCGAGGAGACAAGGACCTTTTCAAGGGACTGAAGATTATGGACCTGGAAAAGGCATGGGAAAGCTACCCTGTTATCCATCTTGACCTGAGCATTGTCAAGGGAAGAAACGACGCTAAAGACTTACAACGTGCCATCTGCTGGATGCTCTCTCGCCTCGACTGCTTCGAGCGGAATGAATACGAGAAGACACCGGGAGAGATCCTCGATGGTATGATACGAAGGCTCAGCAGTGGCGGGCGACAGGTCGCAGTAATTATTGACGAATATGATGCTCCGTTGCTTGATGTCCTTCACGAAAAGGAGAATCTTGATGGCATGCGCAAGGTGATGCAGGAGTTTTACCAGCCACTGAAAGCTAATGAACAATACATCAAGTTCTGTTTCATCACCGGCATCACGAAGTTCTCGCAGCTCAGCATCTTCTCGACCATCAATAATCTCATGAATGTGACGCTGGATCCAAAGTTCTCTGCCATCTGCGGATTCACGGAAAAGGAACTGTGTACTACACTTTGGCAAGATGTTGAATCTTTAGCTGAACACTATAAGTTGACACCTACAGAGATGCATCAGAAGCTAAAGTTGCGTTATGATGGCTATCACTTCTCTGAGAATTCGCCCGAGATATACAATCCTTTCAGTCTGCTGAAATGTTTCTTGCGGCAGAAGATTGATAATTATTGGTTTGAGAGTGGTACTCCTACTTTCCTCATCCGTCAGATGCAGCATTTCAATACAGACATCACTGCTCTTGACAGGCTTGAAGTTCCTTCGGACGCTTTCGATCAGCCTACGGAAAATATGCAAAATGCTTTGCCTCTACTATATCAGAGTGGTTATCTCACTATTAAAGACTATGATCCGGAAGCAGAGACGTACATCCTTGCACTTCCGAATCAGGAAGTAAGAGTGGGCTATACCAAGGGATTGCTCCCAACATATATAGGATTGGCGGGACAGGATGTGCAAGTTGGTTTTGCTTTGAAGTTTTGGCGTGCACTGAAAGCGGGTGACATTAATCTTGCCATGGAGCACATGCAGGCCTATCTCGCCGGTATTCCATACGTTGAGGGATTCAAGAAGAAACTTTCCGAAGCATCGACAGCTGAAGGCTTCTGGGAGTTCACGTTCTATCTCATCTTCTCTATGCTCAATGTCTATGTCCGCACTCAGGTGAAGGTTGCGGGCGGCAGGGCCGACATGATAGTCTTTATGCCGGATACTATTTATATCATCGAACTGAAAGCCGGTGGCAGTGCCGAGCAGGCCCTTCAGCAAATCGAGACCAAAGGCTATGCCAAGCCATATCTCACCGATGGACGGAAGATCGTCAAGGTTGGAGTAAACATCAACAGAGAAAGCAGAACCATCGAAGACTGGAGGATAGACAATCGATAATAGACAATCGATAATAGACAATCAATGTTGAGTAATCAGATCAATATACGCAAACTGGAAGCTGAGCTGTGGGAGAGTGCCGACCTTCTGCGCGAAGGCAGCAACAAGACAAGCCAGGAATATTGCATGCCCGTGCTGGCACTGCTTTTCCTACGCTATGCTTATAGCCGATATAAACTTGTTGAGAAGGAGATACTGAAGGACCGGCCCGTGAGAAACGGCAGGGTGCCATCTATGTGATCATCCGCAACTCCCTATACGCAGAGCTGCCCGCAAGCTATAGCGACGCTGAGCTTAGCAGGTATAATAGGGAGGTCTACAACTATATCAGCACCCACTACGCGACGGCATAGGCTATTCAATTTTACTAATTTCGTTGCATTAATGTCGTCCTCTAAAAACTATAATATATGAAATTATCCAAGTTCAATGATCTCTTTCCTTTGAAAATATTGGAAACGCAATGATTCTGCGCTTTTTCTCTCTAATTTTGCCCCAGTAAATAAAAACTCATTATGATAGACTACGACAAATTGAAAGAATATACGCCATTGACACTGCAACGCATGAAATGCATTGAGAGTGCTTTGTGTGATGGGCCAAAGAGGACAGCAGAACTACAAGCCATCCTAAGAGATCATAACTTCGGAGACTCCCTGCGTAACGTTCAGGATGCTATCAAAAAGCTCAATGACGTTTATGGCTCAGAAGAAGGAGACAATCATATCAGCCGAGGAGCCGTTCATAAGTTATCTGACACAGAAGTGAACCTCGCCTTCCCGGAACTTGTTGTCAACTCCAAGGACCGTAGGGTAATGAATAAGATCCTTCGGCTTGCGTATTTCTTCGAGGGCACCATTCCTGTTAAGCGGATTCTTGAAGTCTCGGGGCTCGTCAAAGGAGGTATGGACGACCTTTTCGATGACATGCGAGAGAATGCAGACTTGCCTATGAGTGCCGAAGAGGCCGCATTGATGGCTAATCTGTATGATGCCATAGAAAGAAAACGAGTCGTCTGTTTCCCGTATAAGCCGCTTCATGATGTGTATTATGGTGATGAGATCCATGTGTCTCCGTACTATCTGCGTCAGTTCAACAGCAAGTGGTTTCTCATTGGGCATATAGAAAACCAGCCTGTCAGAGATGTTGGATTCAACTATCCCTGGAGTGTGTTTCCTATTAAGCGCATTCTCAGCGAAGGCGGAACTTTCTTCCAGTTGAAGATGTCCGACAGGCGTTATCGAGATATAGACAAAAAACGCATACATGAATACTATAGCCATGTGATCGGTTTTTATGTCCCCGGCATAAAGGGAGAACCCTTCAAGGAGCAGTTGCAGCCTCTAGAGATTGTTATAAAAGTGGCTGACAGCAAAACGATGCGACAGATAGTGGAGAATCCTATTCATGACCATCAGAGCGTGGATAGACGTACCGGCACTGTTATATTGAATGTGGTAGAATCACCCTTGCTTTATTCACGGCTGTTATCGTATGGTGCAGACATAGAAGTGATTTCCCCGGTGACAGTCAGGGACAAGCTGCATGAGATGTTTGTCATGGGGAGCAAAGTTTATGAACAAGTAAAAAAGTAACGACTATGGGAATTTTAGACTTTTTATTTGGAAGTAGCAAAAAGAAGGAAGAAAGACCGGAACGACGCGCAAAAGAGCATGTCAGGAAACGTGTCAGAAAAGAGACCTATCATGAAGATTATCATTATGAGAGGCCTGATGTGGGCTCGGTATTAAATGGCAAAATCATATCGATAGAGACCTATGGCCTTAAAGTTGACACTGAACAGGGGTTCGGCCTGGTTCATGCTTCAAACGTGTCCAGACAAGTCAAGTTCATGTCGCAGGAAATTATGGAGGACTTATATAACGTTGGTCAAACAATACGTGTTAAAGTTCTTGGATATGACGACCGTGGCAGAATGAGTCTAGGCATAAAACAACTGCAGAACTTTTCATACAAGGTCGGCGACATTGTTGATGTAACGATAAGGGAACAGTTCCCAAACGGATTGACGGCCATTATCGATGACAATTATGCTGTGTGCTTTATTCCCAAAAAAGAAGAGTCATGGACAAGAGGGTATGATGAAAGCAGATTTGTAGGCAATACACTGCAAATAAAGATAATAGGGATCAATGACGATAAAGGACTTTATCGGATTACCGGCAGCATACGCCAAACGACCTCAAATCCCTGGCAGGCGGCCAACTTGAAGGTTGGGTCTGTCATCAATGTGCGCGTAGACAACCATATGCCAGAAGGCATGGAAGTGTCAGCTGTTGACAATGGATTCCTGCCAGGGTTTGTAGCAAAGAATGATGTCACGTGGCTTAAAAACGCGGCAGACGTTGCTATGGATGATTATCCCGAAACAGGGCAGACGGTACGTGTGCTGGTCAAGAAATTTGATCCCTCAAAAGAGATTCTGAAATGCAGCATCCGCGACTTGCAGGCCAATCCTTGGGAAAATATGCGCATTGGCTTAATGGTTCACGGTTTGGCCAAAGGCGTTCCAGGCGATTATACGGTCCGCCTTGACAACGGCATTGAATGTCGCTGTATGGATGACATTCTCGGATTGGCGGGAAGGCAAGCGGAATTCATCGTGACCGATGTAGACATTGATGAGAAGAGAATGACAGTGAGTCATGACACCGCAGAAAGAGCTGAACAGGATGCTATCTGCGTCGGAAATTTTCTCCGCCAGAGAGGAATCGAAGGTAAATCCAGAATCTTTGTCAGGAATGGATTGGTTTTGTTGCCGCAAGATGTACTCTATGGCGGTGATCCTGTGGCTATGCCCTATGCAACAGCTTGGGTAAGATATCTGAATGACCATCCTGAAAAGTTCACGCAGTATGAAATAGTAAGGCGGGCGACTGTGAGCGGAAAGGAACTTGTTTTTGTTTCCGTTGACGTCAAGGATATGGGCATGACGCTGTCGACAGTGAGTGATGATGCCTTGAAGAGTCAGACTTATCCTATAGATAAAGTCCTGTGCGAAACACCCAATAGCCTTTTTGTCAAATCCGCTGGGAAAATCGGTTGGATGGACAAAAGTGATATCCCCTTGGACGTTATTGTCAAAGTGGGTGATGATGTGCGTTTTGTAGAGACGGGTAGTTGCATGCGGTTGGCTCACTTGATGACTGTGGGAGACAGCAATGTCTCTAAAGCGGATACCAGCGAGAATCTGTTCATGCTTAGCGATGAAGAGATGAATGTTTTGGACGAACAGAATAAGGCGCTCCTGGAGTCGTTTGTCAAAGACATGCCTGGGGTAAACAAATCCAATGTATCCGAAATACAACAGAGGCTCTACATCAGCTATGACCCTAATGTGCTCCAGCCTTTCAATGACTTCATAGACAAGGACCCGGACTATTTCTCTACGCACAATTTCTGGCTGACAAGTCAGACGGGGAAAGATGGCAGACAAGTTCTGAGGATTTTTGATGAAAACAATATTCTCCTTGTTTGTGATGCAACCGACAAAGGCATATATCTGTGGCGATTTTACCATGACCGGCAGTTACGGGAGGCTCAACAGGAATTAAACAAAGGTAAACATCCTCTGTTTATTTCTGCAGCCAATATTAAGATCGTTCGTCTATATGATACTCCTGCCAGTTATAATGTCGCAGAAGCCAGGCTCAACATATCACGGCAATACGACATTTACAGAAGGTTGCTCCCCAGCCTGTACAAGAAAGCTGCAGAAAGGAAACGGTCCATAGCAAAGGACTATGTGACCATGTCGCAGTTCTTGAAGTTCCAGCAAGGAAAGGAAAAGCAGAGGTTGGAAGACATAGAACTGTCAATAGACCACGACAAGGCCCGTGTAGGCACAAAGAATCTGACGAATAATCCTGTGATAATAATTCAAGACAACGACTGTGCCCGGCTGTTCAATGAGACTGATGACAGACAGTCTGTTAAAGTAATACGCAACGGGGCAGAGAGGGAGGAGTTCGGTACACTGGAGGAAGGAGAGAATATCGGAGAATACGTTCTCTCTTTCAGATACACTCCAGATTTGGCTGAGTATGTCAACGATGGATTCGTTATAACACCCAATCCCAACGTATACCACTTGAAGATACAGCAGCGCAGTGTCGAAGAATTCGTAAGAGGAGACCTGCTTACAAGACTGGATCAAGGCAAGCTTGTTGAGCCAGTAGAGGACGAGGGCATCACTTTCTTTGATGACAAGTTCAATCATGTGGAGCCGGGCAACAATCAACCCACTGCGATAAGGAAGGCAGTGGGAAATAAAAGCATTTTCCTTATACAGGGACCTCCGGGAACGGGAAAGACATCTGTCATAGTGGAGATAATACGCCAACTCGTCAAAAAGGGCGAAAGAGTGCTGGTGTGCAGCCAGGCTCATTCAGCAGTGCAGAACATCTTTGACAGACTGACCAAGGCAGACCCGGACTTGAAAGTAGGTTTCCTAGATGAAGAAGATACCATGCGTCCGGTTGACTTCAAGAGTCATGTCAGTTTTCTGAGGCACAACGTGGAGTTGATAACAGAACTGATGCATCATCATGATGTCGGCGTGACAGATCTGATAGACAGCTACATCGGCTCATATGATAAAAATGTCCGTGACACATTTACACGGATGCACCATTTGCTGGTGGACTACTATCATGACAACGTTCACGAACCGACGGAAGCCATTTTGCTTATAGATAGTTTCAGGGAGGAGCTTGAACGGATGAATACTCAGGGGAACGGCTTCTATACTACAAGCTTTATCAGCAGCCGTCAGGTTGTCATGGGCACTTGCATAGGGCTTGGTACCGACAGCAGCATACGTAAGAGCGGAGTAAAGTTTGACACGCTGATCATGGACGAGGCAGGCAAGGCTAACCTCGCAGAGACCAATGTGCCCATGCAGCTGGCTTCCAAATATATACTTGTGGGCGACGACAACCAGCTGCCTCCCTATCTTGATACGGAGGAAGTGCATGAGTTTGAAGATTCGGAGGAAGCAATGAAGACCGCCAATGAGGATGTAGCAGACTCGCTTGGACTGTCGCTGTTCTCGTATTTCCTTCATCACCCGAACTTCCCAAGCGGCTCAAGCGTACTGCTCAACTATCAGTACCGTATGAATCCCAGTATTGGCAACAGGATCTCGCAACTGTTCTATGACGGCAATCTCTATAACGGCACTGGTACGGAGACTCAGACTTGCGACCTGCAGGGATTCCCCGAAGCGGTGACTTTTATCGACACGGGCAGGAGCAACTCAGTTGCAGTCCATGACCCATATGAGAAATCTTCCGGGGCAGGAGCTATATTCAACCCTCTGGAGGTCAACATCGTATGCAGGGATATAGCACCGCGAATAGAGAACTTGTTGGCCATGGACGGGAGTCTTACGGTGGGTATAATTACTCCGTATCGTGAACAGGTAAAAATGCTACGTAAGTCTTTGCGTGAGCAGGATAGCTTGCTGTCACAACACGTTTACACGATTGATAATGTCCAAGGACAGGAGTTTGATATCGTAGTAATCAGTTTCGTCCGTTCTTTTCGCGGAAACAGAAAAGTAGGTTTTCTCGATGACCTGCGCCGCCTGAATGTCGCCCTGAGCCGTGCGAAGAAAAAACTCATCATGGTTGGTAACCTAGATACGCTGACTAGAGAAGAGGCACACAGGATGTACAGGATGGGCAACGAAGAGAGGCAGCCGTCGGTTATATTCCGGAAGATATCTGAGGATGCAGCTGTCCGCTATGCGGAGCTGAACAGCATAGACAAGCTGAGAAAGCACGGCATAGAACCCGGATATGTGTTCAAGGACTGTAAGATTGAGTGCCGCATCAACAGAAAAGGTCGGCAATGCAAATTCATTGCTACCTTGGATGGGGAGGAACTGCCACCGTTTGGTCTTAGCTCTACGCTTGGACTGGAAGACGGTACCCGGTGTGATGTGAAGTTCGAAGGTTACAACAGTGATAACAGTGACCGTCCAATATTCAGCGTGGCAGATCCGGTGATATTGCAACACGACATGCATAGCGGGAAGGTGAGACTTGCCGACGGCTCCGAGAAAAATGTCTGGTTCAACACAAATAACTGGTTGTTTAATGACCTGCTGGGCGGAGACCTGGCCGGGATTGCCTTTCCTCTGGTTTTCAATGGGAAAAATGTATCGCTGAACATTAAAGAGCTAAAGAACAGAGTCGGGAAATATCCTCATAAGGCGGGAGACAAAGTACAGGCAAAGGTCATAGCCTTTAAGGAAAACAGATTGTATATGATAACTGAGAACACGTTAGGCATGGCTTTCCTAAACGAAAGGAACCAGCCTCAGGTAGGTGATATCGTCACCTGTATAGTCGGCAAGGGAAAGTCTACCGACGTGAACATCAGACTAAAAGTTTACCAAAACCGGAAATATTATGGACATAAATAGAGCAAGACATATAGCGGCAGAGAGAGGCGGCAAGCTTCTTGGCTTCCATACCATCTCCATGCCTGTCTACCAAATAATAGTAGACTATGAGACTTTTGATGACAACCCGTTCTTCCCCATACAGAGAGCGTTGGTTCAATATGTCGATGCAATGAGTGACGGTGAGCAGAAGAATGTCAACGTAAAATACTTATCTGCAATGCTCGGCGTAGATTCCAATCTTGTTCAGAGTGAGTTCGATAATCTGAAAAACGAGAATGACATATATGTGGATCCCCAGGATGCGACTTATCGCATATCAGAGAACGCACGCAATAAATACCTTTCAAGTGGTTCAAGACCGAAGAAGCGGGTCACCGGAAGCGTTATCCTGGATGGAAAAACGTTTGATTTCCTTCCACAAGAGGCGTATGCGCCTATCCTTGACGTTGATGTATATGTATATGACTTCATTCAAAGGCAAGACAATGAGCCGCATAAGCCCATTGACCTGTCACGCCACGACACACCGGAAGTGTCGAGGATAGAAGATGAACTTAACAGACAGAAAATACCCTATCAGACCCTGGGGCTGGAACACAATGAATGCAGTGACTTTCATGTTCTGCAAATAGAGAAGAAGCAAGTATATCCGGTGTATCTCGTTTATGTAGACTTTGAAGCAGGGAATATCCAGAAATTGCCCTTTATTGGCGATGTACAGATTCATACTCCGGCCATGACAGATACAAACTTGTTTGCGTTCAGCATCAATAGGGAAGGGAAAATGTCTACGAATGACGGATATGGCTCCAATGAGGAGACTAAAAACATATTTATGACAGGAGCTGACAGTCATGGGGCCTTGACCGACCTGGTATGCCGCAGATATGGTATCGAAGGAGACTTCGATAAAGAATACCTGGTTAGTGGCGATAATATTCATGGCTTTACGGTCAACGTTACCGACTATGTCCTGAAGATGTCAGAGAATCCGCAGAAAATAATCTCAGACTGCCTGACTCAAGGTGAAAGCGACGGACAACAGACTCCGTACTGTGCCATCCGGCTGGACGGCTACGGCAGTCAGGGTGTGTTCATTATGGATATACACCAACAGATCCCAGTCTACATTGAGATGAGTAAGATCATTCGTGACAGTGAGGACACGTCCTCTCTGGAAGAGAAACTCTCAACCATAACACCCGACTGGAGACAGAGACTCTTGGACATGGACGACTACTCTACTTTGGAGAACATAGACAGCATGAGATATATACATCCTTTTGATGAAAACTAAACGCCATGGAACAGCAATTTTATCTCAACACATATTCAGAACGTCCATTGACGGACAGAATAATACAGATCATTCACGGGGCCAGATATTACATCAAGACCGGAAATTTCTTCTTCCGTGAGCCGGGGATTATGGAAGAATTGAAAGACGCTTGCCGCAGGGGGGTGACGATCTTCATTCTTTCCAATCTGAGAGATGACATAGACAGACTGCCTGCAGGTAACAAGCTGGGAAAATCGGAATACGACCCACATCTGCCGAATCTTGCTGATCTGGTGGAACTGGGCGCGCATGTGCGGTTTATCAGCGAGTTGCACGCTAAGTTTATCGTAGCTGACGGCACACTGGGAATGATTATGAGCAGCAATTATACCAAGGATAGTTTAAAAGGTAACCCGGAATGTGGAGTGGACTTGAATGCAGAGGACACAAAATATCTTGAAAGGGTATTCGACACGATATTCTCTCATGCTGACATAAAACTCCAGGGCAGAGACCTTCATGGTTACGTTTTGAAACGAGTAGTCGACCCTGTCGAGGCGGATTGCTTTTATGATGGTGATACCAACGTACTGCTGACGTTAGGTGCGGCTACGGACGAAGAAGGGAGCCGTGAGCAGACTAACTTCGTGGATTGCAATATACAGGATATATACCAGGCTATCGCGGATACCATAAACGAGGCGAATGAATGGATTATCATGGCGGCATATTCTTTTAGAAACCTGTCAAAACTCCCCTTGATAAGATCTGCGCTTATAAATGCCGCAGAACGACAGGTCGCTATCAATATAGTATGCAACGACTCTGTGGAATATTCCATGAAAGAAATAGCAAGAATGGAGCAGGCTATCCCTTCGTTGAAGGCGGAAGGATTTCCTAAAAACCATGCTAAATTTCTTCTTACGGAGAGTGAAGGTCTGATGTTCACCGCAAATATTGACGGGAAAGCCGGTTTGCTCAGTGGTTTTGAACTTGGCGTATATCTCAGTGACCTACAGTGGCAACAGGCTGTAGAGGGATTGAGACTGCTGCAAAAGGAAAAAGAATACTTAAAAGGATAGAATATGGAAAGTCAAGATTTCAAGGAATGTGTTGCCGAATGGCTAAAACTTCAGAAGGCCGGAGAGGCTAAAGAGGCGAAGGAATATTATTACGCAAATCTGTTCGACAACGTAATAAAACAGTTCAATGCAAGAGAGAAGGGTTCTATGGACGAGCCAGTCGATGTATTATTCTCCATACTGGGCTTCTCGCCGGAACCCATCGTCCTTGGAGCTAAGCTCCTTCAGCCTAAAACGCATACACTTGTGTCCACTTAAATATTT
>DEKJ01000009.1:0-8876 GCA_002353825.1 Prevotella sp. UBA2725 | reverse complement strand
GAAGTTTAGTGGACACTAGTGAAACGCATATTATAATACAGGATATGCAAGTGAGCCAGAATGTGGAGAATGCAAAGGTCATCTCCAAATATCTTCCTGGAACTGTCACCGTCACGCTGCAAGATGAATCATTCGCTTGTATTTATGACACGCTCAAGGAACAGTTAACGCTGCATCCCGGACGTGGATATGCCATAAACATAACAGGAGGGAAAAAGTCGATGGCAGCGTCCGCAGGTGTCTTTGCAAGAGATTTTAATTGCAGCCTGATCTACATAGACTATGACAGTTATGACCCGGACACCCGCCGTCCTCTCCCTGGATCAGAAAAGCTCAGCATCGTCTATTCGCCCAAGAGAGACATACCTGACCTGTTCCACAAATAAGATACCGGGGTGGTTTACCCTTAAGGTACTATATATATAACAAAATCTTCTGAACTCGATGGGAAAATCTCATCGAGTTTTTTATTGTGCAGAGTTTCTGCGCTTTTATGGGCTACCTTTGCATCGTTATTCAGGAGGAGTAATCCAACTGGTGACACTAAAAGACGTATAACATTAAATAATTAATGCCCTATGAAAGCAAAGAAAAACTCTATTGAAAAGAAGAAGGTAGCTGAAGCCAATGCAAGACGCAGGGTGGCCAAGCGTTGGGCGATGGTAGGCAAAGGCCATGGCTACAAACATGCCGTAGTGAGACAGACAGCCAAAGACACAATCAACAAGATAGAGGATGATCTGTTTGATGGGATATTGCTGTCTCTCTCTCCACGCAACAGCAATAAGAGCATGAGCCTCCAAAAGCGGCTGCTACGGCGCATTGTGGAGAAGCGACAGGCACAAGCAGTATTCAGGAAAATAGGACGGAGTGATGACCTGTTCACTACTCGTCTTATGGACGAGGGCTCCTGCCGGTGCATGCGAGAGCTACACTGCTATCAAAACTGTATATAACAATAATATCAATAATCTCAATAACGTAAAAACTGAGTATGAAAAACATGAACGAAGAGAGTGTGAACGGCGGCAACGCCAAGTGCAAGAACAACTCAATGCGCGGCTACAGCGCTGCGCGGAATGGCAAGGCGATTAACGGGACACAGTTCCGCAAGTATCACAACCCCAAGGGCGGACACGGCTTTGCCGCAGAGGATATCAATGCGCAGTCGGACCGATGGCATGGACGTAAGGTCGATCAGATCGGGAAGAACAATAGTCTCAACGGTCCAGATCGCATCGTCAACGGACAGGCTATACAAACGAAGTACTGCCAGACACCGCAGAAGACTGTTGCTGCGGCATTCGACGGCAACGGCTACCGATATTCAGGGCAGAAGCTTGAAGTCCCGGCTGACCAATACGACGAATGTGTCCGTCTCATGAGACAGCGCATTGAGGCAGGAGAGGTACCTGGAGTCACTGACCCGTCAGAGGCGACGAATATCGTTAAGAAGGGGTCATGCACCTATCGGCAGGCTGTACGGGTTGCCAAGGCTGGGAACCTCGATTCTATCCTCTTCGATGTCAAGACACAGGCTGTGGGCTGTGCCTCTGCTGCCGGACTGTCGCTAGTCATCGGCGCAGCCTATGCCATTGCGCATGGGGCCTCGCCGAAGGAAGCCATGAAAGAAGCCGGAAAGAACGCTGCCAAAGTTGGCGGAGAGGCATTGGTATCAGGGGTGACAAGCTCACAAATACTCCGCACTGCTGCAGGGCGTGATGCGCTTGCCATGATACAGCGTGCCACTAACAACGCCGTGAAGGCCGTCTGCAAGACAGAGTTTGGAGCGAAGTGCGTGGCAAAACTTGCCAGTGGCTTTGCAGGGAAGCAGATAGCGGGCTGCGCGGCAAAGAACGTCCTCGTAAGGGGGCTGAGCTGTAATGCTGTAACGGGAGCTGTGACTCTGGCTGTCACCTCTGTACCCGGAGCCGTGCAAGTCATCCGTGGAAAGAAAAGCGTGGGCCAGTTTGGCAAGGACGTTGCCACCAATGGTGCTGGCATAGCCGGCGGTACTGGTGGATGGGCAGCAGGGGCTGCCATCGGCACGGCCGTTTGTCCAGGTGTAGGGACTGTCGTGGGCGGTATCATCGGAGGTATAGGAGGCGGCATAGCTGGTTCGTCCGTTATACGCGGCATCCTGAAACGGTTCTGAGGATATAGGCAATCTCCGACATAAGGGAAGGACACTTTATTGCAAGTGTCCTCCCTTATCAAAATTTATGTTTGTATAATACGATAGTTCCGAGCTACATGAATGGAGCGATGCGGTTAATCTACAAAAAATGCCGAATCCCTTGTATCATGCATATCATGGTGATTGCAGGGACAGCCTGTGGATGTTGGACATAAAGACAGTACGATGAACCTATAAAAATGCCTAATTCTTTGCATCATAAGATTATTATAAGTACATTTGTAGTCGATAGAATTGCGGCAATCCGCAAAAAGAAATAGTATGGCCAATAGGAATAAATATCAATTGTGAACATATGAGCAGAATATTCGCTTTCTTGCGTGGACTACTTGGCTTGAAAAGTTGCGCTAATGCACAGACTGACAGCATCAAGACTGTTGATGCGTCAGAGTTTGCTGAAATCATCAAGTCCGATTCCGTTACTCTTGTCGATGTCCGCACGGCCGATGAGTATGCTGCCGGACATATCGGTAAAGCCGTCAACATGGATGTCCTCAAGTCAGACTTCAAGTATAGGGTAGGGGAGCTGCCCAAGGACAAGAAGGTTGCCGTTTACTGCCGCTCCGGAAAGCGCAGTCTTGTGGCGGCCAACACGCTGGCCAAGCTGGGATACAAGGTCATCAACCTCCGTGGCGGATGGCTGGAATGGGAGCAGTATACTCACAAGAAATGAAGGAATCCAGTATTTACATGCTCATCGTCAACATCATTACCTTCTTCGTCTATGGAATAGACAAGTTGAGGGTCAAGGCGATCATCACATTATATAAGAACTAAAATTTATGAGAAATTTCTTCTCTGACAAGGCTGGTGCCTCTTTCTATGTGCAGGCACCTAACTATACTTCCGTGATCCGGAAGTACTACATCGAGCTGATATTCAAGATTCAGAAAGGGCACTATGGCATTGTCAATATGTCGGCAGCAGGAAACGGGAAGGCCATACTTTCCGTTTGCTGGAACGAATACTTCAAACGTCTTCAGAACCCGGCAGTACAGATGCCCAAAATACGGAAATGCTGTCCTACATTATATAATATACTGGTCGGAGAGGGCACTATCTACGACGGAAGAATCAATGATCCTACAGACGATAAGGATTATGACTGCATATGTATGGAAGTGGATGTCCCCAAGGACACGGCGCTTATTCATTGTCTGAATAGGGATATACGAGATAAGGCCAATATGCTCCTGAACACATGTATCGATTGTTACAATGAGCTCGTCAAGAATCCACCCTTCCCGGCATGGAAGGACGGTCTGGACGAGCTGTGGAGCTGATGAATGATCTCGACCCATGACAGCAAACATCTGGAAATATCTGTTGATAATAGCTGTCTTTGCTTCATGCCGGATGCAAGGACAGCCAGTAGATGTTGAACACAATGACAGTACGATGAAAGAAAAATACAAAAGACCTGACGATGCTACGCTCAGGAAGATGCTCACAGCAGAGGAATACGAAGTGACCCAGCATGCGGCGACCGAGGCTCCTTTCACCAACCGGTATGACCGGGAGTTCCGCCCCGGCATCTATGTTGACGTGACCACGGGAGAGCCGCTGTTCCTCTCTTCTGACAAGTATGATTCGGGCTGCGGATGGCCGGCCTTCACCAGGGCTATCTCAGACAAGCTGATAACCAAGCATACCGACATCTCGCATGGCATGATCCGCACTGAGGTAAGAAGTCGTACGGGCAATGCCCATCTCGGTCATGTCTTTGACGACGGACCTATAGACAAGGGCGGACAGAGATACTGCATCAACAGCGCGTCCCTACGCTTCATACCTGATCGGGAGATGAAAGACAAGGGATACGGGGAGTATATTCGTTTGCTCCATCCGGTGAAGGAGATTTTTCTGGCCGGCGGCTGCTTCTGGGGCATAGAGCACTATTTCAAGCAGATCGAAGGAGTGGTAGACACAGAGGTCGGCTATGCCAACGGACATATGGAGAACCCTACTTACCAAGATGTCTGCACCGATAGGACCGGCTTTGCGGAGACGGTGCACGTCACCTATGATCCGTCGAAGGTGAGCCTGAGGTTTCTTCTTGAGATGTACTTCAAGGCTATAGATCCTACAAGCATCAACCGTCAGGGCAATGACCACGGCACACAGTACCGCACCGGCGTTTACTACACCGACAAGGACGACGAGCCCGTAATCAGGGATGCTTTCGAGGAGAAGCAGACACAGCTCCAGGGCAGACTTGCCGTAGAGAACCTGCCACTGAAGAACTTCTACAAGGCAGAGGAATATCATCAGGATTATCTTGACAAGAACCCACATGGGTACTGCCATCTGCCCCAAAGTCTCTTTGAGTTCGCTCGCAAAGCAAAGATGAAGAGATAGATGACATTCTCTCTTCAAATAGCGGGCAAACTTGCGGACTTGCGCAACAGTATAATAAATTTAGCAACGATGAAATAATAATCTTATGGGAAACGCACCAATACTTACAGACGATCTGCTAAAGGCTGCCTTTGATTACCGAAGGACCGAACTATGGAATGAGCTTGACGACAGCGACATCTTCGCTGTCGCGTTAAGCAACGGACAAACCGGCTACTGTGCCGTCTTGGGGAACAATGCAAGACACTATGGCCTTGGACTCTATATCGGAGAGAAGGGGTTCAGCACCTACCTGAGAATGGTGGAAGCCGACGGCCTCTCGCTCGAGGATTGGCAGCATCTGGCTATGACCTTCGACTACATCAATGCTGACTTTGAGGACGAGAAAGGGGAAGAAAGCTTTCTTGATGATGATGAAAAAACTTTGATTAGAGATTATGCTCTCAGGAAAGGACTGATAATATCCCCAGATCATGGTTGGCCGGACTTTTCCCGTCTCCGCCCCGGCAAGTCTCCATACGGAATCAAAGACCCGGGCGAGGCGGCATGGGTGACGGAGGCCTTGAAGGCAGCTTTGGAAGTGGCAAACAAGGTTCAGTCAGAAGGAACAGAGTCTGCAGGCTTCGACCATGGTGGTGAGTATGCCGGCAGGGAAGGAGGTAAGCCTATCCCCCTGCTCACGCCTCTTGCCGACGATGGCTATCAATGGAGCCAGATCCGGACACCGGAATATGTGCCAGAGGCCTATCCCAATCCTGACTATATGGACGATGACAGGCTTGAGCAGCTTGACGACATCAAAAAGAAAAGCGTATGGCAGTGCCGGGTAGCCTACCTAAGCTCCGCCATAGACAGCGAGATAGACGGAGTTCCATACTTTCCGCTGACTCTGACCATCGTAGACAAAACCAGCGGCAGAGTACCCATGGTACCTATTATGATGGAAGAGACCATTACCGACGATACTGTGATACTTGACCGTTTTGCCGACATGATGATCAAGACTGAACAGGTACCACGCACCATTGAGGTCAGCGACCGCCGTACCTACTTGTTGCTGGAGGATTTCTGCGTGCAGGAAGACATCAACCTCAATCTGGTCAGCGAGACTCCTGATCTCGATGCTGTCATGTTCTCTTTGGAGCATCACATGAGGAACTAAAGAGGAGGACTGATGATGGATGAGCGGTATGATAATCTGTGGTCTCTTAATGTCATACCAATACCGCATCATCAACTCTGTCGCGTTTAAGTCTTAAGAACAATGTCTCAGAAGCATATCATAGAAATAGAGTGTCTCCAATGCCACCGCAAAGGGCAGTTTACAGTTTGGGACATCATGAACACCGGCGAGAATCCCTGCCTGAGAAAGAAAATCTTCGACGGCTCAGCCTTCACCTATCGTTGCCCTGATTGTGGCATGCTACAGCGCGTACCTTACAGCACGCTTTATATAGACCAGCGGCATGGCATGGCGTTATTCTTCGGCCATAATCGGCCCGACGACTATGACTACCAGCCTTTGGACCTCTCTCATTTCACTCTCATTGGGGCCGAGGACTACACAATACGCCTTGTCATAGGCCTTAACCATCTGCGTGAGAAGATAATGATTCTTGAGACCGGCCTCGACGATGTTGCCGTGGAACTCATGAAGTATATGATAGCCCACTATTCCTCGCCTGAGATATCGATGAGAGGGTGGGATATATACTTTGACCATGTGAATACTGATGACAAGGATGCTCCCAAGTGTGGAAGCATCACCTTCTGCCTTGTCGATAGGGAAGGGGAGACTTACAGCGGCAAGTCCCCCATGGAACTATACAATGAGCACTGCCTTGCCGTGAAGCTAGATCCTCGCATGCGTGCAGAGGGATGCATCTGCATTGACGATGGATGGATAAGCCGCCAGTTAAAAGGACCGCACAAAGACAGCCGGGAGGTAGGATACCGTAAGCCGATGAAGAAAAGAGGCTATTACAAGGTGGGAAGCGGCGTGCGCCACAACATACAGCTGCCAGACGGCAGTCTTGTGCTGAAGGAGTGGCCGCACGATATTTTCGAGATAGACGGACACGACTTCTTCATCTTCGGCAATACTGTTCCCAAGACCAGCCCCACGCGCTACATACGAGGCATAGCCCATATCAGCGGTGACGTAATCTACCCTCCCATCTTCGAGCATGTGAGACCGTTAAGGAGCGGCAAAGGGTGGTACACTGAGCTGGACACGGCGCCATACGTCCTTACTCTCAACGGCTCAATCTATGATCCCGAGAAACGGCACCTGCCACAGGAAAATTGAAATGTACAAAAAATTGTGGAACCAATGGAAACAAAGATCAATTTGAATA
The DNA here is from genome assembly GCA_002353825.1 of Prevotella sp. UBA2725. Taxonomy (GTDB): domain Bacteria; phylum Bacteroidota; class Bacteroidia; order Bacteroidales; family Bacteroidaceae; genus Prevotella. Next base: position 1,964 of record DEKJ01000009.1, on the reverse strand, counting down.
CAAAAAACGCCTGCAATATGGATGTCCTGAAATCAGACTTCAAGAACATTCCTTTTTGATTTACCAATTACGCAATCCCCGACTTACTTACTATTGAAGCGAGCCAGGGATTGTTGTGTTGTACATGAAGGCCATCACTTTATCTTATGGCTTCTATAGTATATGTGAAACTGTCAGCACGGTAATAGCCTATATTATATTCTATCGGGGTACCTTTTTGATCATACACAAATCTTTTGCGAATCAAAATTGGGTCTTTCTCATCTATACCTAGTTTTTGGGCAATGAATGTTCCTGCAAGTCTAGCTCGTATAGCTTCCTTGCTAACTTTTACCACTACATTATAGTCATGTTCCAAGATGTCATACAGGGGCATAGAGAAATTCTCGTTGCCAGTAAAAGGGATAGAGGGATTGAACCAAGAGACAAAATACACAAATGGAAAGTCAGTATTCCCTCTTAACCGTTCAAGTATCATGCTTCGTGTCTTTTGGTCATCATCAGAAATTTCAAAGAAATCTCTGATTTCTTTCTCTTGTGGGACGTTGAATGCAACATGAAGCTCATAGTTCTTTATTGTAATTCCCATGCGCTTCATTTCTTGAGAGAAACTGAGCCAGTTTTGTACGCGGCTTACAAATTGTTTTTGTGCAACAACGGTTCCAACCCCTCTTTTTCTTACTAGAAGACCCTCAAATACAAGCTTGTTTATTGCCTGTCGAAGTGTATTTCGGGAAATGTGCAATTGTTTAGACAAATCGACCTCATTTGGTAAAAGCTTACCATTTTTATATTCGTCCTTCTCTATAAGTTTTCGCAATAAAGCTTCTGCTTGCTGATGTAGAGGTGTTTCCGAATCGTGATCTATACCTATATTCATTTGAAAGACAAACGAATCGTACTGACGTTAGATGCTGGCGGAACCAATTTCGTATTCTCTGCAATGTGTGGTGGAAAACCTATTGTGGCTCCATATCGTCTTCCAGCTTTGACAGAGACACTAGAGGATTGTCTTAATCAGCTAGTAGAAGGCTTCAATCATATCAAAAGTCAATGTGAACAGCCCTGTGCAGCTATTAGTTTTGCATTCCCTGGTCCCGCAGATTATGTACACGGGGTAATAGGAGATCTGCCTAATTTCAAGTGTTTCCGTGGAGGAGTTGCCTTAGGACCTTTTCTTGAGAAACAGTTTGGTGTACCTGTCTTCATCAACAATGATGGCTGGCTGTTTGCCTATGGAGAAGCAATGGCCGGTGCTCTCCCTACAGTGAACCAATGGATGGAAAAGCATGGCAATACCATAAGATACCACAATCTAATAGGTATTACACTAGGGACGGGTTTCGGCTGCGGTATTGTCATTAACGAAACATTATTGTTAGGTGACAATGGCCAGGCAAGCAATATGTGGTGTTTTCGAAACAAAAAATATACACATTGGACAGCTGAAGAAAGTGTATCAATACGCGCTGTGCAACGTGTCTATCGAGAATTGAGCAATGATGACAGGCCTCTGAGCCCTAAAGACATAGCTGATATCGCCCACGGTATTGCGGAAGGAGATCAGATCTCTGCACGGCGAAGCTTCGCAGAATTGGGTGAGATTGCAGGTGATTCAATTGCAACAGCGTGCGATTTGATCGATGGCATTGTCGTTATAGGTGGAGGAATCGCACATAGTGCAGACCTTATATTTCCATCGCTCGTCAAGGAGATGAATACGCAACTGAAAATCCATAGTAATTGTCTAGTGAACAGACTGCCATCCAAGGCGTTCAATTTAGAGGATGAAAATAGTCGTAGAGAATTCCTTAGAGAGGACTTGAAAACTGTTCAAGTGGAAGGAACAACATTAATGGTACCTTATCTACAAATGGGACATATTGGGATAATGCGATCTTGCCTTGCCTTTCTGCGCCCTCCCGTCATCTGTTAAATTGATTAACAGTCTGGAATCAGCTTTT
>DEKJ01000010.1:16380-28145 GCA_002353825.1 Prevotella sp. UBA2725 | reverse complement strand
TTATTTTTTGAAGATCACTAAAGAAAAATGGCTCACCTGATGCTTATATTGAGACTGATCCTGACCGTACATACTTTATAATCTCTATTCCATGCCACAAAGACTTTGTTACAGATGAACTCGTTGTCGATAAGAGTGGTAATGTCGTAGGCAAAGACTGGGTTACTAAGCTGGGTCACAACTGGGTCAGTGAAGATGACGCAGCTAAGGCAATAAATGCTATTAACAAGCAGTATAACACCGAGTTAGCTGCGTCAACAGCTGCGTCAATAACTGCGTCAAAAGCTGCGTCAACAGCAACATCAATTATTAGACTTTTAGATGCATTGCTTGTTAACGATTTCTCAACAAGGCAGCTCTTTTTAAAGGCTTCCATACCATATAACGATACAAGCAGAAAGAAATATGTTAATTTCCTCGTTGAGTTAGGATTGATAGATTGGGATCATTCCTTATCTAAGCGCAGCCCTAATCAGACGCTCCACCTTACCGATCTCGGCAAGGCCGTCCTGCAACGGATAAAGCAGAAGTAGACTCACATTATATTATTATCACATTATCCAAGACTCACATTTGTTATTAATCACATTATTCCATGCAAACCTACCTCGCACCCAAGAAGCGCCTGAGACCTTTGCTCGTTGCCTGCATCATATTCTTGCTGGCTGTTTTCCTTGTTCTCTTTTTGTTACCAAGCTATTTGTTTCTGGTCATTGACATAGGAATCCCAATTATCATTGTGGCCTTGCTTGTAACATGGTGGCTGAGCCGCAAGCAACTGGACAGCCTTTACCTTATGATGAACAACGCTTATATCAGGTATAGGCAGGGCGTGGTATCACAGATGATAGACTACGACACGTTTGTAGGAAATTTCATGGAAGAGAACGACCCCGACCGACAGCACTACCGCTATTGGAGACACATGAGGCACCATACGGATACCCTCAACCGTAACTTTGTCCATCGGCTGCTGACCGACCACAGAGAAGAAGCAGAGAGATATTTCTCGCAGGATTATGAAGGTCATGAGTTGCCTTTGGAGAAATTCAAGGAGCTATGTGAGTTGAACAAGATTGCACCCATCGGTGAGGGAAAGTCAGAAACGACAAAGGAGAAGCCATCCTCTGGCAATTGCTGTTCCACATCTAAGCCCTCAAAGACGGAGGACAATAGACGAAGCTTTGAGTCCGTCCTTACCGACAAGGATACAGAGCTGTTGGTGGAATGCATCAATAAGCTTGGCATCATTGAGACTTCCGAGCACGAAGAGATTACGACAGAAGACCTGAAAGACTTCCTCGACAGTGTGAGCAAGCCAGAGTGCCAATCTTTGGTACTCATCAAGAACAAGGAATTCGCCTATTTGTTCAAGAGCCTCAGTGCCTACAGGCTCATCGCTGCCCAATGGCAGGCACCTATCTATCAGAATCATCTGCTCGTCACCTTCTCAAAGAAAAAATACATCACGCGGCAGAACCTCTCAGTTTCTGCCAACAAAGCTGTGGAGGTTCCACCTGACGGTGCACAAGTCACGGATCAATACATCGATACAATCAGACAGCTCCACAGACTGAAATAATGCATCCGACCCCATCTTTTATAGTAAAAAGTGCCGGTTAGCATGGTTAGCATCGGTAGCATGATTGGTATGCTACCATAGTGCTAATCATGCTAACTTTTTTATTTCTAATACTTTACTTAACTTTGCAGCGCAAAACATGCAAAGGCGGGCAGTCGTGTCCGTCTATCAATAAACTATTAACCATTTATACTATGGAACATACTCTTATTAGCAAAGTGGAAAGCCTTGAGAAACAGACTGCGCTGCACAAGCTGCAGATCGACGAGTTGACCCGCAAGATGCTGGCCAACAAACCAGTGATGAATATGGAGGAAGCCTGCCTTTATTCAGGCATCTCCAAGAGTACCCTTTACAAGCTCACGTGCAAGGGTGAGATTCCCCACTACAAACCATCGGGGAAGCTCATCTTCTTCGAGCGCGACGAGTTCGACGCCTGGTTGCTCGGCAACCGGGTGAAGACCCACGACGAGATCAGCCATGAGGCAATGAGTTATCTGATGAAGAAAAGCCTTAAACCCTAAGCATTATGGAAACACAGAACAAAGCAGAAATGGATGACATCATGTCCTCCTTCCGGCAGCTGCAGGAGAAAAGCGCCGTCAACACGAAGAGCTTCCGTGTGGCCTCGATGAACGAGTATCTGGAAAAGGCGAAGCTGCTGCCGCCCTTAGTGGTGCTCTATCCCAACATCGTCCTGGAAGGAGACCTATGCATCATTTTTGGACAGTCGGGCATCGGCAAGACCATCTTTGCCATGCAGGTGGCACGAGAGATTGCTGACAAGGGCAAACGAGTATTGTATCTCGACTTCGAGATGTCGGAGAGGCAGCTGGCCCTGCGGTATAACACGCCAAACTTCCCGCCAACCTTCTTCCGTGCCGAACTTAGGACCGACAATGCCGTGGACAACGTGCTGACAGAGATAGAGCGTGCCGCCGTGGAAAACCATGCGGAGGTGCTGTTCATCGACAACATCACCGCACTTGGGCAGTCACTTGACAAGGGTATGGAAGCCGGAACGCTAATGTCCTCGCTCAACGCACTGAAGAAGGAGCATGGCTGGACGCTCGTCGTACTGAACCATGTACCGAAACGCTACTCGGGTTCCATACCCCTGTCGTTGGAGGCGATACAGGGCTCGGCAAAGCTGAACCAACTTGTCGATGACGCCATCGGGCTCGGTGTCTCAAGCAAGGATCACTCAGTCGTTTATGTCAAGCAATGCAAGTGGCGCAACGGTGAGATGGAACTGTATGCCGACCATGTGGCCCTCTACGAGCGGACAAAGGACGAGGTAGGAAACCTCGGCTTCTCCTTCCGTGACTATGGTTCGGAACGTGAGCTGCTTGCCACGGAGACGGAAAACGGACAAGGAGAGCTGAGGTCAAGCGTCGCTTCACTCCACGGGCAGGGCTATACGCAGCAACAGATTGCCGACCGGCTCAATATCTCACAAAGCAAGGTGTCGAGAATCCTAAAGTCACAAACGGCATAACACTATGTTCCACCACTCCGCACATTCATTTTATGCAGATTATTCATTTTATGCAGATTATTCACGCTGCATAAATGAATAAAGTGAATAAGACGGACTAAACGAAGATGATATTATGTACGATTTCAGAAGCATACTTGCAACAAAGGCTCCAAAAGAGCAGCGAGGGATAAAGGAGATACAGCCAGAGGACATCGGACTCCACTATTCTTCCGTGACCGACTATCTCGATGCCGTTGTGGGCTATGACAAGGACATGATGAGTGCTATTGACCGTCTTATAGAACGTTATCATCTCGGTGCGATCAATGAGACTGTCGGCGAACATCGTGGCTCTGTCCTGCCGCGGATAGACAAGAGCGGGCGGATTGCCGGAGGAAGCATCATCCATTTCGATGTCAGTAACGGCACAGTGCTGGAAAGCAGTAAGCTCACCGACCACCTCTATCCGTGGTACTGCTATGACTACTACGAGAATGACGATGTGTTCTTTGGTGAGCATACGATGAGGCTCATGCCCGTTGCTGTCGTCCGTGAGGAGAAGACTGCCTTGATCGGAGCCCTTGCAGGCTATCCCCTCCACTGGCTGGCGGTGGGATATGGCAGAAAGCTGACAAAGAAAATGATTGACAAACTCCATGGGAGACAAGTCATCCTGTTCCCCGACGAGTCCGTTGATCAGGAATGGGAGTTGCTGTTCGGAGCAGACGTAAAAGTAGACAAGTCATTTGTAAAGACAGACATCAACGGATATCTTATCAACAGAATAAATAAGAAAGGAGGCTGTAATGCGTAATAGAATAAATTCTGACAAACAAAATCAATACTTTGAAACCTGCCGGTCTTATGAAAGCGCGGAAGAAGAGAAAGGCAAGTTTCTTCACTTTATCACTAAAGTGACGGATGTCAAATGGAATATTGATGGGGGCAAGTTATGCCGTTTGTCATGACAACGGCAACTTGCCCACCCTTCAAGGGATGGGATCCAGTTCGCTCGAAACTCGCTTACTTTATCACTTTGTATATAAAACCAAACCTGATGATAACATGAAGAAAAACACACAAAACAAAACGGAGTTCATACAATTCCGTGTGGACTCCACGGTGAAGAACCTGGCGAAGGCAACGGCCAACAAGCACTTTGACGGTAACATGAGCGACATGTTCCGCTACTCACTTTATCACTGTAACTTCTGTGGTACCAGTGGCAATGTCGAGTTCGACAGCTCAAGAAATAGTTTTACACATCTTAGTAACGACGCGTCTAAAATGCTGGCAGCTGTACATGATGATTACATCAACCAGAACCGGGAGTTGAACCGCATCGGCAACAACATCAACCAGATAGCCTACCATGTCAACGCGCAGGCAATGTCCAGTCCGTCACCGGTGACACGCCAGGCAGCGGACAACTTGGATGTTATCCGGAAGGCGATGAACTCCGCACGGACTGTCAACGCCAACATCTGGAAGAGAGTGAAAGACTATTTTACCACAGTACAACAACCATAGCCTGACCACGGCATGGTCATCATATGACCGGACTTTGGTCATCTCCCGACCATGGTTTGGTCATTGTCTGACCACAGTATGGTCACCACATGACCACCGAATAGTCAAAACCAATAACTCATAGATTATGATTATCAAGAAACTACAGTCCGTCCACGGTGGCGTGTTCCCCGGGGCGGCTTACAACGAGAAGAAGGTCCTGGAAGGAGTAGCCGAGCTCGCGGGCTATGCCAATATCGACGGCAACTTTCTGCATACCTTGCGCACGCTTCATGGCGTAGGCATTGACTGCAGCAAAGAGGTGGAGCGGTATCTGCAAGGCCGCTCCGAGACCTATGGCAACACCCGCTCAACGCAATGGCAGCTGCATCTTGCCCTTTCCTGCAAGGGACAGGAGAAGAACAAGGAGCAACTGGTCAGCATAGCCCACGCCATGATGCGTGAATACGGCATGGGCTGTCAACCGTACTTCATCTACTTCCACCATGACACGGAGAACAACCACGTGCACATCCTCACAACGAGGATAACCGGAAAAGGACGGCTGTTGTCTGACCATCACGACTACCGCAGGCTCAATGCCGCACTCAACCGGGTCGTCTGCGAGGACCAGCAGAATGACATCAGACGGATGTTCGGGTACAGTTTTACGACCGAGGGACAACTGATGAACATCGCACGTGGGTTCCACTATAAGACCAGCGAGTCGAAAGAGGACATCGGTGTGCTGTCGTTCTATCACGGCGGTGCCGAGACCATCAGAGTCAGACGCAGTGACATTGAGGCCCGGATTGCCGAGGTGAAGACAGACAAGCGCGACATAGCACGACTGGAGGAGACCGCCAAACGCTTAAAGGCCATCATCATCAAGTAAATATCAGCGAAGTAGCAAAGTTGTGCAAATTAAAGAAATAGACATCCTTTATTTGCTGCATTGACAATTATTGCTTAACTTTGCCCAAATTTCAGACTCATGAAAAACAAAAGTCTTATCATATTACTTGTGTTGGCTGTGTTTCTTGTTACGGGTTGCAAGGAAACACACAACAGAGCTATTGACATAGCATACCAACTAACGGCAACAGCACCGGATAGTGCCTTGTCGGTACTTAATGGAGTTAACCAGGCAAAACTTGGTAAAGTCGATATGGCGCGGTATGCCCTCGTCTACACCATAGCACAGGACAAGAGCGGGATGGATGTTGACAACGATTCTTTGTTAAGGACGGCCTATACCTATTATGATAATAGAGAGCAAGACTCGCTCTATGCCAAGTGCGAGTACTACATGGGCAAATACTACATGCTCAACGACAGCACAGAACTGGCTATAGACTGTTTGCAGAAGGCAGCAGATGTTTCTAAAAAGACACAATATCGTCTAAAAAATAAATTTCAGAATGGGCATTATAATCTATGTTCTACATATCAAGACGGCAGTTTAGATATGGACTATCTGAACAGATGTTTAGAAGAACATTATAAAATGTCATCTTCTGTGATTAAACTTAATATAGACAAATGATGAAAAAATCTCTTCTAAACCTTATGCTTTGGTATGTTGCGTTTGGGTTGTTGTTTGCTGTTGTACATAATGAAATGTATGCTACGACAGTACATTCGCGTGTCATCATTGGTCATAATCATTTTGCATATATAGACTCTTTGGAACAAGATACCTTGAAAAAGGTGGAGCTTAATGAGGTCGTTGTCAAATCTAGTCAGAAGATTCATGAAATAAACAATGATGTCTATATTCCAACAGCATTGCAAAAGAAAGTGTCTATGGACGGCTATGACTTGCTCAGGAACATGGCAATTCCTCAACTGGACATTGACGCGATCACCTATGAGACAACCGTAAGGGGGAAAGCGGTGACCTTCGTTATTGACAATCATATTGTTACGAATCCCAATGATGTCAAGACACTATCCCCTAAAGATATTCTGAAAGTGGAATACGACGCCATGCCGACGGGTGAATATGCTCAATATGACTGCATTGTTAAGTTTACGACAAAGCGAAAAGATCGGGGCGGAAAGATCATGGCCAACGGGATGCATGGACTGAATAAGAATGTGGGGGATGGCAATGGCGTGGTAAGATTCTACAAGCAGAGATATGAGCATAGCCTGGCATATGCCGAGTCCCATTCCCATGACGAAGACTCTTATGCAGACCAAACCGAGCATTTTGTTTATCCGAATGGGGACGAACTGGAGAAAGGCCTTGTTTCCAACACTTCAAGTCATAAGAAGAGGAGTAGCAATCTGTTCTACAATTTTCACTATTATGGCGATTCCACGACTTTCAATGTGCGGTTAGGCTATCTGTTTCGTCGACCGGAGACAAGTGCTGGCTATCGGACCCGCTATCAAGGGGCTTTTGAAAGAACCATAACCTCATTGGAAACAAGCAATGAGTCTTCCTATTCGCCCTATTTGTCCTTCAGTAGCAGGTTTCAGCTAAGGGACAGCCAGCGACTGAGTTTCAGAGGATCTTTGGATTACTCCAACAACAGATTTGACTACCTGCTCAAGGAAGGGGCTTTCAATAATAGCAACTTCACGAAAGAGCACTACTACAGATTGGTCCTCGGGAGTAATTATACAAAGGTGATGGGCAAGAGCTGGACGTTGACGGGGGCTCTGTATAATTTCACAGAGAACTCAAGGATGAATTACCAGCTCAACCAAACGAAGGTGAAGGGTGGACTGACCTATTCTGAGACTTTGCTGGAAATGGGAGTCTCCAAACGCTGGTCGAAGATGTTCGCGTCTTTGGATGGCGGTATCAGCCAACTGGTATACAAGATTCGAGGAGACGCGAATAAATACCGTTATAGTCCACGCGTCTCGGCTACGGTGAAATACACGCTCACGCCGGGCCTCTACGTACAATATCGTGGCAGCTTGACGAACAGTTACCCGACAATGACGATGTACAACAACATCGAGCAGGACATCGACACAATTCAGAAAAGACGGGGAAATCCTAATCTGAAGCCCACGACCATCGTCTCCAACACACTGGATGTCAACTGCGATGTCGGCTCATGGTCGTTCTATGCCATGTATGACATGTTCATCAGTTGGAAAAACAATGCTGAGTTTGTCAGCTATGACAACGGCTATTTTATCCATTCGTTGCTGTCGGAGGGGCATTATTACTACACCAATCCGGAGATAGGAGTGAGCTATTCGAAGAATGGCTTCCTGGTGAAGACTCGTTTGGGTGCTGAGCATTATCAAGTGACCGGCAGAAATGGGCTGACGGATACGGAATGGTATAACAAGTCATCCATTTCGTATGCTATCAACGCCCTGAATATCGGCATGTATTACACAACCTACCGACATGGCGTTTATGCCACACTTGAACAATGGTCCAACACCGCATTGTATGGACTGACGGTCTCTTACAAGCTTAAGGGCATTGGCTTGCAGGCCGGTTGCCAGAATCCGTTTACCGACTATCGTTCCCACAGTTCACTGCTCACGCGGGATTACAGCAAATTCCAATACCGCCTTGACAATCTCCGCGGGAAGTTCTTCTATCTGAAGGCATCCATATCCATGGACTTTGGTAACAAGAAACACGCATACTCTGATGTAGATACCGATAAAAGTATCAATTCTGCGATTATGAAGAATGGAATTAGTAATTAAAAATATCTTGTATGTCATTTCCTTTTTCAAGACAACATGACACGATGCTTTGTGGTGTAGCATGTCTTAGTATGATCTGTAGGTATTATGGCAAAGAAGAATCCTCTAAATACTTATTAAATTGTTGTAGACCAACAAGTGAAGGCGTCTCTATGCTTACGTTGAATGATGCAGCTATAGCGTTGGGATTTCGTGCAGTATGCGCCAGAATATCACCTTCAAAGCTGGTTCAAAATTCGTTTCCCTGCATCCTCCACTGGAACCAAAATCACTTCGTCGTCCTATACAAAGTTAAAAAGGGCAAGAAGTTCTATGTTGCTGACCCTGGCAAAGGCCTTGTCAAGTATAATCTTGAGGAGTTCAAAAGCCACTGGATCAGCACACGGTCTAATGGTGAGAAAAAAGGCATAGCGATGTTTCTGGAGCCCACACCCAGTTTCTATTCCCACAAGGAGGATGGCGAGGATGAAAAGAATAAGAATCCACGGTCGTTCCGTTTCCTCTTCGGCTATGTGAAGAAGTACAAACGCTATTTCGGACAAATAGTGATTGGGCTTATCGTGGGCAGTTTGCCATCCGCTATCCCATCACGATAGAGGCGCAGGGCAAGGTAACGAGCAACGACTCGGAAGAGCTCTTTGTTCCTTACAAATACCTTTATCTCTTTGATGAGCCCCGCACGGCACGCATCTCCGTGGAAGGGCAGGACAAGGATGCCATGCCCTGTGTGTGTCGGATTAACTACTATAGCAGGAATTTGATTGTCGTGGAAGGTAAGCATTATTTTCGTGCCACGGCCTCCATCCGCTCTTCTGGCTTCAGCGCGCAGCCCGGACTGGATGTCTTTGCCCGCATCGTTGTCAGCGATAAAACCTTATGGCAGCAGGTGTTCAGGTAGACCGTCTCTCACTGCCTTTGGCGCTATCCCACTTGCCGCGTCTTTAANNTTGAAATCGTAACAAAGTACTCAATGATGGGAAAAATTCCACCAAAAGGTGTAAGTTTCTCAAATTATATTCGTATTTTTGCCATGTCTTGCTGGTGATTCGTCTTCTTTTTTGCAGCACTAAGAGTTAGGTGAATTTTCCGACATGGCAAAATCCTGAGCAATATTTTGCTGCTTAGTAACTTATAAATAAATCTAAATTATAGTGCTGCGGAATTTAGAGTATATGGACAATAAAAGAAGCGAAACGAACAATATAACTTATAGTAAGCCAAAGTGTGTTAGCAGGATTATCGTTTTTTTGGTGATATGCTTGGTGGGCTCGATCTTAGTTGCTGCACCTTTTATGGGCCTTTTCTTAAATAACGGGGACAACGCAGTCGCTTCCAAATTGGCACCAGATCTCATGGCTATGGCCTGCTCTGCATTCCTATTAGTCGCGTTGGCCATAGAGAATAAAATAGAAAAGCTTGACTTATGGATGTTGCGGCCATCGGCACTTCAAATGAAAGTGGTTTCGATTTCCATTCTCTTAGGTCTGCTTTGGCAACTTGCCATATATCTCATTTGTCAGTTGAGCAATACGGCCTATCCACATCCTACTGCGGAACCATCCCCACTGCTCATTTCTATTGTCTCGACAGGCCTGTTAGGTCCTTTCGCTGAGGAAATGCTGTTCAGAAAATGGCTCGTCAGCATGATGGAAAGAGGTGGCTTTAACCCCGTTGCTATCATTGTGTGCAGTTCCATCTTGTTTTTCTGCGCCCATCTTGGAGACTCTTTCTTAAGAGTTGACACGCTTGTCTTTGCAATACCTTTATGCTATCTGTTTATCAGATACCATGATGTGAGATATTGCTTCATCGCTCATGCCGTCTGTAATCTGGCAGGAATAGTTTTCCCTCTTCTCATTCACTAAATCTTAAGTTCGTGGAAAATATTATTGCGTTGGTTGTTTGTTGCCTTTTAGGTGTAGAAGCAAAGGCACAAGTACAAGTACAGTTCAGGCTGTTAGACAGCCATACACGGCAACCTATTGAATTCGCATCGGTCTTCAATGCAAGAGGAACACTGCTGACGACTTCAGACTCCGAAGGTTATATTCGTTTTAAGGACAGTGTTCCTAAGTTTTCCGTATCCCATGTGGCCTACCTGAACAAAGATGTTGACACCGACACTTTGAAGGACAAGGTGTTGTACATGGATACCCGGGAGCAAGCGCTAAACGAGGTGTTAGTTGTCACGAAACGTCCTGAATACGTTGTGTTTGAGGCTTATTTCAGAGCACCGCAGTTCTATAACGGACAACTGGTGTATTATTATGATGGCGTGGCTTACTACTTTGTCAAACTTAAGAATGGTGAGGTAGACCATCGTACGCTTGCCGCAAGATATTTAGCTGACGACAGCATCAAGAAAGAAGAATGCAGGAATGGAAGTCTTTTATCATACGCACCTCCTTTTCCCGTTCCTGACTTCTATGGTGTTGGCAAAAACAAGGAAGCGATGAATCCGGCATTCTGGCGAACAGACACGCTCGCTGCAAAAGTGCTGTTCAGTTTCGACCATCTTTATCCTGACACTGTGAAGTCCTTGTCTCTTGGCAAATATAATCAGCAATTAAGAAGTTCCCACTCAAGCGAGGTTTATGCGCTTCGTCCTGATGGAATCACCTATACCGATATGGTCTCCAGCCGGTGGTCCCGACAGATGACGGTAACCATTAAGGACGTCCGCAAGATATATGACCAATGGGAAGAAGTGTACATCACTAAGGCTTCTTTCGCCGACAAGCAGGATGTGAAGAAGTTCAAGGACGAGAAGATTGGTATAGTAGATGTGGACCAGTTCATCGAGCAGTCCGCCATTCCTCCGATCAGCAACAGCATCAAGGCCAAGCTGCCGACAATGACGGTATCAAAACGCTAAGCCACCTGCTGCCGGCAGAATTATTGAGACAATATGAGCAGCTGCCGATGCTCATAATCAAGCACCCATTTCTTTCCCATGAGGAAGCTTGCATTAAGACGGGGCTCCTCCGAGCCGTCGTCCGTGGGCTTGATGAAGTCAACCTTGAAACGATAATCGGAAATCTCTACGGGGATGTTTTTGCATTGCCCTACCGTTTTTGTAGTTAGTGCCTCTGCTATATCGGCGCCGGGTATCTCAATATAAGCTGTAGGTGTCAGTTCGGACGTAGGAAGCACAGCATTGAATCTGGTTCCGGTATCAAAGTGTATGCGCGTCTTCTTGCCTGCTATCTTCCCCTTAAAATGAATGATGTTCAGTCCAGCGTCGGCATAGTTCTTCCAAGCCAAGGATGTCGCGACGTTGGTGGGTAAATTGTTTAGACGTTGAAGTTGGCAGGTCTTCAAATCAAAGCACCATGGATCCCTTTTTAAGATGTCACCACCGATAATAAACTTAGGGGCGAACTGCTTCAGCTTCCCGGCCAAATCCACAATGAAGCACCACACATGAGTGTATGTGGATGACGCAAAGGAGATGCTGTCCAAATAGACATACGACGATTTGATGCTTTGTCCGGCCGTGTTGTC
>DEKJ01000010.1:246-16372 GCA_002353825.1 Prevotella sp. UBA2725 | reverse complement strand
GTAGAATCGATGATACAAACCGAACAGCCCGTATCTATCAATCCCGGAACGTTGTGGACCGAGCCGCCGTCAGAAAGAGCTACATCAGTATACATCCAGTCTCCCTTCATCGTTATCTTTGATTGACTCCAAGCATTTAGAGATAACAATGCCAGGGTGAGCATCAGAAGTAGTTTATGGTTCATTGCCTTGTCTTCTGCTTTATATGATAAGTATGCAAGTGCAAAGTTAGATATAAAAGCCGAGCTGGGCAACAATGTCCTAAAGAAATTCAGAGTTGTTGTACAGCTCCTCCTTTCCGATTCTTGCCCAACATTAACGCCTTATTAACACCCTGAGAAAGAAAACCCCTTGTAAATCATTGATTTACAAGGGATTTGTAGTGCAAAAGGGTACCTAGACTCGGGACAGTTCTGCACATAGAAGCGCCCGAAGTCGGGGATGTTCACTTCTCTGTCCTCCTTGAGCGCATCGGAGATAGCGCAAAGGAAAGCGTCAACGGCTTTCTGCTCGGTCTTGTAAGGCATGAGTGACTTGAATGCTGCGGTCTTGATCAGTTTTTTCTTGTTCATATCGTATGAATTAGTTGTTGATGATTCGGTTAACTCGGTTATTGATTCATTAGGCTCAGTAAGTGCTGGCAGTGACATTGCTTCAGACGACATCTTCATCTCTGATGTTGAAGTCGGGCACGATGTGCGTCTTGTCTTCTGAAAGACGGAGGTAAGCTTTTGAGAGAGTACCGTTCTCACTGTTGAGAACAACTGGTTTGGATGTGATGCCATAGGTAAGAATTTCCTTGAGATCTTCGAGTGTCACGTTATACCCTTTGACATGCCGCCAGATGGACATGTGGTAAGGTTCGCCGACCTGATGATGATTGCAGCAGTTGAAAGCCACGGGACTGACCAGTACATCGTCGCCACATAGCGGACACTTCCCCACGATTGATGTCAGAGACATACCATACGATTCGTTCTCCATGAGGATGGCAGAGAAGATGCGTCCCTGCGAGTTGAAGCAGCCGTCAATGATGGTTGGATGTCGGTCGAGATAGGCCTCCAACTCATCAGGCGTGATGAACCGGTGCGAAAGGATGCCGTTGCAATGGAATTTACAGGTAGGATGCTTTCCAAGACTGTTCTCACAGTAGTAGCCCTTACTTGTGATTTGGATGCGACCACCACAGTGTGGGCAACGGTGTTTGAGGTAGAGCCCTTCGGGTACCATCTCCACTCTGCCGTTCTGAACTTCAAGGTGAGCGAGATACAGCTTGCCTGTCTTGTCCTTCATCGTCAGGATACGTGACCGACCATGCTGACAGAGTTCGTGCACGATGTCCTCAGTGATGGTTGCCCCGTTGATTTGCTTCTCGACCGAAAAAGGACATGGTGTCACTGCATTCATCTGATTGTCGCATTCCCATCCTTCGTTTGTGGTCATTATGTCACCGCCACAAACCGGGCATTTCTCTCTAATGTAATCTTCTTCCATATAATTTTGAGTTTTAATTGTTTATCTTAGTAATCACCCACCCTTGGAGGGCGGGATTAAGGGAGAGGGCTACAAGTACTTCCAATCTCTTATCAGCCCACTCACAATATACTTTCCCGACATGACCGTCGCCCATCCTTCCGGATCAAGACCGAACCACAAGTCACTCCATGAGTAGGTCTGGATTTGCCAAGCCAGCAGCCACAAGTCTGTGTTGATGGACTCTAGGCGAGTGACAATCTCATTGGCTACATAGTATCTCTCCGAAGAGTTGAGCAGGTTGACCTTATGCTTCTCCGTCTTGCCATCCGAGTTCGTGACATCGTAGCTGCCCGAAGTTACAAGCTGCTTCATGAAGGGATAGAGCGAAAGCATTTGTGTTGTAGCATCAAGAAGCTCATCAGAGACCAGTGTCGCAATGGCTGTTCCCTTGAGATTTCTAGGAATGGAGTTCTTGACCAACGACATATTCTTTGGAATCTCCACGGCAACAAGCTCTGTAGCAAGCTTGATCTGGTAAAGATTCTGCATGGCGCCTTGTGCGTTGGATAGGTAACTGAGCACTTTCTCTTCTACCTGATGCATACGCTCCATGGCCAGTGTCACGGCTGCCTCCGTGGCGATGATCTGCCGCTGCGTCTTCTCACGTTTCTTGAACAGATCTTTGAGCATTTGCGTCTGCGTCAATACGGCACCAGTCAGCGTCGGATCGGTCTGCTGGGCAGTGCCCCTCAGGGCAAAGCCAGCGACAAAGGCAAGACATAGAATTTTCTTTTTCATGGCATACATGATTATAGTGTGTCATTACATGGTTTGTCATCAGCAATCAGTCATCTGTGAAACCCACGCTTCTGCTCATTGCGTTCCCGCATCTCCTGCCGGATACGACTGAGATTCTCATCACGCTGAAACTTTGTTTTCAACTGCAATGCCTCCAATGGCATTCCCCGGACGACATCGTTCCAATCCTTGTAATTCATGGGCGGTTTCCACATCTCCGTACGGCCCGATAGTCCTAACTGCTTCGACAGTACCACGGCGTTAGCTTTCCCGATATCCATCTCTATCTGCCGATCGTCAGCCTTTATCTGCAGTTTGTCGCCAACCTGCACCACGCCAAGACGCATGCCGTCAACCGTCCCTGCCATCCGCATGCCGTAGACACGCCCGGCAAGGTCATTGTCGAAGCAGTCTACAGCCTTGGCCAGACTGAAGTGGTTCATGACACCACTTACCTGTCTATTGGATAAGGCTCCACCGACAGACACAAAGGCAGAACGTGCCAGGTCGATCTTTGCCCGGTTAGCTTGGTAGAATGCCATGGCATCATAAGCCGATTCGCAGAAGTAGACTCGGTTCACGTTCTCCGGATTGTTGAGTGAAGAAGGAATCCCCGCTACCCACATCGCCGTCGTGGAGTTCGTCCCTGCAGCCTTACCCTTGAAACCACGATCACCTCGTAGCTCATACCCGACGATTTTATCATTTCCTGGATCACGATAAGGGAAACCGATCATCGGAAGACCATACTTGTTCTGCGTGTCGCGGACAATAGAGATATGGCTGCTGAACAGGTCGATTGTCTTTTGGGATAGTCCTCGTTCCTTCAAAATGCCCAAAGCATAGTCAGCATTTGAAGCTATTGGCTCACCTACATAACGCTTGGGATTGAAGTTCTGAGAGATAGCACCCAATGAGTTGGCATATTCCCGATTATCAATGACCGGCATATTGGCGAAGTC
Organism: Prevotella sp. UBA2725; assembly: GCA_002353825.1. GTDB lineage: Bacteria > Bacteroidota > Bacteroidia > Bacteroidales > Bacteroidaceae > Prevotella. The sequence goes on along the minus strand of DEKJ01000010.1, from coordinate 13,136 downwards.
AGCCATCACTTTGCCAATCACCTCCCATTGGTTACGGCCGACCTTGTTAAAGCGGTAGAGGTTCTCACTGATAAAATCGACTACATCACCTTTGGAACTGCCGTTACGATGGAAGTAGCGCTGCATCTCTTTCTCTCTTGGATGAGAGATGATGATAGCATCCAGTTTGCCTCCTCTGGCATCAGGCAGCACGAGTTCGATATACTTCCCCACTCCGGCATGCCGGTTCAACTGATAGCCGAGGTGGAAGGCCACATCATCGATACCTACCTGACGCTTGAGGTCCTTGAAACTTATCATAGCTCCTAACTATAATTTGAGTCCTTTGTGCTGCTCCGCCTGTTGCTTTCGGATCTCTCGTACCTCGTTGACGAACTTCCTGGCGACAGTGTCATGCAGTATCTGATCCTTCACAGCACCGGCAGGCATCAGTTCATAGCGCACACCGTCGATCTTGGGAATATTCTTCATGCCGAGATCCTTTCCCTCGAAGGAGGCACGCACGGCATAACCACCATCCATCTTCTTGATGATGGCAGCATCGTCGAACTTAGCCGAGAGGGCGATATCCGATGGTTGCTTCCAATCCTGCTTGGCAACGTCACGGTTAGCTTTGAGATCTACCTTACTCATGTTGGCAGAAAGGATAGGTTGCTCACCAAGGGCAATCTTCTGTTCATCGATCTTCTGAAGGATCATCTTCGATGCCTTGTTGACATCGGACATGACCGAGACGATGAACTTCGGATCCTCACGCAGCGCATTGATCCAGCCCTGCACGTAGCAGAGATTATTGTCCAAGATGCGCTTGTCAAATCCCATGGCATTGCCGACCATGGCAGCCGTGAGCTCAGCCACTAACTCTTCCTTGGCGTACTTCGGATCGCCGAAACGTGTACCTTTCTCACGGTTCAGACGGTTGGCTGTTCCCGTAGAGTGCGTCATCTCATGGAGTGCGGAAGAGTAATCGAGGAACAGCTCGGCGTTGAGATCATCGGGCTCGATACCATGATCATCGCACCACTGGAGGTAGATGGGAGCGTGGTCACTGATGAGGACAAGCTCGCAGAAACCGATCTTGCCATCTTGTTTCATCTGAAAGAGTTCTTCAATTGTCTTATGCATAAACTGTAAATGATTAGTTGGTTATTATTGAGATTGAGTTAGCGTTTGAACGCCTGCTTGGCAGATACCTTCTCTGCCTTCAGCTCCTTGATCTCAGCGTTGAGATAGCGGGCTGCAAGCTGCTCTTTGGTAACAGTCTTGGCCGAGAAGAGTGCTTGTTTGTCGTGCCAGGAGAGGATGTGCTTGCTGGTCTGGCCCTTCTCGCCCAAGTCAGCGGAAACAGTCCACTGACCATCAAGTTGCTTAGCGACCTTCACGTCCTTCACACCATCCTCCAGTTTGAACTGATTGTAGAAGGAAGCCATGTGAAGCTGTTCTGCAAAGTTCTTCTCAACGAGTTTGGCGGGAGTTGTCACCCGGTCGAAGTAGGCGTTGAGATCTTCATGAGACATCGTGCGTGACATCTTCTGGTCACCGACCTGCGTGTAGATCTTGTACTTACCGACATTGTCACGAGACTCGTCGTGCTCTTTGTAGATGACCATCCTGTCGATGACGCGACCGTCAGAGAGTTTGTTGTCAGCCTTGAACTCCTCGGGAGTGACCTTTTTCTGCAGTTTCGTCGGATAGTAGGTCTGCATGAGTGCTTCTATGGTAGTCTCACGCTTCTGATAGGCCACTACATCCTCCGGATTCATGAGTTGCGGACGGAGCTGATTGCCATCAAGACGGGCAGTGAAATACCACTTTTCGGGATTGAGATTACTCTGAAAGGCATGACCATGAGTGACCTTCTCACCGTTGACGGTCACCATCTGAGGCGGTCTGGGTTGTTTCACCTCTTCTCCATTTTTAGGCGTGGTGTCAGTTTTGAGGGATTGTTCTTTTGGTTTTTCCTTCTCGACAGAGGGTTGTACTGCCTTAGGCTTCGTCCCAACCTTAGGCGACTCTTCTTTCTTCTTCTTTGCCATGGTTAATGTTATTATTGGTTAGTATGATTTCAATTTAACGATGTTGTCCGGTACGTGTCAGCCGATTGTTTGTCGAACGTAGACCAATTTGCTGTCGAACGTCAGCCGATTGTTTGCCGAACGTCAGCAAATCGTTTGCCGAACGTCAGCCGATGAACGAACACTCCATTGTTACATCCTCATGCCTTTGGACTTCTCTGTCTTTTGCTTCTCAGAGAGCATCTGCTCATCCTTATACTGTAGCTTGTCTACTATCTGCTTGTATTCCCATCGGTTCTCATCCGTCTGGACGTAACCCATGTAGCCTTCGTGGGCATCATCGTAGCGGATGGCCTCCTGCCGCTGCCACTCTTCCATGTCACCCTTGACGACCTTGAACCCCTGTGGCTCACGCAAGTCCACTCCAACAGTTACCTTCTCGTGCCCAACCTCCAGTTCTACCGGCTTCCCTTCCGTGGCAGCTTGTCTTTGGTTGATTCCCAATGAAATGTCCTTGACTTTCTCGAGTTCCTGAAGTTTCTGCTGCATTTTAACAGTCGCCACATCACGGTAAATCAAACTGTTCGTCTCCTTGTCCAACTGGACGTAGCGGAGCGTGCGGTCGGTACCCCTATGGAACTCCTTCTGAATAGCCTCTCCACCACGTACGCGGCCAAGCTCGGAGTCGTTGAGACGGAGACGGTTGTCAAGATGTCTATGCATCTGATAAGTAAGCAGTTGTAACTGCTCATTCTTGTCATAGACGAGCTGGATTTTCATTGGTACTTCCATCTCTCTGCCGTGGAGGGCAGGTACACGGAGACGGAGCATCGGGGTGAGCTGACCGCTGAGGATAGCCTCTCGAAGCGGGTCGGGCATCTGAGCGAAATCCTTCTTGGTAATGCCAATTCTGGCGAACTTCTCAAACGGAATCTGTTCGTTCTTCATGATTATTCAGGTTATCAAAATGTGTTTGTGTGAAATATTCTACCTATCTTTGTGGAGCAAAAGCCACTAACCGCATAAACAAAACACAAACACAAGCCTTATGACAAAGTACTTACGTTGTGCTTCCGGGCTGTTCACATTATTAATATGTGTATCGGTCCAAGCCCAGTTCTACACGGTCTCGTTTGTCAATCCAAACATTGACACGTTGTACAAATCAAAAGATCCGTACGCAAAGTTAGGAAGAAATCCGCCTGACTCCAACTATGGTACAAAGAAAAGCGTCGAAAATGCTTCAAACAAGTTTTTGCTGCAAGCATCAAAAGCCAGTAAAATGGTCAAATTTGAGCCACTGACGCTCACAGACAGCCTCTTTATGGAACTTATCAAGAAGCGTCTAAATATCTGTTTACCACTTGATTACATCAGCTACTCCTCAAGCTATGGCTATCGCAAGGACCCATTCGAGAGGTGCCGCAAGTTCCATGATGGCATCGATATGCGATGCAAACACGAGTTAGCCTACTGCATGTTGCCAGGCAAGGTGGTCAAGGTAAAACTCAGTAAAACGGGTTACGGTAACCACGTCATCGTTGAGCATGGTCGACTCCGCACCCTCTATGGTCATCTTGAGGAAGTCTACGTCAGGGAAGGTACTGAGATAGATGCCGGGACAGTCATTGGACTGACAGGTAGCAGCGGCAGATCGACGGGCTATCACCTTCATCTTGCTCTCCACAAGTTGGACGGTAGAGGACAATGGACAAGTGTCAACCCGCAGCCGTTCATCGAGACACTCAATGACTATATCAATGAGTTAGGTGAAGGTCTCCGCCGACTGCAAGGGATAGAATCTCCCACACCTATAAAAGAAGCCAAGCCTCTTACTATCGCCAACCTCTATGAAGAGATTAGACGGCAGGGCTTGAAGTTCCCCAAGATCGTTCTTGCTCAGGCGCTGCTCGAGAGCGGCAACTTCAGTTCGAGACTGGCCAGAGAGCAGAACAACCTGTTTGGCCTCAGACTGAGAAATGGAAGCTATGCAAGCTTTGACCACTGGTCAGAGTCTGTGACAGCCTATAGGGATTGGGTGCAGTATAAGCACAGACCGAAAGAAGATTATTACGTATTCTTGAGTAGAATCCGATATGCTACCATGAAAGGATATATATATAAGGTGAAAGAGATCGTGAGACAACTATGAACTTCCCAGACCTTTCATCTGTAGACAGTGATGAAAGCAAGTTTTTCAGGATCTACTCCAAAATAATAATAAAACCGACGATATTTTAGTTTGTATTCCAAAATATTTTATATCTTTGCACATAGATAAACGAAAAACAATGGAAGGGAATCTACAGAGAATCAGCCGACTAAATTATTGGAACGGCAATACACTTGAGCGTGAACTGAGACCCTTGAAAGCCTTGAAGGATAATTACCGAAAACTTCTCGTCACGATGGATGACATAAGATTGAAAAGCCTCGATGGTATAGAGCACGTTCAAGCATGGGAACTTGAGAATTATCTGCTTTCCAAGTAGTCGCTGAGGAACCTGTGCGGGGCAAGTGATTAAGATTTTTCTGCCAATTTTTAGTGGCTACTTTGAGGAGCTGGTACAACCTGTACAAAATCTCAAGGCGGTTTTATATCTAAACCTTTGGATTTTTGAAAAACAACAGGTATAAAATCTTTGGATTTTATCAAATAATGATGTTTTATTTGTTTGGGAAATATTAATTCCGTATATTTGCAGCAAAACTAACGGTTATAGATTATGGCAAAGAATCAACAGACATATTATCCAAGGTTCATAGACTCGTACTTGTCGGAATGGGCAAAGAGACCACTGCATAAGCCTCTCTTGCTCCGAGGAGCAAGACAGGCGGGCAAGTCAACCGCAGTCCATCATCTCTCGGAAAATTTCAAGGGCTTTGTTGAGATAAACTTTGAGAAGCAACCATCCCTTGCGCAACTGTTTGAAGGAGATCTGGATGTCAGGCGGATTGTGTCTCAAATGGAGGCAATCGTGGGCAGACCTATTACGGAAGGGGATACGCTGCTATTCCTTGACGAGATACAGGCTTGTCCTAAGGCAATCATGTCTCTTCGCTTCTTCAAGGAAGACATGCCGGGACTGCATGTGATTGCTGCCGGCTCACTTCTGGAATTTGCCTTAGATGAGCTTCCGACATTCGGGGTAGGCAGAATACACTCAATATTCATGTATCCGATGACATTTGATGAGTTCCTTATCGCAAACGGTGAGACGTTGTTGATGAACGCGAGAAACCAGGCGACAGCTGCACAGCCACTTCCACAGCCGCTATATGAAAAGCTTATAGCAGAGTTCCGCGACTACATGCTCATAGGCGGAATGCCCGAGGCAGTGAGCAGCTGGGTCGCCAATCACGATTATCTGTCCTGTCAGGAAGTGCAGGACGATATACTTGTTTCATACGAGGATGACTTCCCTAAGTACCGTAAGAAAGTTGACCCTACACTTCTTAGGAAAACGATGGAAAGTGCGGCCGTGCAGGTAACGAAGAAGTTTGTGTATTCTAAGGTCGAGGGCGGTTATAGGGCTTACGATGTAAAGAAGGCTTTGGACATGCTTTATAAGGCCGGTATACTGATACCTGTTACCAATACCTCGGCAAACGGTCTGCCTTTGGGGAGCGAGGCGGATGATTCATGCAGAAAGTTCTTGCTGCTTGACACTGGAATCCTGCTCAGGCTACTGAACATGACAACAGGTGATATTTCGGAATTGACAGAGCATATACTTACATCTGACATATCCGACCTTGTGAACAAAGGACCGATGGCAGAGATGGTTGCCGGACTGGAATTGCTCCATTACCGTACACCTAATATCCGCCATCAGTTATTTTATTGGGTAAGGGAAGCGAAAAACTCCCTTGCTGAAGTCGACTATGTATCAAGTTTCAAACTGGCAGTGCTACCTATTGAGGTCAAAGCCGGAGTACGTGGCGGTATGAAAAGCCTGTGGCAGTTCATGAGGGAAAAGAAGCTCCGCAATGCCGTCAGGTGCTCAATGGAAAACTTTGGGTATTTTGAATATGAAGACAAGCAAGACAATAACAATGTCCGGCATGTCGTAATATGTCCATTGTTCGCCATTTCACAGATGAAAAGAATACTTGAGCCTTTGGAATGGGATAATCAAGTTGACATGTTGCTATGCCGTAAGAAGGACGACAAGGCCGATGTTTAGTTTTATTTCGCATGTAGGGTGTAGGTGGCTCGGTTAGGAGGTCATTCCTCAATAACTGGTTGTCGTTTCACCGTAGGGGCATCCCTTGTGGGTGCCCTTTCTTTTTACCTACCCAGCCTCGGCGAGGCTGAATCTTTCATAACCCTGCAAGGCGCAGCCGCAGCTTGGGGATTACTGCCTAAAGCGACATTAACTGGCATCCAGCCTCGGCGAGGCTGAATGCACGTTAGTGCGCAATGGTAACCTTAATACTTGTTAGAATAAAATCTATACTTTTCTTTGCCCAATAAAAAATAAAATACAACCTTTGCAAGGTACAAGACAACCCTTCAAAAACGGTTCGGCATTGGGAATTTGATAAGTCGCATGCTTCACTCCAAGCTGGTGAGTTGCGATTCAAGACATAAACAATAGATGGGAATTTTGGCATCGAATGGTCCTGTTCCACAATCTATGAACAATGAGAGTCCGCGGCTCTCAGAGTGGCTTTTTTCACCGAAGCACACCAGCTTCGGGTATAGAAAGAATGTAGTTCTTCGACCCTCTGTGCAAAATGGATTAAAATGGAACAGCCCTTTCCGAAAAATACTTGGTTGTTTTCTTGCAGTTATCTGTTAAAAAGCCTAATTTTGCAACGATAATCATCTTTTTCTGCCGTACATCCCAGTATGTCCGCCGTAAAAGATGCACAAAGGAAGTCGCATAAACGGGTTCCGCAAGAAATAGACACATCAGCGCAATCTTGCCTGAATGTGATAGCAACTTTTTGTATCTGAGGAAGTTATGCTTTTCCCCAAGATGTTAGTTAATCAATAATCGCAACGTTTCCTGTGCGTCCTGATAGGTCTCAGTGCAGGGGCCGTGCTTTATGCCGGCCCTAAAATAATGTCCCAACCGATGTTTGTAACTCAATGGTGGTACCGCCGGTTTCACCGTAGGGGCACCCCTAGTGGGCGCCCTAACCCTCGGATGGCAGCCATGCATAGCTAGCACCTCGGAGAGGTGCCACATGGTTAGCCCCAGGTAAGGAGCGCAGCGACGTAACCTGGGGTGGTTCGGTGGCGAATAACCTGAATACCGGCCTCGAAGAGGGCGAACATGGTCAACTTCCCCCAATCCTTTGAAAGATTTGTTCCGATTTGCTCGATTCTTGGCGAAGCCAATAAAATAATAGCATAATCATTTTGATGTCAGAAGAAAAGTGATTATATTTGCAACAAAAAGAAAGATAATATGGCAACGTTACAGATACAGAACTCACAGATTCCAATAGCAGATGCTCTTTGGGCTCTCATTCAAAGCCAGCCAAAGAAGGTTCAGCAGGCAATTGCTAAGAAGTTCAAGGAGGAAGATGTTGAGACAGAACGTCAAAAATCATTTGTCAAAGAGACCTTATCACAGTCTTTGAAAGAGTTGGAAATGGCTCAGGAGGGCAAGATTCAGCTTGAGGATGCTCGCAATCTCTTCAAATAGGTAGCAATGAAAGTCGATTTTCACGTCACCCCTGAGTTCAAGCGAATGGCAAAGGCACTCGCGAAAAGGTACAAGTCTTTTGCTACTGACTACGACAAGTTCCTAAATGACTTGGAAGATGATCCTATGCAAGGTACTTCCTTAGGTGGTGGCGTTTACAAAGTTAGAATGGCCATTGCATCAAAAGGGAAAGGTAAAAGTGGTGGTGCAAGAGTCCTGATATACCATGTCAGCAAACTCACTGACGAACTATTTGATATATCTCTACTGACAATATATGATAAAAGTGAGATAGACAACGTCTCCGATGCCTATATCAATCAAATCATCAAGCAAGTCAAATAACGATTCTTGGCGAAGCCAATACATTAAACATCATGCGAAAGTTCTTTTCCGATAAGGCTGGTGCGACCTTCAACTTCGAGATGCCCACCTTCACCTATGCTGTCCGCAAGAACTGCATCGAACTCATTTACAAGCTCAATCGTGGCTGCTATGCGATCCTCAACCTGCAGCGTGCAGCCAAGAACCAGCTCGTCCTTACTGCCAACTGGCACCATTACTTCAACCGTATCCAGAACCCCGCCGTGCAGTACCCGAAGATCGAGAAGTGCTGTCCCAATCTCTACACGATCTTGAAGGGCGATGATCCCGATGGCGTCATGCAAGTCGAGTCCACCGATGAGGATGGTACCAAGATTTATGGCTTCGGCATGCTCATTGAAGATCCACAAAGCGAATCCCTGCCACTTACCATTGACAACGACCTCATGGGAGCCGGCCGCACCCTTGTCAACAAGGTCCTTGCCGTCTATCATGAGCTCTACAATAATCCTCCCTTCCCAGCATGGAAGACAGGGTTGGAAGAGATTTGGAACTGACGGGAGCCAAATATCTTTCCTGATATCGTATCTCCCTCTCTATGGAGGATGGCAGGAGAGGCTCGTATTCTTATAAATTCATAGTTCTACGATTCGCAGATCTTGCGGCAGCAGTCTTGACATTCCGCGGATCTGCTACAAAGAATGAGTATCCGACATGATACTATTATTAAATCATAACTTTAAAAGCTCCATCAAGAATTGGGGCTTGAGATAATCAAATAAATTAGCATATGAGTGGTGGTGGAAGTGCATTTCACAACGTAACGCCAGGAAAGTCAAGTAAGGTTGTTGCGTGTGAATTACTTAAGAAAGACACGACAGTCGTTGATGTTGATAATAATGTTCTGAACGCTGTCAATGTTCGCGATGTTCTTCCTGTGGATTTAATTGATGATGAATTGACAGTGATGGTGGGACAAACCGTCTTGGGCAAGCTCATCTTTGACAATCAGGACCTTTTTATACAGTGTATCAAAACTGGTACTTTTTATGTAGCAGTTGTTTTATCTAAAGAAAATGGAATATGCAAGGTGAGGGTACAGGCTCAATCTCTATAATCGGTGGGACATATAGAGAAATTTGCAATGCCTATCTAGGCTGGAATAGAGTTTTCGGCTCAGGATTGAGATCTTTGCTATTATACAGAGCATTCGGAGCGTCACAAGGCTTGAAGTTCTACTCATGTTGCCATGAGACTCTTCATTCATTGCCATATAAATATAGGGGAGATGGCATTACATTTGGATTAACAGAGGGACCTGACGTTTGTTTCAATTATGAACATCCTTTTAGAGTATCTGCCATTTCTCCTCAACTCAATTATTTATATGCCCATCAACAAAAAATTGATGTTAAAGATGAAAACGTTGTAGTCTTTGGCATGTTGGATGCTAAGTTTCATGTTGAGGCTGAAAGAGCAGTCTATGATCCTCAAACGGCAGTAATGCCTGAGTTGTTCTCTAAATGTTCTAAGGCGAAGCAATTGGTTTATGTTCTCAATATGACAGAGGCAAAGAGCTTGTCTGGGGCTAATAATATTGATGATATAAAAGTGTTTTTCTTTGATAAAGAAAAATGTTATGCTCTAATTATAAAAAATGGAGCTAAGGGGGCCATACTTTATCAGCATAAAGATGATCAAGGAATTTTAATACCAGTGTATAAGACAAATCATGTCTTCACAATTGGTTCTGGTGATATATTTACTTCAACTTTTTCTTACTTTTGGTTTCATGGTATAGATTTGGAGACTAGTGCATTAAATGCAAGCAAATCAGCAGCATGTTATTCAGAAAGCAGTGGGGATATAGACAAAATTCCTGCATTTTTGGATAATTTTGATTTTCCTGCATTAATTCCATCAAAAGAGTACAAACAAATATATTTGGCTGGTCCATTCTTCAGTTTTGGGCAGAAATGGATAGTAAATGAATTCTATTTTGCTTTGAAATCAGAAGGTATGAGAGTCTTCTCTCCTTTGCATGATGTTGGAATAGGGGAGCCAAACGAAGTAGTTCCCCTAGATCTTAATGGACTGAACAATTCTGATATTGTCCTTGCTATTCTTGATGGAGTGGATGCGGGAACTGTATTCGAAGTGGGGTATGCTATTGCTAAAGGAAAGAAGGTTGTGGTCTATGTAGAGAATACGAATCCAAACAGTCTGACCATGCTAAAAGGTACACATTGCGATTTGGAGAATGATTTTACAACTGCTGTGTTTAAGGCTTGTTGGTATGCTGCAGAATAAAAGAGGTATTTTGCTTTCTGGGGGTATGGATTCAATGGCTTTAGCTTATCTTGAACGGCCTGATATAGCTTTTACAATAAACTACGGCCAAAGATGTGCAGAAGCAGAGATCAAAGCTTCCGCCTACATAGCGGGAGTCTTGAATATTAGACATGAAATTATCAATGTCGATTGTTCGTAAGCACCCGAGGAAGTCTACGCTTGTGATCTGACTAATCTGTAATACCTTTGCATCCAAAATTCTAAACTATTGATGTTATGGATAGGTATTATAGGATGTCAAAATCCACATTTTTGGAAATTCACCGCCGTCAGCAGCAAAGCGGTTTGACTGTAAAGGACTTCTGTGCTCAGGAAGGATTCAGCAAGACCAGTTATTATCATTGGCGCAGTCAGTTTGGGTTGACTGACAGATCAACGGTGAGTGATCCTGTCCCGCCGGAGAAAAGAATGATACCGATAGAGGTGAAGGACACAGAGGGAAAGTCTTTTAAGGAGGCAAGCATTGCAACGCCGTCTTCTCCAGAGTCCTCGTATTCTGAAGGCATAACAATGAAGCTGCCCAACAATGTGAGTTTCCATTTTGATGGAGACTCTTGCAAGATAGCAGTTGGCATCATCAATAAAGTTCTTGACCATGTTCTGTCTTAATGACACGATGCGCTACTACCTTTGTCCTGGCGCAACAGACATGAGAAAAGGGATGAATACCCTTAGTGGCATTGTGGTTAACCAAATGGGGCAGTCACTGAGATTCGGCGATATATTTATCTTTGTCAATCGGAAGAAAGATACAGTGAAGCTTCTTTCTGCTGAGGATGGAGGCCTTGTACTGTATATAAAGAAACTTAGCAGAGGCCGGTTCAGACTGCCGGAATATAAGCCAGGCATTAAGTCCTTTAGTATGGAGTGGCGAGACTTGGTCGTGATGGTTGAAGGCATTATTGAGAACCCTGACAAGCGCCAGAGAAGAGTGATTGCGCCTCGGTAAAAGAGTCTCAACTTACTGATAAATAAACGCTTGTAAACTTGTATATGTCAAATATATTTTGTACCTTTGTACGTGTAAATAAGAATACAGAATGACACAAATGGAAGCGATATCACAGCAGTTAGTCGCCTTGCAGATCAGACTCGGCAAGGTGGAGCGTGATGACGCTTCAAAGATTAAAAGCCTTACAGAAGAGAATGCCAAGCTTAAAGAGAAGAATTTCCAGCTTGAGGCGCAGCTTGCCTGGTTCAAAAGGCAGGTTTTCGGATGCAAGTCTGAAAAGAAGAAAGCTGTAGACCCACGCCAATTGACGATTTCCTTTGAGGAGTGGCAAAATGAGGCTGAGCAGATAGAAGAACAGCGTAAGCAGGCAGATAAAGAAATAGCACAGCAGAAAAAGGAAGCGACTCAGAAGAAAGACAAGAAGCATCCGACTCGTCTTATGACCCAGGGCTTGCCCCGACGTGAGGTCATCGAGAAAGTGGAGGGCTATGACTTGAGTAAATACAAGCTCCTTGGATACGAGGAGAGCGAAACCTTAGAGACGGAACCGGGCAAAATGTATGTGCTTGTTCACAAGAGACCTATTTATGGTCTTATCAACGGCTGTGTTGTACCTCCTAAAGGACAGCCAGGCATAATCGTCGCACCGGCACCGGTTGTTCCCATTCCCAAAGGACTTCCCGGCTTCAGCTTGATAGCCGAAGTTATGCTTGATAAGTTTCTCTATTATCTCCCTTACTATCGTCAGCATCAGAAATATCTTCATCTCGGTATAGATTTACCTAAGACCACAATAGAGGGATGGTTCAAGCCTATGGCTGAAATGCTCAAGCCTCTCTATGAGGTCCTTCAGACTGCAGTGCTCACGGAAACTGATTATCTGCAGTCCGATGGTACGACAATACCCGTAGTGAATAAAGAAAAACACAAGGCATTAAAAGAATACATCTGGACACTTCGAGCGCCGCTGCTAAAACTGATTTGTTACACATATCCCAATGAAGGATCCAGGAGCGGAAAAACAGGAAAAGAATTACTTGGCAACTTTAAAGGTTACTTGCAGACAGACGATTACAGTGTATATGAGTCCATTTGCAAGGAGGCCTTGGCGTGCCATGTCGGCTGCTGGGCTCACTCAAGAAGGTACCTGGAAAAATCAGAGAAGGAAAATGAGAAGGTAACTGCCAAGCCGATGTCCTGCATACAACAGATGTATAATGTAGAGCATATTGCTGACAGTAAGCATATGACTCCGGAGCAAAGAAAGGAACTCAGGCAGAAGATGTCTGCGCCCATGATTGATGCTTTGGAAGAATGGCTGGTAGAGGCAGCAGGGCTACCTGAAGTCCAATATCGTCCCAAGGGCCTTCTCGGTAATGCTGTCAACCATATATCAAAGATCATGAGTACTCTCAAGGTCTATCTGACAGATGGCAGGCTCGAGATAGACAACAATGGTGTAGAAAGAGCACAGAAGAATATAGTCATAGGACGCAAGAACTGGCTCTTCGCCGGTAACCATGAGGCAGCGGAGAACACTTGCATAATCGTGTCACTTCTTGCCTCATGCAAGGAATGCGGTGTGAA
>DEKJ01000010.1:0-145 GCA_002353825.1 Prevotella sp. UBA2725 | reverse complement strand
ATAAATGGGAAAGCAAAAATCCGTCAAAGTCTAATACTATCTAAAAATAAAGTTGTAGACCTTGGCACCAGTCTAATAAAATTTATCAAGATCTAACAAGCGTAGACTTCCTCGGGTGCTTACGGTGTTTCGACGCTTGGGCGGC
>DEKJ01000037.1 GCA_002353825.1 Prevotella sp. UBA2725 | reverse complement strand
AATGGCAAGTGGGAAACTTTAGACTCATATTACCTGCGTAAATCGAGAAATGATATTCTGTATCGTTTTTACGCAGGAACTTATAAGTCATTTTCTGAGTAGGATCCGTCGTACCGAAGTTAGCACCATAGATGTAGATACCGGCCGTGTTTGTGGTGGTCGTTGTACTGCCGTCACCAGAAGAACTCTTCACACCGGTGATGGTGATTGTCCAACTATTGTTGCTGTAGGTACAACTGATAGTGTAACTGGAGTACGCCGTGTTGTGCTTGAGCGACATGTTGTCACCGGTACCATTGACAGTAGAAGTGGTAATTGTGGCAGTAGAAGCGGAAGTCATATCAGCTGTAGCACTGCCATTACCCCACCATTTACCGCCATCATCCTTCGTGTCATTGAGCTTAAAGGACAAGGTAGCGCCACTCGTCCAAGAAGAGGCATTGATAGTGCCGGACCAGGAGTTGGCATCTGATCCTTGTGTCAGTGTGGCAATGGTGGACCAATTGGAGTCACCCGACGTTGATCCTTTAACCAATAGTTCAGACCATGCCAACATCTTCTGTGGGCAGATCATCACTAATAAGAACGGAATCAAAAGCCTTAGCATAGGTCTGATTCGCCTTTGCAATAATGAATGTAATGTTTCCATATGTTGATAACAAATTTTTCTTTTATTGTTGTAAGCCGTGTGTTTTGTACACGGCAATTGTTTTGATAATTATCTTACAGTCAATGGGTTCAATGCATTGCTGTTACTGCAAAGTTATATATTACAAATATGTTACGCGAAAAAATTTAGGTTAATAGTTTATAATTCCGTTGTGCAATCGTTTGCACCAACGACTGTCCGCATCGGCTTTTCACGACAATCCACGACTTAGATGGGTATTTGTTGTCTTAGTTGTTTATGTTGTCCCAGTTGTTGGAAATCTGATAACGATAACAACTGGCACAACCTTGACAACTTGGTCTATTCCGATTTTTGGATCGATAGAACCCCGAAGGGGGCCAACATAGCGCGCCAAGGTGCATTCAGCCTCTTCGAGGCTGGTTCTTAGGTGGTCCGCTCGCACTAAAAACCCCAGACTGCGGTCGCTAACGCTTCCTTAGTCTGGGGTTATGAACAATTGTGCCTCTCCGAGGCACTCTATGTATGTTTTTTATTAAGCTCGGGTGTGTGGATGTAAACCATTAACACCCATCACCTAACGCTTTTTTTACTTCAGTGCCTCTAATGCAGAAGCATAGTCGGGCTCATTCTCAATCTTCTCCACAAGCTGTGTGTAGAGGACCTTGCCCTGCTCATCAACTACGACGACGGCACGAGCTTGCAGACCACGCATTGGGCCATCAACAATCTGTGTGCCGTATGCCTTGCCGAACTCAGGGGAACGGAACAGCGATACAGGTACAACATTCTTCAGACCCTCTGTCGTGCAGAAACGACCCTGTGCGAAAGGCAGATCCTCAGAGATGCAGAGCACGACGGTGTTGTCGAGCTTCGAAGCGTCAGCGTTGAAGTGACGTACGGAAGCAGCGCAGGTTGCTGTGTCGAGACTTGGGAAGATATTCAGTACGACGCGCTTTCCGCGGAGGTCGCTAAGTTTCAGACTTGTGAGGTCACCCTTTGTAGCTTCGAAATCAGGTGCCATACTCTCCTTTGCGGGCAGGTTGCCGATGGTGTTCATCTCGGTGCCCATTAAACTAACTTTTGCCATAATGCTTGTCTTATATTATTAATAATGTGTTATTGGTAATGTCTTGTGGGTTGCAGTCACTATGTGACTGCCTACACAACACAATTGTTTACTTGTCACTTGCAAAAATACAAAACAAAAACGAGACGCGTGCATCGTCGTCTCGTTTTTAGTCTTATAATAGCTTCTTTAATATTTGTTATTATTACAATCTTGTATTTTCTCACGTTGTCTGTCGTTCGACGAACGATCGTTCGTCGAACGCCAAACAATCGTTCGTCGGACGCCGCACGATCGTTTGTCGAACGACAAATAATAGGGCCCCACCTAATTGCATTGACGGCCCCACCCTTAATCCCTCAGGGCCCCACCCTTAATCCCTCCCCCATCCAGGGGAGGGAGAGATATGCGTCAAGGGGTCCTTGCCTGCACCAATGGTTTAGTAGGGTAATTTCTCCCTCCCCTGGATGGGGGAGGGGTAGGGGTGGGGCCATTAGGGGCCATTAGGGCCATTAGGGTGGGGCCGTTGGGGCTATCAGGGCCATCAGTTTATTACAGTTTTACCGGCTCATACGGCAGTCCCCAGACATCGGCGACAGCTTTGAATGTCACTTTGCCATTGACGATGTTGAGGCCACGGTAGAGTGCCTCGTCGTCCTTGCAGGCCTGACGCCAGCCTTTGTCGGCGAGGGCTACGGCATAGCGCAGCGTAGCGTTTGTGAGCGCCATCGTAGAGGTGTAAGGCACGGCACCGGGGATATTGGCAACGCAATAGTGGAGGATGCCATCGACCTCATAGACAGGATTGCTGTGGGTCGTGGGATGAGAAGTCTCGAAGCAGCCGCCCTGGTCGATGGCAACATCTACAAGCACCGTACCTTTCTCCATGAGCTTCAGCATGTCGCGCGTGATGAGGTGCGGGGTCTTGTCGCCTGGTACAAGGACGGAGCCAATGACGATATCCACATCCGGCAGTTCTTTGCGGATGTTATGTTCGGAAGAGTAGAGCGCATGGACGTTAGCCGGAAGTTCCATCTCTAACTGGCGCAGACGAGGCAACGAGATATCCGTGATCGTCACGTCGGCACCCATGCCAGCAGCCATACGGGCAGCTGCTTCACCTACGGTGCCTCCACCGAGGACGAGGACCTTTGTCGGCTTCACACCGGGCACGCCACTGATGAGTTTGCCCTTGCCACCTTTCGTCTTCTGGAGATAGAAGGCGCCATTGAGGGCAGCCATACGACCGGCCACCTCACTCATCGGGATGAGCAACGGTAGCGAGTGGTCGGCTTTCTGCACCGTCTCATAGGCGAGGCAGACAGCACCGCTCTTGATCATGGCGTCGGTGAGCGGTTTATCGCATGCAAAATGGAAATAAGTGAACACCAACTGGTCTTTCTTGATGAGGGCATACTCCGGTTCGATGGGCTCTTTTACCTTAACGATCATGTCGGCCTGCGCATATACATCTTTAATGTCAGGCAGAATCTCAGCACCTACAGCTTTGTACTCCTCGTCACTGAAACCACTGTTCTCGCCGGCAGTATGCTGCACGTAAACAGTATGACCATGTTTCTTCAACTCTGCAACGCCCGCGGGTGTCATGCCTACGCGGTTCTCGTTGTTTTTCAATTCTTTAGGTATTCCAATCTTCATAGTGCAATAAGTTTAAGTAAAACGATTATTGAGATTAGTTTTCCGTTCGTAAAATTAGGGAAAATATTGGTAGGTTGTATGCGGCATGGAGAAAGTTTAACAATATTTGGCGGCCCCACCCTTAGTCCCTCCCCCATCCAGGGGAGGGAGAGATTACCCTGTTAAACCATTGGTGCAGGCAAGGACCCCTTGAAGCAAATCTCTCCCTCCCCTGGATGGGGGAGGGGTAGGGGTGGGGCTGTCAGTTTTGCATTTTTTCGTTTCGAAATATTTGGAGCGTATTGTTTTATTTCATAACTTTGCAATCGAAACCTAAAAATACGAAGCGTATGACAATTCATGTAGGATTTTACGATGCGAAAAGCTATGACCGGAGTGTGTTCAACGAGGCAAACAAGGACTTTGGCATAGAGATTCATTATTTCGGTGACCGATTGAACGAGGAGTCGGTGCGTCTGTCGAAGGGAATGGATGTCATCTGTATCTTTGTCGACGACACCTGTGACAGTAGGGTGATGGAGAAGCTGCATGACAATGGCGTGAGACTCATTGCCTTACGCTGTGCAGGCTTTAACAATGTCGATCTTCAGGCTGCCGAAGAATTCCATATTCCAGTCGTTCGTGTTCCAGCTTATTCACCGCATGCTGTGGCTGAATATGCCGTGACGCTGATGCTCTGCCTGAACCGTAAGGTGTACCGTTCGACGAACCGTACACGGGAGTGGAACTTCAAGCTCGATGGTTTGATGGGCTTTGATATGTATGGCAAGACGGTCGGTATCATCGGTCTGGGTCGTATTGCACGTTGTGTGGCACAGATCCTCCATGGTTTCGGAATGAAAATATTAGCTTACGATCTTTATCCGAACAAGGAGTTTGCGAAGGAGTATGGCATCGAACTCGTTGACCTTGATGAACTCTATCGTCGCAGTGACATCATCACACTTCATGTGCCGCTGACTTCTCAGACCCGGTATATGATCAACAGTGTAAGCATCGACAAGATGAAGCCGGGTGTGATGATCATCAATACGGGTCGTGGTAAGCTTATCTCTTCCAGTGCACTGATAGAAGGACTGCGGTCGCGGAAGATCAGTTGCGCCGGTCTTGATGTCTATGAGGATGAGCAGAAATATTTCTATGAGGACCTCAGCGACTCAATGATCAGCGACGACAAGCTGTCTATTCTGTTGACGATGCCGAACGTCATCGTCACCTCGCATCAGGCCTTCTTCACGCGTGAGGCGCTGTCGAACATCGCCCAAACGACGCTTCAGAACATCCTTGACTTTGAGGAGGGGAAAGAGCTTGTAAACGAAGTGAAAGGGTAAGAGCAAGAGCTGACGGCCCCACCCCTACTGGCCCCACCCTTAGTCCCTCCCCCATCCAGGGGAGGGAGAGATTACCCTGCTAAACCATTGGCGCAAGCAATGACCCCTTGAAGCATAACTCTCCCTCCCCTGGATGGGGAGGGGTAGGGGTGGGGCCGTCAGGGCCGTCAGGGGTGGGGCCAGCAGGTCCATCATTTCCCCTTTTAACAACATTGTAACACTGCTGCAAAGATAATGAAATAATAGTGCCGTAATTTTGCCGCCAAAAGGTAACTTATACTCCCTTTTATGGACAAAAATACGACACGAAAGTCAACAGTCATCAAGACTACATTCATTAAATCAGGTATTTCATTCCTCTTTTTGCTTATCGCTTCTGCCTCTTCCGGTCAGGAGTTTTTGAAGAGTATGAAGATTGGCGGAACGCTCCGTGGCAAGTACGAGTACCAGACACAGGACAAGGAGGGCCGTTTCGAGGTGCGCAACGCGCGTGTGAACGTTAGTGGTGACCTTAATCCGACAGTCTCTTACAAGGCAGAAATTGATCTTTGTGATGAAGGTCAGATCAAGATGCTTGATGCTTATGCGAAGTTTACGCCATGGAAGCGTTTTGCATTCACCATCGGTCAGATGCGTGTACCGTTTACCATCGATGCGCACCGCTCCCCTGACCAGCAGTATTTTGCAAACCGTTCGTTCATCGCCAAGCAGGTAGGTAATGTGCGAGATGTCGGTGCACGCCTCGGCTATACGTTCGATGCTGGCTTCCCGATCATCGTGGAGGCCGGTCTTTACAATGGCTCGGGTCTGACGAACCAGAAGGACTATTGGACAAACAGTGCCAACTTCTCTGCTAAGGCACAGTTTCTTCTGCCGATGGGTCTGACGATTGAGATGAGTGCACAGAAAGTCAAACCGGGAGATGTCAACGTGATGATGTACGACGGTGGTCTGTCTTATAAGAAAGGTGGATTCATCGCTGAGGCCGAGTATCTCTACAAACACTACGGTAAGGATGCTTTCCATCCGGTACATGCTTTCGACGGATTTGTGTCATATGACATCCCTGTGCGGAAGAGTATTATTAAAAAAGTGTCACCTCTTGCCCGTTACGATTTCATGAATGACCACAGTGATGGCAAGCGCTACCTCGACGGCAAGCAGAATGATGCTGGCACCCTCATCGTCAACGACTACAAGCGCAGCCGCGTTACAGGCGGAGTAACGATCAGTCTCGATAAGCCGTTCGTCAGCGATATTCGCATCAACTACGAAAAGTACTTCTATGGTCACAATGGTATCCCCAAGGTGTCAGAGAAGGATAAGATCGTGGTGGAGTTTATGACACACTTCTAAGGCGTAACAAAACTTTAATATTATTGTTACACCGCTGTAACAACTCTGTAATATAGTCTTCTTACCTTTGTGCTTGATAAGCAAAAGAAATAGAATTCTATGAAAGAAAGTAAGAAAGCTATCTTGAAGTCTTTGATGAAGGACGGCAAGAAGGGCAGTCGTTTCGACTTGCAGGTATTGAGTCTTGCATTGCAGAAGATTGACAGTGATGACTTTGATTTCGATGGAGAGGCAGTATATACTGACGACCATAAGCTCTTGGTTTACTGTCTCTCCACAAAGGATAACATAACCATACCCGAAGGAGTAGAAGTCATTGGTGAGATGGCTTTCCGCCGGAAGAAAGCCTTGAAGAATGTAATTATTCCTTCTACTGTGAAGGTCATTGAGCAGGATGCTTTTTATGACTGTGACAGTCTGGACAATATCTTTATCCCAACAACAGTAGAGAACGTGAAGGGTTATGCTTTCGCCGACTGTGATGCGCTGAAGACTGTCACTTTCGGTGGCGTGCCCAAGCATTTGAGTAATCACGCTTTTGAGGAGTGTGATGATTTACACATTATATATATACCGGAGGGTTCAGAAAAGAAATTCCACAAGGCACTTCACTACAACTCTTCTGAGGATGAGTATATGTTGGTGGAGAAGAAAAACAATAAATAAAACCTATACATTATTATATTATGGCTTCAACTAAGTCGACATCTCTTGCATCAATTGTGAAAAACAACTATATTGAGCGGGATGTGAGTTGGATGTTCTTCAACCACCGTATCCTGCAGGAGGCACAGAAAGAGACTGTGCCTTTGTTGGAGAGACTCTCTTTCCTGGGTATCTACAGTAACAACCTTGATGAGTTTTTCCGCGTGCGTGTAGCTTCAATCAACCGTCTTCTTGATGAGCCTTCCATTGACAAGCACACTCATCACACCCTGAAGAAAACCCTCAAGACCATCAATAAGCTTAATGCGGAATACAGTAAGGAATATACTGAGACTGTAGATCGCGTTGTGGTCTTGCTGCGTGAGCATGGTATCCGCCTCGTTAATGAGACACAGCTTACTGAGGAGCAGAAAGCTTTCCTCAAGCAATTCTATTACGATAAGCTCAACGGTTCCGTCAATCCTATCTGGCTCAGTGCCCTCGATAATATCGCTACTCTGGAAGATAACCGTATCTACCTCGTTGTGGAGCGTAAAGAGAAGGATGACAAAGAAAAGACCAACTATGCCATTGTGAAGGTTCCGGACCGTCAGGTGGGCCGTTGGGTCAAACTGCCGTCCAGTCAAGGTTTTAATGATATTATTTATCTGGATGATGTAGTCCGTTACTGCTTGCCGCTTATCTTCTTGGGCATGAAGCCGGCTACTTATCGCGCTTATTCGTTTAAGTTCACGAAGGATGCCGAGATGGATATCGACAACGACCAAGACTATGGTACGATGGAGCGTATCAAGGCTGGCGTGGAGAGCCGTAAGAAAGGTGATGCTGTACGTGTGCTCTATGACCGTGAGATGCCGCGTGATATCCAGAAGAAGATTCTTGAGCGCCTCGACATTGATGAGCTCGACACTTCCCTTGCAGGTGGCCGTTATCAGAATCATAAGGATCTGATGTCGTTCCCCAGCTGTGGACACGACGAACTGAAATATCCAGCATGGAAGCATCTGATGAAGCCGGAGTTCCTGGCTCCTGAGAGTATCCTTGATAAGATTCGTGAGAAGGATCGTTTCATCCATGTGCCTTATCATTCTTTCGATGGTTATATCCGTGTATTGCAGGAAGCTGCCATGAAACCGGAGGTGAAAGCCATCAAGACGACGCTCTACCGTTTGGCTAAGGACTCCAAGGTTGTCAAAGCGCTTATCAGTGCCGCTCGTAATGGTAAGAAGGTGACAGCTGTGGTGGAGCTCCTTGCACGCTTCGATGAGGAGAGTAACATCAAGTGGAGTAAGCGTATGCAGGATGAGGGCGTGAATGTCATCTTCGGTGTTGAAGGCCTGAAGGTGCACTCCAAACTGCTCTATATCGAGTCGAAGAAAGGCAACATCGCCTGCATCGGTACCGGTAACTTTCATGAGGGCAATGCCAAAGTCTATACCGACTATCTTATGATGACGGCTCGTACGGGCATCGTCAAGGAGGTAGCCAAGGTGTTCGACTTCATTGAGAAGCCATATATCCATCCAGTCTTCCGTGAGTTGATGGTTTCGCCAAACTCCATGAAGAACCGCATTATTAACATGCTCAACACGGAGATTAAGAATGCCAAGGCTGGCAAGGAAGCATGGATGAAGGTGAAGATCAACCATATCACCGATAAGGATGTCGTGAAGAAACTCTATGAGGCTTCACAGGCTGGTGTAAAGATTGACATTGTCATCCGTGGCAACTGCTCTCTAGTGCCGGGTGTTGAAGGCGTGAGTGAGAATATTCATTGCGTTGGAATCATTGACCGCTATCTGGAGCATGCCCGTATCCTCATCTTCTGCAACGGTGGACATAACAAGTATTTCTTGGGTTCAGCCGACTGGATGCCGCGTAACCTCGTCAGTCGTGTGGAGGTGTACACATCCGTCTATGATCCTGACTTGCGTGCCGACTTGCTGCGTACGGTCAACTATGGTCTGAAAGATAATCAGAATGGTCGTATCGTTGACGGTAAGGGTACCAACGCCTTCCCGGAGATTGGTGAGGGTGAAGTTCCGTTCCGTTCACAGGAGGCACTGTACAATGCTTACCTGCAGGAGAATGCAGAAGCAATGAATAAAATGGAGGATGGCGAATGACAATGACAGAACTGAATATCGACAGTTTCAATCTTGCAGCCATTGATGTGGGTAGTAATGCTGCTCGTCTGCTGATCAAGCATGTAGACGTTGATGTAGATGGCAACCGCTCACTGAATAAACTTCTTTTCTTGCGTATTCCTTTGCGACTGGGTATGGATGTGTTTGGTGACGGCCGCATCTCCAAGGTTCGCAGCATGGAGTTCCTCTCCACGATGAAGGCTTACAAGCAGTTGATGAAGGTCTATCATGTGCGTAAATATCGTGCGTGTGCAACATCTGCTATGCGTGATGCCAAGAATGGAAAGGCCCTCATGAAACGAATCAAGAACAAGGCACATATCAAACTGGAGATCATCTCTGGTGATGAGGAGTCTGGAATCATCTACGACAACCACCTTGCTAATCTGCCTTCTCAGGGCGCGTTTCTTTATGTGGATGTCGGTGGTGGCTCCACAGAGATCAGTTTCATCTGCAATGGTCAGCGTGTCTTTGGTAAGTCGTTTAATGTCGGTACTATTCGCCTGCTGAAAGGTAAGGTGAAGAAGAAGGACTTGATGGCACTCAAGACGGAGGTGACGAAGGTCACGACTGGTTACGACAATATCAAGATTATCGGTTCGGGTGGTAACATCAACAAACTCTTCCGCTTGGCAAATAAGAAAAAGAAGTTTGAGGCTCTGCCTATCGATGAGCTCAAACAACTATATGACAGTCTCAGCAAGATGAGCGTTGAGGAGCGTATGGCTGCTTACGAACTTAAGCCTGACCGTGCTGATGTCATCGTGCCGGCTGCCGAGATCTTCCTTCATGTGGCGGCAAGCAGTAAGGCCAAGGAGATCATCGTGCCGAACATCGGTCTTGCCGATGGTATCATCAATGACCTGCTGCTGAAAAGTTAGTGTAGAATCCCTGTTTGGGTATCTTTATTTTTCATTGTCCTGTCGATGTCACGGTATCTCTTGCCTCGGTTGAACTTCCAACTGATGCCAAGGGATATTTTGTTGCCATCGTCAGCGCTATGAAGTAGCATGAGCTTGTGGATATTCTCGTTGACAAGCTCAGCTTTGTTAGTGCGAGGATGGGCTTGGAACGGCTGTTGCCAAGTGAGGGAGAAGTCCCAGTTGCCCAACGTGTAACCACAGGATATGCTGCTTGTGGCTTGTTGATGATTACGTGTCTCACCTTCCATGAAACGGAAACCGGAATAAGCCTGAGCCACGAATGACCAATTACCAAACATTGCCTTAACAAATCCTTCCAGATCATAGCTCGTCAGCAAATGACTGTAGTCATCACCTTTGTTGAAGAATCGATAGATGGCTGCGTCGTAGCCCATCACCAATTGGTCAGGTATGAACCAATAATAAAGGGAGTGTCGGATAGACAGCAAGTTGACATGTGGTTGGATCTTTTGCATGTAATAGAACTGGTTATTATCATCGCGCGAGTAGCTTGCCATGTTACAGTTGCGGTTCACTTTATAATAGACATCGGCATCCGCTACAAAACGAGGCTTCGTATAAGTGATACGAAGGTCGTTCTCCAAGACGCTGTTCGGTTTAATATTCGGGTTGCCCACCGTCCATTCCATGGAGTTGGTACGAATGCGCGTATCGCTGATCATTGCTATCTGCGAGATATGCTGCGAGATGCTGAACAGATACCGGATGTTCCACACCTTCGAAGGTGAATAAGACAAAGTCACTTTAGGACGGAAAAGCCAATAACTGAAGTGATTATCACCCTGACGATAACGCTCATTGCTTGCTCCTAAGCCTGCTACATAGCGCAGAGTCTTCAATCGCCCCTTCATTTCACCAAAGAAATAAAGGCTCTGGTTGTGCATATCATTGACCGAGTTTACATCCCCCGTGTAGTCATTACTCGTGTATTTCAACTGATGGCGGGCACCCATGGACAAGGTAAATGGTTTTATCTGATTTTCATAGATTGCTTCAGAGGTCAATGACCATGTGTTGCCGTCTACATGATAAGCATAATCCGTGCCTTCACTGTTGAAGTCGTACGTGTTCGTAGCGATAGATGTCCCTACGACATTCGCTGTAATAGATTGATGGCTGCCCAACTGATGGAAGAAATAGAGGTCAAGCACAGGTGAAGTGCTCTTGTCATGAGAACGGCGCCAGGTCGTGACATCATTCTTGCCAGTCTCGCTGAACAGCTGCGACCGATAGCTTCCTGGATCGTGAGAAAAATCAGTTGTGAACAGCGCCTGGAAAACATATGAAGCGGAGTCGGCGAGGTTGTACTTCAGTTGGAGTGTGTTGTCGAAGTTACGGTCCCGCCGTTTCAGATCTTGTCGGGTGATAAGATAATGACTTCCGTTGTTGAGCGTATAGTCGGCATCTTCATGATAGCGTGAGCCTTTAAGGTCCTGATAGTTGAAATCATACGTGATTCCAAACTCAGAGTTCTTATGATTCCAGGAAGCAAAGACCGCATCATCACCCTGCCAAGAGGTGAGGGAGTTGGTCAGATCCATGCCTCCTGCATAACCTTCATCGTTCCTCGATGTATGGAAATTAATGACATATGCGATGTCAGAGCCATATCGCACTCCAGGATTATCAATATATTCCACGCTCTTGATGCGATTGGGATTGAGCGCTAACAGTTCCTCTTTTGTACACACGGCTCCATTGATACGGATCTGAACTCCTCCGCGATTATCCTTCGACGTGACCGTATGCTTGACAGCATCTACAATGACTCCTTGGAGGAAAAGCTTGTCCAACAACGCATATCCGTTTGCCGATGTCTTTTTTGCTTCTTCCGAAGGTATCAGTACCTTCCCGTCAGGTTTCGTGATGACACGTGCAGCATTCACCGTCACACCTTGCAGGTTCACTTCTTTCTGCTCTTGCGCCTCAATCGTTAACGGCGCAAAGAGCAAGCATAATAATAATGTTCTCTTCATCTTCGCAATTGTTTCTGCAAAGATAGAAAGGAAGGGGTAAATATCAGAAAAACGTAGCTGACAATTGGCTGACAATCGAAATATTGAAAGAATGAAAGAATGAAATAATGAAAAATTATCCCTTCACTCTTAGCTGGTAATCTTTTCCCCGCTCCGTCACAATCTCGAGGTTGGCTTGTGTCTCGGTGATGGGTTTCAAACGGCGGATTAAGGTATAGAGCGTTTCACTGGCGTCGGGCTTCTTCGGCCACAGAGCCTCACAGATTTCTTGCTTGGAAAGACAATGGGTCTCTGATGCAAAAAACATCCGCATGAGTTGCTCTTGCATCGGTGTGAACTTTACGGCCTTGTGGTTTACATCATAGAATTTATTGTCTGCATCGCTAAGTACAAGACTTCCTACAACGATGCCATCTACATGCTGACGCCTAAAATAAAGAATTGAACCAACGGCCCACAGTATTGCGAGGAGTGAGAGCATGCCACTCGCCCGCTGGTCTGACAGAGCAAAGACAGTAGCCATAGAACAATTGACATAGCCTTGGAATGCTAATGCTTTTCCATGACGCTGCCATTGCATCTTTCTACTGCAGATGCCTCGCTCCGTATCATCCATGGCATAATAAACGAATGAGCATTCGCGTAGGGCTGCTACTTTAAGATGATTGCGGTAGTCACGGATAGTATCAGGGGTGATCCAGCCTTCTTGCTTTTCAGCTAAAGTCTGTGCCAGCGCCTGGTTCATATCGCTGATGATAGCCTTTCGTGTATGGTCATAACTACGGTAGCTTGCCCATGCTGAACATAACATCAGCGTGACAAGAACTGCGATGGTATGGATAGGTTTCAACTTCATATCTCTCTGACTTTGCGATTACATTTGCAAAGATACACAAAAAAGTTGAGAGTCGTCCATTAAGTTGTCAGTTTTAACCACCATCCTTTCCAAATTCTCACAAGGAAGATGGTACCACGGAAGGTGAGCTCGGTCGCCATAGCAATCCATACGCCACGCAGGCCATAACTTTGTGAGAGCCCATAGGCGAGTGTCAGACGCACGCACCACATTGAGAACAGACTCATGATAGCAGGCTTGAGCGTGTCGCCGGCAGCCACACATACAGAATAGCTCACGATGGCTGCTGCAAAGAATGGTTCTGCAAAAGCCTCGATACGAAGGACTGTTGCACCAAGGTCACGGATAGCTGTCACGGGTGAGAGGAAACCGATCATCTCTGGAGCAAAGACAAACATGAGCAATCCCATGAATGCCATCACCGCCATGCCAACGCCGATGGTCATGTGAGCAAAACTCTTACAGAGATCGATGCGTCTTGCGCCATAAGTCTGGCCTACGAGCGTCGAGGCTGCATCGCCTACACCGTAGCCCGGCATGTAGCAGAGGCTTTCTGCTGTGATCGCAAAGGAGTTGGCTGCAATGGCGATGTTTCCAAGGGGTGCCACGATAAGTGTAGAGACGACTTGCGCTGATCCCATGAGGACGTTTTGGATAGCTATAGGCGTACTTATCTTCGCCGCGTTGCGTACATATTCCCACATCCAGACGAAGTGGGTGTGGTCAAGTCGCAATGCAATAATCTTGTTCTTCCATACCGCCTGCCAAGTCATCGGGATGACGGTCACGACATAAGCCGCCATGGTTCCCAACGCCGCGCCAATGACACCCATATTAAAGATGTATATAAAGAGGTAGTTGAAAGCCACGTCGAGGCAGCACATCATGATGGAGAGCGCGCTCGGCACGCGCATCTCCCCTGCGCTCTTCAACATGGCGCTCATGAGATGGTAGGTGAGGACGGCGGGGAGCGTGAGACTAAAGATAAGGAAATAAGCCGACGACATCGGAGCGATATCCGCTTTGCCGCCAAGCCAATAGGGTAGCGGATTATGGATGGCTACACCGATGAGCGCCATAAAAATGCTGAAAGCGATGCCACAGACAAGCGCATGACGAAACACCTGGCGGGCACGGATAAAGTCGTTGGCTCCGATGAAATGAGCCACCTGAACAGAGAAGCCCACCGACACAGCTGAGAGAAGAGAACCCATGAGCCATGTCGTCGTCTCGATGAGGCCAATGCTTGCTGAGGCTGCTGCACCGAGATGGCCCACCATGGCGGCATCAATGAAAAACATCATCACCGTCGTGATCTGAGCCAGCATCGACGGTACACTCAGTTCGAAGATGAGACGTAGTTTCTCACCGCGCGTCATCTCTTCGCCATTGCGTATCTTGGCAAGTAATAGGTCACTTTTCTTCATCTATATTCTCTATTGGGCGTGCAAAGTTACTGATAATAATGCGAATATGAACGAATTTACAACTAATAATTCTAATATACTTTGCTTTGTCTCACCTTTTTAATTACTTTTGCAACATTATAAGGATGGTATTCGCCAATAAGGGCGGCTAACCGCAAAGCATACCATTGAAAATTTAAATACATAAAATATGAAGAAATACTGTGTTTTCTTATTCATGCTCATTGCAGCAATGATGTTCACAAATGTTCAGGCAGCCAACACAAAGTCATCTAATGAGACAGATGGTGTCCCATCCCGCAAAGTCCTTGCGCAGATCCATCCATGGTATGGAGCGCGTGTAGCATTCCTTGGCGACTCGCAGACGGATCCACGCAACAACGGATCAAAGAAGAAATACTGGGGATTCTTGAGCGAGTGGCTTGACATCAAGCCTTATGTCTATGGCATCAGTGGGCAACAGTGGTCGCAAATCCCGGCTCAGGTGGAGAAACTCCATGGTGAGCATGGCTCCGATGTAGATGCTATTCTTATCCTGATGGGTACCAACGACTATAATCATGGTGTGCGAATTGGACAGTGGTATGAGGAAGGTGACACGATCGTGGAAGCCGCCTATGGACAGATGAAGCGGAAGGAACTGCGTCATTATCGCCGTTTCACCTATGATCCAAACACCTTCCGGGGTCGCATCAATATCGCAATGAAACTTATCAAAGAGTATTATACCGACAAGCAAGTCGTCTTGCTCACCCCTATCCATCGTGCTATCTTCGACGCCAATGACAAGAACTTACAGCCAGAGGAAAATATCGAGAGCCGTGGTGGACTGTATCAGGATGCGTATGTGGAGAGTGTCAAGGAGGCTGGCAATGTGTGGGCAGTGCCGGTGATAGACACCAATTCCCTTACGGGCTTCTTCCCACTCATCAATGGCACGGTCTATTATCACAATGCCAAGGATCTGCTCCATCCTAACGACGCAGGACATGAGCGACTCGCCAAGACATTGCTGTGGCAACTCTCCAAGCTCCCTTGCCGGTTCTGAATTATTGAACATTATTTAAGCCAAAAATAATTGCTAATCTCGCGAAAATATATTATATTTGCCAAAAGTATTATTTAGCCACTAAACCAATGAAGTGGAGATGTCGATATATAAGGCTACTGATGGCTTTAGTGGCTATGATAACAGGAGAATTAGCTATGGCTCAAAATATTAGACCGATGGCTGTGGCGGGACAGTTCTATGCTGCCTCACGCCAGGAGTTGACAAACGATGTAGCACAATGCTACAAGAAAGGCGAGGGACTTCTTGCCGCCTCAAGAGTCGTTGTGGACAGTAAAGAAAAGGTACAGGCAGTTGTCGTGCCTCATGCTGGTTATGTCTTTTCAGGAAGTGTCGCAGCTTCTGCTTTTGCGGTGATTCCTAAAGATGCGACTTACAAGCACATCTTTTTATTGGGTCCTTCTCATCATGTGGCTTTTGATGGAGCATCGGTGTGTGATGCCTTTGATGCTTATGCCACACCGTTGGGAGAAGTGCCGGTAGATACTGCGCTCTGCAAACAACTCATTGCCGACAATCGGGTATTCATTTATAAACCTTCAGCCCATGATCGTGAGCATTGCCTGGAGGTGCAGTTGCCTTTCTTGCAATACCGTTGGAAGGAGCTGCCGCCGATTGTGCCTATTATCATCGGTACACAGGAATATGCAAAGTTGAAGGAGATAGCTGCAGCCTTGAAACCTTATTTCAATGCCGACAACCTCTTTGTCATCAGCAGTGACTTCAGCCATTATCCAGCTTATGAAGATGCATTAAAGGTGGACGGAAACAGCGGAAAAGCACTGTCTACAGGCCGGCTCGATAAGTTCTTAGAAGCCTTGCAGGAGAATGCTTCGCTGCGTATTAATAACCTCTATACAAGTGCATGTGGTCAGAGCGCTATCGCTGTGATGCTTATGATGATGAGCAACGATTCAACGACGCATATTCATCATATCGCTTATCTCAATAGTGGAGACTCGCCTTATGGCGGGAAGGATGAGGTCGTGGGTTATCACTCGTTCTGCGTAGTCAGAGACATAGAGTCTTCAAAAGAGGACACTAAGCCTTCTGAGCAACATGAAAATGACTCGTTGTTGACGGCAGAGGATAAGCAGCAGTTGCACAACGTGGCTTGGAACGCAATTTCTCCCGAGAGCCGACATTTGAAGGTTACGCCTACTAAGATTTTCGAGCGTAAACTTGGCGTCTTCGTTACCTTGACGGAGCATGGACGTCTTCGTGGCTGCATCGGTCACTTTGGTGAAGATGTGGCACTCGGAGAACTGACCAAAGAGATGGCGCACGCTGCAGCCTTTGAGGATCCGCGCTTTACGCCATTGCGGGAAGAAGAGCTCGATGATGTGCAGATTGAGATCAGTGTGCTCACGCCTTTGAAACGGATCCATAGCATCGATGAGTTCCAGTACGGCAAGCAGGGCATCTACATGCGTAAAGGCTGGCGTAGTGGCACGTTCCTGCCGCAAGTTGCCGACGAGGTCAACTGGACGAAAGAAGAGTTCCTCGGTCATTGTGCCCAAGACAAGGCGGGCATCGGCTGGGATGGATGGAAGACCGCAGAACTGTACACCTACGAAGCAATCATCTTTTAGGAAAACTATGCAATGCAAATATTACGATAAACAAGATAATGGTTCGGTACGGTGCCTTCTGTGCCCTCACGAATGTGTCATCGCTGAGGGAAAGACGGGGCTGTGCCGTTCGCGAATGAACAAAGGAGGAAAATTGGTATCCCTTGTCTATGGCAGACCTTGCGCCATTGCCGATGATCCTATTGAGAAGAAACCGCTCGCTGAGTGGCATCCGGGCACCCGCTGTTTGTCTATTGCCTGCACGGGTTGCAATCTGCGGTGTCCTAATTGTCAGAACTTTGACATCTCACAAGCATCACCATCTGATGTACCTGCTTACGACTGCCAGCCGGAAGACATCGTCAGTCTTGCACTGAGTCATCACCTGCCGACGATCGCCTACACCTACACAGAGCCGCTGACGTGGTACGAGTATGTCTATGATACGGCAAAGCTCGCCCATGAGAAGGGACTGTACAATGTCCTGGTTAGTGCGGGGTATGTCAATGAGCAACCCCTGCGAGACCTGGCGCCTTATCTTGATGCAGCCAACATCGACCTCAAATCATTCTCTGATGAGACCTATCGTAAGTTCAATAAAGCCTCATTGGAACCTGTACTTCGAACGCTCTTGATCCTTCATGAGATGAATGTACATCTTGAAATCACACTATTGCTTATCCCCGGTATCAATACCGATGAGGCGATGCTTCACAAGATGTTTGCATGGATCACAGCGCATGACTTGAACCACTGTGCCTTTCATATCTCCCGCTTCTTCCCGATGTATCAGATGGAGAATGCTGAGCCCACCCCGATTGCTGACATGCGGAAGGCGGAGCAGATAGCGCATGAGGAAGGTGTTGAACACGTTTATTTGGGAAACATCTAAAGCTTATAACCACAAGAACTTATAAACTCAAGAACTCACAAACTTAAAAACTCAAATACTATGAACGACATCCCCTTGATTTTCTGGTTAATCCCCTTGGCATCGGTCGCGGCCCTTGTCATGGCGTGGACGTTCTTCAGCAGGATGATGCGCGAAGAAGAAGGAACACCGCGAATGTGTGAGATAGCAGGCTATGTGCGCCGCGGTGCCATGGCTTATCTCAAACAACAGTACAAAGTAGTATTGATCGTATTCATTGTCCTTGCCGTCATCTTCGCTATCATGGCCTATGGCTTCCATGTGCAGAACCCGTGGGTGCCATTCGCCTTCCTCACGGGCGGTTTCTTCTCCGGCTTAGCAGGATTCTTCGGCATGAAGACAGCGACTTATGCCAGTGGGCGTACGGCGAATGCAGCCCGGCAGGGTCTCGACAAAGGTCTGAAGATAGCTTTCCGCTCAGGAGCCGTGATGGGACTTGTCGTTGTAGGTTTGGGTCTGCTCGATATTGCTGTGTGGTTTCTTATCCTTCATGCTTTCTACAGTGGGGGAGAGGCGGCGCTCATCACTGTCACCACAACGATGCTGACCTTCGGCATGGGTGCTTCCACGCAGGCACTCTTTGCACGTGTCGGTGGTGGTATCTACACGAAAGCAGCAGATGTAGGCGCTGACCTTGTTGGAAAGGTGGAGGCGGATATTCCCGAGGATGATCCGCGCAACCCCGCTACGATTGCCGATAATGTAGGCGACAATGTCGGGGATGTGGCAGGCATGGGAGCTGACCTCTACGAGAGTTACTGTGGCAGTATTCTCTCTACGGCAGCCCTTGGTGCTACAGCTTTTGCTGCTACGGGCGATGTGATGCAACTCAAGGCAGTCATCGCTCCAATGCTCATTGCTGCCGTAGGCGTGTTCCTCAGTCTGGCTGGTATCTTCATGGTGCGTACGAAAGACGGGGCAACGATGAAGGAGCTCCTTCATTCCCTCGGACTTGGCACAAACACGGCAGCTATCCTCATTGCCGTAGCGACTTTTGTCATTCTTTATCTTTTAGGATTGAACAACTGGCTCGGCATCTCGTTCAGTGTGGTCACTGGCTTGGCTGCTGGTGTCATCATCGGACAGAGCACGGAGTATTATACCTCTCAGAGCTACAAGCCAACACAACATATTGCGGAAGCTTCGAAGACAGGTGCGGCCACGGTCATTATCAAAGGTATCGGTACGGGAATGATCTCCACTTGTATCCCAGTGGTGACTATCGCCGTGGCTATCATGCTGAGTTATCTCTGCGCCAACGGCTTTGACCTGACGATGAGTGCCTCGTCTATTCAGTCGGGGCTCTATGGAATAGGCATCGCTGCGGTTGGAATGCTCTCAACATTGGGTATCACCCTTGCTACGGATGCTTATGGACCTATTGCCGACAACGCGGGTGGCAACGCAGAGATGAGTGGATTGGGTGAGAGCGTGCGGGCTCGCACCGATGCCCTCGATGCGCTGGGCAATACGACGGCAGCTACGGGCAAAGGTTTTGCCATTGGTTCAGCAGCTCTGACAGCGCTTGCTCTTCTTGCTTCCTATATCGAAGAGGTGAAGATAGCCATGATAAGAGCCGTGGATAACGGCAGACAGTTTGTTGACTCCGTGGGCAATGCTTTTGACCCGTCATCGGCAACAATGCCCGACTTTATGGAGTATTTCCAGATCAATCTCATGAACCCGAAGGTCATCGTGGGTATGTTCATCGGTGGCATGGTAGCGTTTCTCTTCTGTGGTCTGACGATGGGCGCCGTGGGGCGTGCTGCCGAGAAGATGGTTGAAGAGGTGCGCCGACAGTTCCGTACGATCAAAGGCATCCTTGAAGGCAAGGCTACGCCCGACTATGGCCGTTGTGTGGCTATCTCGACGCGTTCAGCCCAGCATGAGATGATCATTCCTTCGCTTCTTGCCATCGTCATCCCTATCATCGTCGGTTGCGTCGTCGGTGTGGCGGGAGTGCTCGGACTCCTTGCCGGTGGTCTCGCCACCGGCTTCTCTCTTGCCGTGTTCATGGCGAACGGTGGTGGTGCCTGGGACAATGCCAAGAAGATGGTGGAGGAAGGTGAGTTTGGAGGTAAAGGCTCTGAATGCCATAAAGCTACCGTCGTCGGCGATACCGTGGGTGATCCGTTCAAGGATACATCCGGGCCATCGCTCAATATTCTCATTAAACTTATGTCTATGGTGAGCATCGTCATGGCGGGACTCACGGTCGCACTGGCGTAAGACAATGTGCCATCCGGGGTGGTGGCCGCCACTGGGGGCGGCCACTGCAACCAATACCTTATAGATCATAGTTATGCCTCGAATAAAACTAACCCTTATATTATGCGTCATGCTGCTCCTTGCCGGTTGCGACAAGGGGCTGTTTGACGTGCACCCTTACGATACCAATTATAAAGGCGGGAAGAATCTCAACCCGACGAATATCGCGGTTATTGAGCAACGGTTCAAGGATCGCGACACACTGCGTGTGGCGTTTATCAGCGACACGCACCTGTGGCATGCGGAGTTTAAGGATGAGGTAGCGTCTATCAATGCCAACGACAGCATCGACTTCGTCGTTCATTGCGGTGACTTCACGGATACGGGTACCACCCGTGAGTTTGAATGGGGCTACGATATTCTGAAGAAACTCAATAAGCCTTATGTTGTGCTTATTGGCAATCATGATTTCCTTGGTACCGGTGACCAAGTATGGAGGACGGCGTTTGGAGATAGTCTGGATTTCTCGTTCATAGCAGGAGGCATCAAGTTCGTTTGTCTCAACACCAATGCCACTGAGTATGATTATATGGCGGCCGTGCCTAACTTCGATTTTATGCAACAAGAGATTCACAAAGACTCGGCCTCCTTTGACCGTACCGTCTTTGTCATGCATGCTTGTCCGGGGAGCGATCAGTTCAACAATAACGTTAAGGGTACGTTCGACTATGTCATCAAACTCTTCCCTGGCTTACAGTGTTGCATCTCAGGACACGACCATCAGCGCACGGCGCTTGATCTCTATGGGGATGGCGTGATGTGGTATGGCGTGGATGCTGCTGTTCACCGCAACTATTACATTTTTACATTCACACGGAAAGGATATAGCTATGAGACGGTATATTTTTAGATTTTTCCTCCTCTTGGTTGCGTTCCTTCCATTGACCGTCTTTGCACAAGAAGATAGCGTAGGAACAAGAATGAGTCGTTACGACCGCCGTGTGAACCATCTGCGTCGTTATTGGGCGAGCCTTATTCCTACACAGTTCGTTGCGCAGAATGCAGGCAACATGGGACTGATTTCTACGGGTATAGGCTGGTCTTATGGCAAGCGGGGACAGTGGGAGACGCAGATTCTCTGGGGCTATATTCCTAAATACAACAGTGATCATCCGCATTTGACGAACACGGTAAAGGAAAACTATATCCCGTGGAGCATCAGTTTCAACGATTGGCTTGCGTTGGAGCCTTTAGAGACAAGCATCTATCTCAACACCGTCTATGGTCATGAGTTCTGGAGAAGTCAGCCCCGGCGTTATCCGGACAAGTATTATCAGGCACTCTCCACGAAGTTCCGTTTCAATTTGGCCTTAGGTCAGCGGCTGACCTTCAACCTCAACCCTGAGAAGTATCACTGCAAGTCTATCAGTCTCTTCTATGAGATTAGTTCTTGCGACCTCTATATCCGCTCCCTCTTCCAAGGTACCGACATCTCCTTCTGGGACATTATTGGGTTGTCAATAGGTGTGAAGATGGTGGTGCTTTAGCGCAGCGTCAAGGTCATTCCCGGTCGCATATCTGGACATTTGCCGATAGGACGAGCACGTACTTCGAAGGTGTTGAGAGCATGACCCTCTCCGGCTTTCGTAGCTTTCCACGTAGTGTATTCGCCTTGTACTTTCATGTAATAAACGCGCATGGGGTAGGTCTGATTGAAAGCCTCGGAGTGGACCTTGATCTCCTTTCCCGGTTCGATGCCATGGAGCAGGTCTTCACGAATGAAGAATGAAGCCCATTGATCTTTCAGGACACTGATCGTCATGATCGGTGAGCCACTGCCCACAAGTTCTCCATCGTGAGCATAGATCTTCTCCACCTCTCCTTCGACCGTAGCGCGCTGCACGGTCTCGTGGAGTAGGGAGCGGACGACATCGACGCCTCCTCCCGCAGCTTTCGCCTGTTCAGCTGCAGCCTTCTTTTCTTCTTTTCGTGCACCGTTCTTTGCCATCTCATATTGACTCAGAGCTACTTTTACTTGAGCTGCGGCAGCATCGTAAGCCGCTTTCGCCTCGTCGCGTTTCTGCGTGCTCGCCACGCCCTCATCGGATAGTTTCTGCACACGCTGATAAGTCTTCAGGGCAATGTTCAGAGCTGCCTTTGCCTGGAGCACGAGGTTCGCAGCCGTCTGAATCTGTTCTTGCCGGGTACCGTTTTCAGTCATCTCACTGATCGCCTGCGTGGCTTGCTCCGTAGCTTCAGCAGCTTGTTGCTGAGCATTGAGTTCCGGATCCTGAAGGATGGCGAGTGTGTCACCAACATGCACATAGTCGCCTTCCTCCACACACAACCGCTTCACGCGGGCGGAGAGTTTGGAGGAAACCTGATATTCTCGTGCTTCAATCTGTCCTTGGATCGGTTCTTTCTCGTCACCAAAACAGAGGTAGCCTATCAAGGCCACACCGGTTACGATGAGGGTGAAGGATAAGAGGGCAATGACAACGTTTATATGTTCTTTTTTCTGTTCCATAATCACATTAATTTATCAGCATCTATTTTATGAGCATCTTGTTAATGTTGCGGATATAGACGATGCAGGCGGTGCCGAAATAAACAACAACCTGAATCCATATTCCCATGTAGAGATTGGGGATGTCGGATAAACTGCAGCCCATCGACTCGATGTGGATGTAAGCATTCATGCCGAGTGTGGAGGGGAATATCCATGAGACGATTTTCCAGAACAAGGGAATGTTGGACGCAGGCCACGAAATACCGGAGAGAAACACCATGATGACAGACATGAAGACGAAGATCATGATACAGTCCTCGCGCCGGTAGATGAGGGAGGAGAGCGTCACGGCGAAGAAGATACAGTCTAAGAGATAGGGGATGATGAACGCAATCAGCGTCCAGTAATCGCCCAGCTGTAGCAGGCCAAACTCTTGGTTGACAAACGTGAACATGTAGATAGCCATGATGAAATAGAGCGGCAGATAGAACAGAGCCTTGCCCCAGACAATCGGCATGATGCGTTTGTAATGGGGATCAAAAGGAATGACGGAGCCCATATATTTCTCCCGCGTGTTACCCATCTCCATACCGATACCCAACAAGAGCGTCTGCTGGATGATAAGCATCAGAATGGGCGGGATGAGGAAAGAGGCAAAGCCCGACTGCGGATTGAACAGCGAGATGTGGTCGTAGAGGATTGGCATCTTCGACACTTCCTCATCACGGATCGTCGTAGCTCCGATCTTTTCAATCTTGATGTCGTTGTTCATGTCGAGAGATGCATCGGTGGCTGCCAAGAGCAGGGCCTTGTAATAGAGCATACTGCTCATGTCGCAGTAGAGACCCACATTCGTCTGCTTGCCATTGCGGAAATCCTCCTCAAACGAACTGGGGATATGGAGAATGCCGTAGGCGTTGTGCTTCTTGATCTGTAGCTCTGCTTCTTTCATGTTCGGGAAATAGCCGATTGTCTTGGCATCGGGCGTGGCGTCAATATGATGAACCAGCTCGCGGCTCAACGCCGTA
Source organism: Prevotella sp. UBA2725 (assembly GCA_002353825.1). Classification (GTDB taxonomy): domain Bacteria; phylum Bacteroidota; class Bacteroidia; order Bacteroidales; family Bacteroidaceae; genus Prevotella. The sequence continues at coordinate 19,783 of DEKJ01000037.1, read as the reverse complement.
CCGCAGTCATCGACGACCGCGCACGGCACATCGCGGCACACTTCGTTTGTGTAGACGTAGGAATAGAGCAGCGGATAGGCGAGAGGCACGAAGATGATGAAGATGAGGATACCCTTATCGCGCAGCACCGTGCGGCACTCGTCATACCATATATAGAGAAGGTCTTTCATGATTTCTTGATCTTATTGTATGTATTTGAATTTAAGGAACGCTTTATGATATCGCGGCAGTACCACGATGGGCAGCAATGCGAAGCCTATCATCGCCACTACTGACGACCAGATATAATGGATCGAATATCCGTCGAGTGCACAGTTGACATAGATGAGATAATAGTGGCGCAGTGGGAACCATGCGGCAAGGAATCGTAGGAAAGGCGACATCGCCGTGACGGGAAACGTGAAGCCTGCCAGCGAGAACGAGAGGATACCCCACAACGAGCAGATACACATGGCGAGTCGCATCTCACCCGCCATCAGTCCGAAAAGGAAGACACCGAAGCCCTGACTTGCCAAGACTGTGAGGATGCTGAGGCCGAACATCATCGGTAAGCCACAGTTGCAGGGGAAGCCGAGGTAACAATAGAACCATACATCCATGAAGATGAGGATGATGGAATAGATGATCGTCTGCGGCAGAAGCTTGGCTGCTAATGCCAATGCTGGACTGTGACCGGAGTAGATATAGAGCATCTGCTGCTGGTCTTGTTTCCATTCGAGACCGATGGTGTAGGTCGTCGTCAGGAGCATCAGCAAGATGATGATTCCCGGAACGAGCATATTGCTCAGATAGACGGAGTAGTCGAGGAATGAGTTCCTCAACGGGTGTGTCTCGATGACGACGGGTTGCAGAATGCCCATCACGCGGTCGTTGGCGATGCCGTGTCCCCACAGACTACTGCGCGTCAGTGCCAGTCCTGCAAGTACAGAAGCGGTCTTCATATCCTTCATAAGAAGGTTACCGGGTACATAATAGCAGTCGTTGGTATAGAAAGAGATTGTCGGCTGACGACTCGACTCGCAGTCTTTCGTCAGACCTTTGGGGATGTAGAAGAATGCATAGATCTTTCCTTCCTGCATGGCTTTGCGCGCATCGTGGAAATTGTGAAATACATATTTGACATCCGTCTCCTCGAACCCGTTGAGCAAGCGCTGTACAATGCGAGTGACATGTGTCTGGTCCTCGTCCACAATGGCTGCAGGCAGTCGGGTGGGAAGGCCTTTCATCATGAGTGTCGTAAAGAAGAAGATGACTAACAACGGGGCGATAATCATACTGAACAAGAACAACGGTCGTTGCGAGTATTGTTTGATCTCTCGTCGGTTGATGTAGATGAATCGTCGACGGAGTATTTTGAGTTTATTCATATCAGTATTTTTCTAATGCAGTATTCATAGAAGCATTATTTTCCTCTGACCCATACCGCAGACTCTCCGGCGTGGGGTGACTTCAGTGGCTTGTCGGCGCGCATACGTACCTCGAAGAGTTTGAGGTCGATGTCGTTGAGTGCGCGTGTGGCTTTCCAGGAAGCGAAGTCGCCGGCGTTCTCGATGCGGGTGACATGTGTCAGGACGGTGTCGCCTGTAGCGGGTCGATAGATAAGTACCTTGTCGTGATAGTCGATGCCTTTCAACTTGTCCTCATTGACGAAGAATGAGAACCAGTAGTCATCCGTCTCCACGTTCATGATTGGGGCTCCCGTACCTACGAACTCACCAATCTCCACGAAGACTTCCGTGACCCATCCGCTCTGCGGAGCGGTAAGCACTGTCTCGTTGAGCAGACTTCTCACTTCTTTCACCCGTGCGCCTGCGGCCTTGGTCATGGCACCGGAGGCTCTCTTCTCCTCATGCCGGGAACCGTTCTTAGCCTGTTCATATTGTTCACGCATAGCTTGTGCCGCAGCGACAGCGGCATCGCGGGCCGACTGTGCCTCGTCCCTTTTCTGCGCCGACACGACGCCTTGGGCATAGAGCTTACTGATACGCGCATAAGTCTTCTCACTGATGTCGCGGGCTGACACGGCCTGTTGCCAACGATAATAAGCCGACTGCACGGCTTCCTTTCGCGTTCCTTCATTGATCAGCGCTTCACTGGCTCCTGCTGCTTGCTCCTTGGCTTGCGTAACCTGTTCGAGGGCGTTCACCTCGGGCGCCGAGAGGATGGCGAGGGTGTCGCCTTCGTGGACGTAGTCGCCTTCACCGACAAGAAGCTTCACGACACGGCTCGGAACCTTTGTCGAGACACGGTAGTCGGTCGACTCGAGCTGCCCTTCTATCGTTGGCTGATGTTTTGGGATGCACAGTCCTACGATGATGGCAGCGATCACGATGAAGAGAATGATGATGGCTGTCAACAGAATCTTGTTGTGAAAGATGATATGAAATATCCTTTTTGACCTCATTGCTTGATATGTTGCGTATATTATTGTTGGGTAATTGCTTTGTTTTTACTGCAAAGTTCTAACAATAATAGGCATATCCGGTGTTCTATTCTTCTGAATGATTGTCAGAAACGGCAGTATGTTGCCCTTTTATAAAATAATTAAGAAGTATAAGACATCAAATATGGTGAATTTTTCCGATATTTGCAGCCAAAAAGAATGATATACAATATGGAGAACAATCAGCTCGTCTTGAAAGAATTGAATATGGAGGATTTGAACAATGGCAACCAGCTCGTGAAGTATTACGACGGTGATGTGGCGATCGTGGATGATATCCATGATCTTAAAGACGTTGCCCCGTTGTATGCCAAGATGAACTTTATCATCATCTGCACCAATGGGCGCATACAGTTTGATATCAATGACAAACAGTTGCAGTTAAAGAAGGAGGAGATATTGCTCAGTGCGCCTTATGTCATCCTCGACAATTATATGTTCAGTCCTGACTTTGAGTGTAAGATCTTGTGTCTCTCGGATGATATCATTCATGCGATGTTGGGCGATATGGTGAATCGTTGGAATGTCAGTATCTATTCACGGAAGACAAACATCATCACGCTGCCGGAGGAAGACCGCGAGCAGTTTGTGTATTATTATGAGCTTATTAAGTTTAAGATGCAGCACCAGGACCGGCCCAACAACACGCTGACGATGCAGGCTGTCATCCAGGCGTTGCTCTACGATGTGATAGGGTTGTTGGATGAGCAGACGCAGATGGAACCGGAAGATGAGGAGTCACATGGCAATGTGGTGTTTCATAATTTCTTGCGGCTCATCACCTCTAATGATGTCAAGCATCGGCCTGTGGAGTATTATGCAGAGCAATTGAATATCACACCGAAGTATCTCACAATGCTCTGCACAAAATACAGTGGCAAGTCGGCTTCAGCGTGGATCACACAATATACTAAGGAGGACATTCGGCATCTGCTCTGCCATACGACGATGTCGGTGAAAGAGATTGCTTTTAAGCTTGGCTTCCCGAACCTCTCCTTCTTCGGCAGTTATGTCCGCCGCAACTTCGGCATGTCACCGCTGAAACTGCGGGCGCAGAAAGGGTAGACCTACGGTGAAACCATATCGCGCCTCATATGCGTCGGTAACGCGTCACATATGGGGCGGTAACACGCCGCATATGCGTCGGAAATGCGACACAGTTGAGGCGTGATGAGAGAAAGCCGTAGTTATTACTTCTGATATATCACTTCGCCCTCCCGATCTATATCATCAATAAGGTCTTTATTCCGAAGACGGGAATAAATGTTCGTATCAAAGAAGTAAGGAATGTACGAATCTTCCAACTTTGCATCAAGCCATGCCACGTCCGTCAGTGTCAACTCTTTGCCTTTCAGCGACAAGTCTACATCCGAGCCTGGGCGGTAGTCGCCACGGACCCGTGAGCCGAAAATGATGGCCTGCTCAATATGGGGACAAGAACTAAGGATATCCCTCAGTTCTTTGATATTGCCTTCAGATAAACCGTACATTAGCTATTAAATAAGGAGTTAGGAGTAACCTTTGACAGAGTTTCAAACTTACCATCAAGCTTCACCATTTCTGGAAAGAAGAGATTGAGGATGTTTTCAATGACATCGTCGGCAACATCTCCGTTGTAATTGTGTGAAGTCTCATTCCGGCTTTTTATCATCTGCATCCAAATATTGCCATCAGCAATGAGATCTAAGTCCACAGCGTAGCGCGTTGCGTCTTTTGAGCCGCCTATCCCTTGGATATCCTTATACTCAGCATAACATTTCATGAGTTTCCACGCACACTCGTGTGTAAACTCGAAGCGTTGTATCAATCCGTCTCTTTCGAAGTCGTTGAGTTCTCGCTTCTTGGCGGTATTGACAATCTCTGCCAGTCGGCTGAGTGCTTTATGGTAGTTTCTATATTTCCGTTCCCATTTTGGGAGTTCGTTGGGCTCTGTCATAGTCGTCCTTGTTTTTACCGCAAAGATAAGGAATAAAAAGTAGAGGGGCAAGGAAAACTGTGAAAATGTGGGATAAAATCTTACGGGTCTACTTGAGAAGTTTGTAATAATGTTCCAAGACCTCAACGGCAGGTTTCTTGAATTTGATGATGGGGTCAATGAAATAGAGATTCCTTTCATCAGTCAACACGTTGTCGCCATCGGCTGAAACGTCGGTGACGGCAAAATAGTCGTTGGCATAATAATAGCGATCCTCTAAATGAAGGCCAAGACCGCTCATCAAATATTCATTAATACTTTTCTGGGTGGGAGTTAAGAAATAACGTGAGAAGTACTTTTGTTGCAATATCATGCGTACTCCATCGAAGTCTTCGCTGATTCCAATGAATGAATAATGTGTTGTAGGAAAAAGAATATTATGGATAAGGTGCTCATAAATAGCATCTTGAGCATGTAGAGATTTGATAACAGCTTTCGCGAAAGGGTCGCGAATTTTAGTAATGACAGTCTCCTGTTCATTCAGAAAGACAATACTCTCACCCGATGGCAGTCTCTTTCTGTCACCGAATTGTTGCCAATCGCTTTTGGGTATGAATAGACCCTTTGACTTGGCTATATTTATTACGCGTCTGCTTTCTTCCTCTTGCGCTGCAACTCCCGTGCTTTGCTCGTAATCTCCATATCGTTCAGCGGATAGTGGAGCCTCGAACACTCTAATATCGCTTCGGTCGCTATCTGCCTGTATTTTGGATTCAAGCTCAACACGTATTGCAGGGCTTGTTGTCCGTTTCTTAAATAAAGCGTTGATAATCTTTCGTCCATGGTGCCACATGTTTTCGTTGCTTGTTGCCGCAAAGGTAAGGAATTAAAGACAAATGGACAAGAAAATAAGAAGTTTTTGTGTCTTCTTTTAACGTTAATTCCCGTCAATTTCCCATTAATTGGCAATAATATTAATGACCAATTAACGGATAATTGACGGGAATTAATGTTTTACATTCCCACGCCCTGTGCCATCATAGCCTTGGCAACCTTGAGGAAGCCGGCGACATTTGCACCCTTCACATAGTTGATGTAGCCATCGGGCTGAGTACCATACTTCACGCAGTTCTCATGGATGTCGTTCATGATGCGGTGCAGATAGTTGTCAACCTCCTCACGGGTCCACTTCAGACGTTCGGAGTTCTGACTCATCTCGAGTCCGGACACTGCCACACCACCAGCGTTGCTGGCCTTACCCGGGCAGTAGAGAATCTTGTTGTCCTGGAAGATCTTCACAGCTTCAGGTGTAGACGGCATGTTGGCACCCTCACTCACAGCGATGACACCATTGTCGATGAGCTTCTGTGCATCCTCACCGTTGATCTCGTTCTGGGTAGCACAGGGAGTAGCGATGTCAGCCTTGATGCCCCAAGGACGCTCGCCGGGGAAATACTGAGCATTCGGATATTCCTCAGCATACTCCTTGATGCGACCGCGCTCGATGTTCTTCAGCTCCATGATGTAAGCGAGCTTGTCGGCATCGATACCATCAGGATCATAGACGAAGCCATCAGAGTCGGAGCAGGTCAGCGGCTTGGCACCGAGTTGGATGAGCTTCTCAATCGTATATTGAGCCACATTGCCGGCACCCGAGACAAGCACCGTCTTGCCTGCGAGGTCAATGCCGCGAGTCTTGAGCATGTTTTCGAGGAAGTAGACATTGCCGTAGCCTGTAGCCTCCGGACGGATGAGCGAGCCACCGAACTCCTGACCTTTACCTGTCAGGATACCGACAAACTGATGGGTGAGGGCTTTGTACTGACCGAACATGTAGCCGACCTCACGGCCACCCACGCCGATGTCGCCTGCAGGCACATCCACATCCGGGCCGATATAGTTCCACAACTCACGCATGAAGGCCTGGCAGAAACGCATGACCTCACCGTTCGACTTGCCACGTGGAGAGAAGTCGGAGCCACCCTTGGCACCACCCATCGGGAGTGTGGTGAGGGAGTTCTTGAACACCTGCTCGAAGGCGAGGAACTTCAGGATGCTGACGTTGACGGATGCGTGGAAACGCAGACCACCTTTGTACGGGCCAATAGCGTTGTTGTGCTGCACGCGGTAACCCATGTTTGTGCGCACGTTGCCCTTGTCGTCGATCCAGTTGACGCGGAACTGGATGACGCGATCGGGGATACACAGACGCTCAATGAGGTTGACTTTTTCAAACTCAGGATGCTTGTTGTACTCATCCTCGATGGTTCCGAGCACTTGGCTCACAGCCTGGATGTACTCCGGCTGATTGGGAAACTGCTGCTGCAGTTTAGCTACTACTTCGGTTGCTTTCATAAATAGTTTTCTATCTCTTTTATTGGTTGAAATATTGGTTGCATTTAATGGTTGTTTAATCTGTTAAAATATCGCTTTTATGATAATCTCGTATGAACATCGGGAAATCGATTACAAAGTTAGTAGTTTTAATCGGGAAATCCTAACGATTTCAAATTTATTTTTTGTGTGATATTGTGCAGGGTGCGGACGGCCACAAGGGCCGCACCCTGCAATTGGCCGAATTTATCCCAATGCCTTGAATGGGGTCATGGCATTCGTCATTCGTTCATAGGTATCATCATCCACAGGCCGTCCACGCAGCGACCGCACCTTCGGCATATCTTCAAACCATCGGTTGTCGGTGGTGTACCAATGCCAGACCGATACTTCGCGGACGTTCTTGAGGCGCGTGTTGATCTGGCGGGCGAATCGAGGGTTTACCGAGGAGAGGAAGCGCTTGCCGTTGGTCATCTCGATAGCAAGGACAAGATACTGGCGGATGACGTTCTCCGAGCTGGTATAGGCTTTCTTTGTGCCTTCCATCTTCGTCATCACCTGGATATTCCAACCCATGCTGTTGAACCGGTGCATCAGTCCACGGAAGACGACACCATGCGGCGATGTGTCCTTGACACCACTTGCAGCGATGCTCAGATGGATCATCTCATGGAGCAGTACGTTGCGAAACTGATACTCCGTCTGATCATAGAAGTTGCTGAGGGTGAGCGTAAAAGCATTTGTTGGGTTGCCTTTGCTGAAGAGCTGCCGCCCCCACATCAGTCCACGCTTATAAGAAAGCGAGCCGAGCTGTGTCCTCGACCGCCCTATATAAAAACGAGGCTCAGGAAGCCTCCCGTCAAAATACTGTTTGTTGAATTGACGGAAGTTGCTCCTGAGCCACGTAATATCTATCTGCATTGTAATATTGTAACAATGTAATATTGTAATAATGTAATATTGTAATAATGTAATATTGTAATTATCCAATATTAAACAATGATACAGCCTTTTCTACTGCAGCATTGAGACCGTCGAGGTCCTTGCCACCAGCCTGCGCGAAGTATGGCTGGCCGCCGCCACCGCCCTTGATGAGCTTGGCAGCCTCACGCACGATTTGACCGGCATTGAGCGAGTGGTCTTTCACCATGTCGTCGGAGAACATCACGGAGAGCATAGGCTTGCCGTTGGCATTGCTGCCGATAACACAAGCGAGGTACTCGGGGATACGCTCGCGGATCTTGAAAACGAGGTCCTTGGCGTTGGCACCGTCGAACGGTACGACAGCCTTGATGACCTTCACTCCGTTCACCTCATTAGCATTAGCCACGAGGCGGTCGCACATCTGCTGCACGAGCTGCGCATTGAACTGCTCCACCTGCTTCTTCAGACCGGCATTCTCATCGATAGACTTCTGGATAGCCTTCTGCAGATCCTTGGCGTTGTTGAACATGCCTTTGATGGTCTCGAGGGTGTCCTCGACATCGTAGATAGCCTCTTCAGCAGCCTTGCCAGTGAGCGCCTCGACACGGCGGATACCGGCAGCGACACTGCTCTCAGAGATAATCTTGAAGAAGCCGATGTGGCCAGTGCTCTTCACGTGGATACCACCACAGAACTCAGCAGAAGGACCGAAGCGCACCACGCGAACCTTGTCACCGTATTTCTCACCGAAGAGCGCCACGGCACCGAGCTTCTTGGCTTCCTCGATCGGCGTGTCACGATGCTCGTCGAGCGGGAGGTCCTCGCGGATCATCTTGTTGACGATGCGCTCCACCTGACGGAGCTGCTCAGCAGATACTTTCTGGAAATAGTTGAAGTCGAAGCGCAGAATCTTGTCGTCGACATAAGAGCCGCGCTGCTCTGTCTGCTCACCGAGCACCTGCTTCAGTGCATAGTCGAGGAGGTGCGTAGCTGTATGGTTGCAAGCCGAGCCCTCACGCTTCTCTACATCGACCTCAGCGTGGAGGTCAGCAGTGATGTCCTTCGGCAGTTTCTTGACGATATGAATGCTCTGGTTGTTCTCGCGCTTGGTGTCGACGACCTCGATGGTCTCATCGGGGAAGACGAACTTACCCTTGTCGCCTACCTGACCACCCATCTCTCCGTAGAACGGAGTCTGGTCGAGGACGACCTCATAGAACACATTCTTTTTCTGTGTCACCTTACGGTAACGGAGGATATGTGCATCGCAGTCGTTGGTGTCGTAGCCGACGAACTCCTGCTCGCCTTCGTGCACGTTGACCCAGTCGCTGTTCTCCACAGCGGCAGCGTTGCGTGCACGCTCTTTCTGCTTAGCCATCTCCTCGTCGAAGCCCTTGGCGTCTACTGTGAAGCCGTTCTCACCGCAGATAAGCTCGGTGAGGTCGAGTGGGAAGCCATAGGTATCGAAGAGGCGGAAAGCCTTCTCGCCCTCGAGCTCTGTTTTGCCGGCAGCCTTCAGCTCGTCCATGTCGACGGAGAGGAGGTTGATACCACGCTCGAGCGTGCGGAGGAAAGAGTCCTCCTCCTGCTTCATCACCTTCGTGATGAGATCCTGCTGAGCCTTGAGCTCAGGATAAGCACCACCCATCTCAGCGACGAGCACGGGCACGAGCTTGTACATGAAGGCATCCTTCTGGTCGAGGAACGTGTAAGCATAACGTACGGCACGGCGAAGGATACGGCGGATGACGTAACCAGCCTTGGCGTTGCTCGGCAGCTGACCGTCGGCAATGGCGAAAGCCACGGCGCGCAGGTGGTCGGCGACGACGCGGATAGCAATATCCACTTTCTCCTCAGCGTTGACACCCTCACCATTGGGGCCCTCAGGGAAGGTGTGGTTGTATTTATGGCCTGACAGACGCTCGATCTCTTCAATGATCGGTGTGAAGATATCGGTGTCGTAGTTGGAGTTCTTGCCTTGCAGCAGACGTACGAGGCGCTCGAAGCCGAGGCCCGTATCGATGACGTGCATCTTCAGTGGTTCGAGGGAACCATCAGCCTTACGGTTGAACTGCATGAACACGATGTTCCAGATCTCGATGACCTGCGGGTGGTCTTTGTTGACGAGCAGCTCTCCGGGTACCTTCTTCTTCTCTTCCTCCGGACGGAAGTCGATATGAATCTCTGAGCAGGGACCGCAGGGGCCTGTGTCGCCCATCTCCCAGAAGTTATCGTGCTTGTTGCCATTGACGATGTGGTTCTTCGGGAAGTGCTTCTCCCAGTAGCCGGCAGCCTCGTCATCGCGTGCGATGTTCTCAGAAGGATCACCCTCAAAGACCGTTACATAGAGGTCTTTGGGGTCGAGGTGCAGCACATTGACAAGATACTCGTAGGCATAGTCGATGGCGCCTTCTTTGAAGTAGTCGCCGAAGCTCCAGTTGCCGAGCATCTCGAACATCGTGTGGTGGGAGAGGGCAGAGTCGCGTCCTACCTCTTCCAGGTCGTTGTGCTTACCACTGACGCGCAGACATTTCTGCGAGTCGGTACGGCGGCGTGGGTTCGGGTCTTTGGTACCGAGAATAATATCTTTCCACTGGTTCATACCTGCATTGGTGAACATCAGTGTGGGGTCGTCCTTCACTACGATAGGCGCAGAAGGTACGATGACGTGTCCTTTTGACTCGAAAAACTTCAGATACGAGTCGCGGATTTCATTTGCTGTCATCATCTGTATAGAGTATTTTTAATTAATTTCTATTCTAATGAAAATCACGTGCAAAGTTACTAAATTCTTTGTTTTTTCGTTACCTTTGCAAGCAGAAAGAATAAAATTATGGCAACAGAAGGCATTAAGAGCAAAAAACTGTATTACTCAATCAAGGAAGTATCCAAGATTATTGGTGTGAGCGAGAGCACGCTGCGCTTTTGGGAGAAGGAGTTTCCCCATGCTAAGCCGCGTACGGCAGGATTGTCCAATATCCGGCAGTATACGGAGAAGAATATAGAGGACCTTAAGGTCATCTATAATCTTATCAAGGTGCGTGGCTTCAAGATTGCTGCCGCGCGCGAGTATCTGAAGAATAATAGGGAAGGGGTGGATAAGAGCTCGGAGGTCATCACGTTGCTGGAGGATACATTGGCAGAGCTGAAAGAGATAAAGAAACATCTGGATCTAATATAGGGGCCTACCCAAGAGGCCTACCCAAGCCCTCCCTTTAGGGAGGGCTTGGGTAGGCCCCTCTTACATAATCTGCCTCACCTCTTTCAGGTCGTCGACCTTCTTCAGTCGTCCGATGATCGTCTTGACATCCTCGCGGTCGTGCACGCGGAGCTCGATCTGACCACTGAAGATACCTTGGTCGGCAGTGAACGAGACCTTATGGATGTTGACGTTCATCTTGTTGGAGATGATCTCAGATACATCATGGAGGATACCTTTACGGTCGATGCCTTCTACCTCAATCGTAGCATCAAAATAGAGGATGCGGTGCATGTCCCATTCCGCATCGAGGATACGCGGTCCGAAGCTCGCTTTGAGCTTGGCTGCTGTGGGGCATGAGCGCTTGTGGATCTCTATATGTCCCTTGCCATCAATGAATCCAAGGATGTCGTCGCCGGGGATCGGGTGGCAGCACTGTGGGAAGATATACATGCCGATGGTACGTTCGGAGATGACGCACGGTATCTTCTTGTTGAAGTTTTTGTCTGCCACAAGTAATTCCTTGCTGATAGGATGGGTTGCCTCCTCTTTCTTCTTCCTTCCGATGAATGGCACAAACTTTTTCCAACCTGATACGGAAGACGACTTCTTCTCATTCAGCGCTTCGAGGTCTTTGTCTCCGAGGATGACTGTCTTCTTGCCTAAGGCAACGAAGAAGTTCTCTTGCGTGTCTATCTCATGGAGTGCGCACAGTTTGTTAATGATGTCGGGTGACGGCTGCAAGTCTTTGTCTTTGAGCCACTGCTTGAAGATATCTTCACCGGCAATCTGTTGTTCACGGCTCTCCCTGCGAAGGATAGCCTGGATTTTTGAGCGCGCCTTGGCTGTAGAGACAAAATTGATCCAAGACGGCTGCACATGCTGCGAGTTGGACGACAATACCTCCACCTGGTCACCACTCTGCAGCTTGTGGCTCAATGGCACAAGCCGGTGGTTGACCTTGGCGCCGATACAATGGCTGCCAAGGAAAGTATGTATCTGGAATGCGAAGTCGAGCACTGTACTGCCTGAGGGCAACGTCTTCACTTCACCTTTCGGGGTAAAGACAAAGATCTCTGTAGCGAAGAGGTTGAGTTTGATGGAGTCGAGGAAGTCCATGGCATCCGGCTGCGGATCGTCGAGGATTTCCTTGATGGTGCCGAGCCATTTGTTCAGTTCTGTATCTTCATCGGTAGAGTTCTTCTCCTTATATTTCCAGTGCGCGGCGAATCCTTGCTCTGCAATGTCATCCATGCGGTCGGAGCGAATCTGCACCTCAATCCATTTGCCTTGCTTCGACATCAAGGTAGCGTGCAGTGCCTGATAGCCATTGGCCTTCGGATGGTTGACCCAGTCGCGCAGGCGGTCAGGATGGCTCTTATAGATCTGATTCAGGGCAACGTAGATCTGGAAGCACTCATTGATCTCATCCTTGCGGTCCTTGGGGATGAAGATAATACGCACGGCGAGGATATCGTAGATCTCCTCAAAGGTGACGTGCTTGTTTTGCATCTTACACCAGATAGAGTAGGGACTCTTGACACGCGCCTTGATATGATAGGTGAATCCCATCTTGTCGAGCGACTCGCGAATAGGTGCCGTGAAACTGTCGAAGAGATCCTGGCGCTCCTTTTCCGTCATCGAGAGTTTCTGCATGATGCGGTCGTACTCCTCCGGATGCTCAAACTTGAAGCTGAGGTCTTCGAGCTCTGTCTTTATCTTGTTGAGACCCAATCGGTTGGCGATAGGCGCATAGATATAGAGCGTCTCGCCGGCAATCTTATATTGCTTGTTCTTAGGCTGAGAAGCGAGCGTGCGCATGTTGTGCAGTCGGTCGCAGATCTTGATGAGGATGACGCGGATATCGTCGCTCATCGTGAGCAGCAGTTTCTTGAAGTTCTCTGCCTGAGCCGAGGCGTGGTCGCCGAAGATACCACCGCTGATCTTCGTCAGACCGTCTACGATCTGCGCAATCTTCGGACCGAAGATATTCTCGATATCCTCCGTCGTATAGTCGGTATCTTCCACGACATCGTGGAGCAATGCTGCACAGATACTCGTTGATCCGAGTCCCATCTCCTCACAGGCTATCTGCGCCACGGCTATAGGATGCATGATGTATGGCTCGCCCGAGAGCCTGCGCACGCCTTTGTGTGCCTGGCGTGCGAAGTTGAACGCTTTTGTGATGATATCCACCTTACGGCGATGAGAGGAGTGCAGATAAGTGTCGAGCAGATGATTGAAGGCATCCATGATCATCTTGTTGTCGGCTTGCTCTCTCTCTTTATTTTTCAGCTCTTGGTCGTCCATACTCATTCTAATTAAATAGGTTTACGTTGCCCAGTTTATTGCAGGCTGATTATTTCACGCGTATCTTCTTACCGGCGCGGATCGTGTTGCCGCTGATCTTGTTCAGTTTCTTCAGCTTCGACACCGTAGTGTGGTTGCGCTCTGCAATCTCACTCAGCGTGTCGCCGGATTTGACAGATACGTTCTTGGGATTATCAGTCTTTTTATTCTTCTTGCTCTTTGAACTGCTCTTACTGCTCTTTGAAGAGCTCTTTGAACTGCTCCGGCTGCTTCGCTTCGACGAATGGCGGCGAGAACTGCTCTTGCTCTCTGATGCATCATTGTTGTCATCGTTGTCCGAGTTGTCAGCGCTTACATTCTCAGAATCATCCTTTTCAGCGCTTACCTTCTTCGTGTCGTCCTTTTTCTTGTCGAACGCTACTTTATTCTTGTTGACGGTGTAGTTGTCGCTTCCTCCGGCAACCTCTACCTCCGTGCGTTTGGGTTTATAATCCTTGACATCCGTGTTGAGGATAGAGTCCTCCTTCTCGATGAATACGGGAATGAGAGCCTCCGGCAGACGGAGTGAGGCAAGACCCGAGCGACCGTTGACGATATTGCGGCGATACTGTGGGTTGAGGTCCTGAAGCTCATCCACACTGATGTTGAGCACCTGTGCGATCTGCTCGAAATGAATGTCGTGGTTGACCATTACGGTATCGGTCTGTTTGGGTAAGTCGGTGGTCAGCGGGCATATATTATGGTCACAGTAGTAGTTCATCACATAGTTGGCAGCAATGAAAGCCGGCACATAACCGCGCGTCTCGGCAGGGAGCTTCGGATAGATCTTCCAGTAGTCGTGTGCACCATGCGAGCGGCTGATGGCTTTGTTGAGCTGGTCTTTGCCACAGTTGTAAGCTGAGATGACAAGGTTCCAGTCGCCATAGGTCTTGTACAGGTCGCTCAGATAATGGGCGGCTGCATAGGACGAGCGCACGAGGTCGCGACGTTCATCGACGAGCGAGTTCACTTTCAGATCGTAGCGACGGGCAGTTTTCAGCATGAACTGCCACAAACCGACGGCACCGGCATGCGACTTGGCATTGGGGTCGAGTGCTGATTCAATGACAGGGAGATACTTCAACTCGAGTGGGAGGTTGTAGCTCTCGAGCGCTTCCTCAAACACGGGGAGATAGAAGTTCTGCGCACCTAACATATAAGCCACCTTGCGGCGGAGTTGGCCCGTGTAGCGGTCGATGAAAGCCTGCACGATGCCGTTGTAAGGCATCTCAATGACCGTCGGGAGCTTTGCGAGACGCTCCTTGTAGACAGCTGAATCGTATACGGGGTTGATATCCGGCATGTTGCAGTCGGTATCAGGTTTGAGATAGGTCTTTGCCTTGTAGAGATTCATCAGACTGTCGAGGTCTGTCGTCATGGCCTCAGGGACGTCGATCTTCTCCTCCTTGCCGTTTTCATTGACCGTGACCGTCTTGTCGTCAGTCTGCGCCTGTGCCGTGAGGCAGAAGGCGGAGAACAATGCTGCGAATATGTATAGTCTTTTCTTTTTCACTTTTAACTTCAAAATATTTTAGATGCCGGGCCTGTAAAGTGAGGCTTAGAATGTAAAGCCGCATTGCAAGCCGATGGCTGGCTTATTAAATAATGAGAGGCTGTTCTCGGAACTGTTGATGACAGCGGGCGAGAAGTGGAAGCTCAGGTTCGGCGAGATGTCAAACTCCGACAACGATGCATCGACATAAGCGTCGATCACCGAGAGCGCGTAGACACCTACCATGACGAAGAAGCTCAGGTCGCGCCAGCGGCGGTAGCGGTCCTTGCGCTGTTTGAACACACTCTGCCACCGCGACATGTTCTCGCTCGTTATCTTCGTACCGAGATGCAGAAACTGGTTGTAGCTCTGCGTCGTGGGGTCATCGTCCATGATGTCGAGGTAAGCCTGGCTATAATCGCGATACATCATGTTGTTCCAGCGCAGTGCATAGGCACAGCCCACGAAGCCACCGTAGAAGATAGGCAGCTTCCAGTATTTGCGGTTATAGATCTGTCCGGCACCCGGCATAACGAGCGCCAGCCACATCGCCCGCCTGGGGTTCGGCTTCCATGTAGCCCAGTCGCGCTTGTGCTTCTTCAGCTTCGTGCTGTCAGACAGAGCTTGCTTGTCCATACGCACAAGACTGTCCTTAGCCACAAGTTGCTCGGCATGGATGGTGTCGCCGGCTTGGTGGTGGCCGGCGGTCTGTGCCTTGAGGCTCTGCGGACAGCAGAGGAGACAAAAGACGGAAACTGCTATAATAATATAATGTGTAATATTCATATTTTGAATGGTGGCCGGCACTATGGCACGGCCACTGCACTATCACCCTTGTGTGGGTTCTTGCTTCAATCCGTCGAAGATACTCATGATATGTTCGAGCTGCTCCTCATTCTCAAAGGGGATGCTGATCTTGCCTTTGCCCTTGCTCGTGCACGACAGTTGGACTTTTGTGCCGAGGAAATCGGACAGATGATCACGCAGCGTAGCGTAAGTCTCCGACAGTGAGTTCTTTGCTTTAATCTTTTTCTTTCCTGCATCGATATCCTCTCCATTCTTGAGGTGCTGCACCATCTCCTCGACCTTTCTCACAGACCAGCCATTCTTCACAATCTCCTTGAAGAGCTGGAGCTGGGTCGAAGGACTGTCGATGGCGAGCAGCGCACGGGCGTGGCCCATGTCGATCTCTTTCTTCTGCAGTGCCATCTGCACCTGAGCCGGGAGCTTGAGCAGACGGAGATAGTTGGTGACATTGGCACGGCTCTTGCCGACACGTTCAGCCACCTTCTCCTGCGTCATATCCTTGCCCTCCATGAGATGCTCATAGGCGAGCGAGATCTCTATTGGGTTGAGGTCCTCACGCTGGATATTCTCTACGAGGGCCATCTCCATGACGCTCTCGTCCTTGATCGTACGGATATAAGCCGGAATAGTCTTCAGTCCAGCGATCTGTGAGGCTCTCCAGCGGCGCTCTCCGGCAATGATCTGGAAGCGGTTCTCCGCAATCTGCCGGAGCGTGATAGGCTGGATGATACCTATCTCGCGGATGCTTGCAGCAAGCTCCTCAAGCTTCTCCTCGTCGAAGAGGCTGCGGGGCTGATTGGGATTGCGCTCTATCTGGTCGAGAGGAATCTCACTGATTGTCGACGAACCCTCTGTGCGGACATTCTCCGTAGAGAGCAGCGCATCGAGACCGCGACCGAGTGCATTGAATTTCTTATGTACTGCCATGATTTTTACGCGTTAAGAGTTTTTGTCGATAATCTCCTTAGCCAGCGCCAGGTGGTTCTTGGCACCCGTGGAGTCGGCATCGTAGAGGATGACAGGCAGACCGTGGCTCGGAGCCTCGGAGAGCTTGACATTACGCTGGATGACGGTCTTGAAGACAAGCTCCTGGAAGTGGCGCTTCACCTCATCGTAAATCTGATTGGCCAGACGGAGACGGGAGTCGTACATCGTCAGCAGGAACCCTTCAATCTCGAGCTTCGTGTTCAGTCGGCTTTTGATAATCTTGATCGTGTTGAGCAACTTGCTGATACCCTCCAGGGCGAAATACTCACACTGCACGGGGATGATCACGGAGTTGGCAGCCGTGAGGGCATTGACCGTGATCAGTCCAAGTGATGGTGAGCAGTCGATGAGGATGTAGTCATATTCCGGCCGCAGTGGGTCGAGGATATTCTTCAGCATCTTCTCGCGGTTGTCATAGTTGAGCATCTCAATCTCAGCACCTACAAGGTCGATATGACTGGGTATGATGTCGAGACCGTCGATATCCGTGGTGTAGATGGCATCGCGCACGTCTGCGTGGTCGATGATGCACTCATAGATAGAGCAGTCGACCTGCGAGATGTCTACACCTAAGCCGCTGGAGGCGTTGGCCTGCGGGTCAGCGTCTACAACGAGTACTTTCTTTTCAAGGGTGGCGAGGGATGCGGCCAGGTTGATGGTGGTCGTGGTCTTTCCTACACCGCCTTTCTGATTAGCTAAAGCAATGATTTTTGCCATTGTTATCATCTTTTAGCCATCTTCATCGACGATTCAATGAATGAAATCGTGTGCGAACATGGCATAGTTCGTTGCAAAGATACATATTTTGCGTGAAACATTGGCATTTTAAACTTTTTTTCGTACTTTTGCCGTAGAATTTATTGACGAAGAAACTATGCAAACAAGACCTTTCATACTTATCACGAATGATGACGGTTATCATTCACCGGGAATCCATAAGCTCGTGGATATTGTCCAGCATTTCGGTGACGTGCTTGTCTGTGCACCGGAGAGTGCACGGTCTGGCTATTCGTGCGCTTTCTCTGCTGCCGACTTCCTCCGTCTGAAGAAGCGGAAGAATATCGGGGATGCTGAGGTGTGGTCATGCACCGGTACGCCTGTCGACTGTGTGAAGATCGCCCTCGACCAGCTCTGTAAGGAGCGCCGGCCAAATATCATCCTCAGCGGCATCAACCATGGTGACAATTCCTCGGTGAACAGTCACTACAGTGGCACGATGGGCGCCTGCATGGAAGGCTGCATGAAATATATCCCTTCCGTGGCTTTCTCTTCGTGCTATTACAACGAGGATGCTAACCTCGAGCCGCTGCGTCCGTACGTGGAGAAGATCGTGAGCCGTGTGCTCGACGACGGACTGCCGAAGGGTACGTGTCTCAATGTCAACTTCCCCGCACGCGAGCAGTTTGAAGGCATGAAAGCTTGCCGCATGACCTGGGGCTCATGGATCAATGAGGTCGACAAGCGTCATCATCTGCGGGGCTACGACTATTTCTGGATGGTCGGCGAATACCGTAACGACGAGCCGGAGGCCGAAGACACGGACCAGTGGGCTTTGAAGCACGGCTATGTGGCTATCACGCCGACGACGGTCGATGTCACTGATTATGGGTTCTTGAAACAACTGCAATGCGATACTATCTGATTGTCGGTGAGGCGAGTGGCGACCTTCATGCCTCGCGTCTGATGCATGCCCTGAATGAGGAGGATGCTGCGGCTGAGTTCCGTTTCTTCGGCGGTGATCTCATGGCTGCTGAGGGAGGCACGCGCGTGCGCCATTATAAAGACCTGGCTTACATGGGTTTCATTCCCGTGCTGCTTCATCTGCGCACGATCTTCCGCAACATGGCTTTTTGTAAGCAGGATATCGTGGCGTGGAAGCCGGATGTCGTCATCCTTGTCGACTATCCGGGCTTCAACCTCGATATCGCGAAGTTCGTGCATGCCAAGACCTCCATCCCTGTCTATTATTATATTTCTCCGAAGATATGGGCGTGGAAGGAGTGGCGCATCAAGAACATCAAGCGCGACGTCTCGGAGATGTTCTCCATCCTCCCGTTCGAAGTGCCGTTCTATGAGCAGAAGCATCATTTCCCCATCCATTATGTGGGTAATCCCACGGCAGAGGAGGTCCGTACCTTCCTGGCCGGTTATCATGAGACGAAGGAAGAGTTCTGCCGACGCAACAACCTCGACCTTGCGAAGCCAATCATTGCGTTGCTTGCCGGGAGTAGGAAGCAGGAGATCAAGGACAACCTGCCGGCGATGATAGAAAGCACAGACCTAACCCCTCGGCCTCTCCCCGTGCCCTCCCCCGTAGGGAGGGAGAAGAGCGGGGATGCTGTGTCTCAAGAGTATCCTTGTTCGAACTATCAGGTGGTTATAGCCGGTGCTCCTTCTATAGAGCGGAACTACTACGAACCGTTTCTCGCAGGATATGCTGGAAAGTCTGAGAAGAGTGGGAAGCCCGGTGAATCCGGACCATCTGTGAAGCTTGTCTTTGGTGAGACTTATCCGCTCCTTGTTCATGCTACGGCAGCGTTGGTGACGAGTGGCACGGCAACATTGGAGACGGCATTGTTCAATGTGCCGCAGGTCGTATGCTATGAGACGCCCGTGCCGAAGATCATCCGGTGGGGCTTCAACCACATCATACAGTGCAAATACATCAGTCTCGTCAACCTCATTGCCGACGAAGAAATCGTTCCCGAACTCTTTGCCGACAGGTTCAGTGTGGACAACATCCGTCGCCATCTGCTTGATATCCTTCCCGGACAGCCGGGCCGTGAGAAGATGCTTGAGGGCTACCGCATCGTGCGCGAGCGCCTCGGCAACGCCTCGGCACCGGAGAATGCCGCAAAGATCATGGTCGCAACGCTACAGAAGGGAGAATAAGTGTTTCTCCGGTATTAGTGCAGTGGCCGTGCCTTGTGCCGGCCACCATCCGCATGGTAATCCTTACTAACCCACATTTTCTCACACGGATTCTAAAGATTTTAAAAATGGCTACGCTTTTCGCTACGCGGTGATGCTACGGCAACACCGCGCGTCATCGGCAAGTATGTAACAATGTAACAATGTAATATTTTGAAGCGGCCAAGCGGCAAAATTTCGAGCTGTACGGTTGACTTCTCGCTAATTTCGCAGATGCGCAGATTTTGTGACTGTCGTCACATAGTGATTTCGCAGATCTTCCTCAATATCATACTGTCGGAATGCAGGTATTTAGGGGGAATCTGCGAGATCGAAAAAGCGATAGCTTAAGATCTGCGCATCTGCGCAATCAGCGAGAGGTCCCCCAAAAGACACTTTTCAACCATGCGGTAGCTGATTTCC
>DEKJ01000022.1:352-35229 GCA_002353825.1 Prevotella sp. UBA2725 | reverse complement strand
TTCCACACGGATCTTACTTTATTTTTCACACGGAACCTACTTTATTTTTCACACGGATCCTAAAGATTCAAAAGATGGCTACGCTATTCGCTACGCGGTGATGAAACGGTACGTGTAGCCGCAAAGCGGCGTAACAATCTTTAAGATCTTTAAAATCCGTGTGAGAAAAGTGTGAGAAAAAATCCGTGTGAAGACAGATCACATGTGGGCAAGCTACAGTTTCTCCTTCAGATATCTCCCCGTGATGCTGTCCTTGCTCTTCGCGATATCCTCGGGTGTGCCTTCCGCCACGATGCGACCACCGGCATTACCACCATCGGGACCGAGGTCGATGACCCAGTCGGCATTCTTCACCACTTCGAGGTTATGCTCAATGACGATCACGGTATGACCACGCTCGATGAGCTGGTTGAAAGCATCGAGAAGCTTGGCGATGTCATGGAAATGGAGACCTGTCGTAGGCTCATCGAAGATGAACAACGTCGGATCCTGCTTCTCCTGACCAATGAAATAAGCAAGCTTCACACGCTGGTTCTCACCACCCGAGAGTGTAGAAGAGTTCTGACCAAGCTGGATATAACCCAGTCCCACGTTCTGCAACGGCAACAAGCGACTCACAACCGTCTTCTCATTATACTGTGAAAAGAACTCGATGGCCTCATCGACGGTCATGTTGAGCACATCGTCAATATTCTTGCCATGATACTGCACGTCGAGAATCTCTTTCTTGAAGCGCTTGCCATGACATGCCTCACACGTCAGCGTAAGGTCTGCCATGAACTGCATCTCGACGGTAATGACACCAGCTCCCTTACACTCCTCGCAGCGTCCGCCATCAGCATTGAACGAGAAATACTGGGGCGTGAAGCCCATCTGCTTGGCGAGGGGCTGGTCGGCAAAGACCTGACGGATAGCATCGTATGCCTTCAGATAGGTAGCGGGATTGGAACGTGTACTCTTGCCAATAGGATTCTGATCAACGAACTCCACGTGCCGCACCTTCGTCCAGTCGCCTTCCATCGACGAATATTCACCCGGCTGGTCAGCGACCTCATTGAGTCGGCGCTTGAGAGCCGGATAAAGGATGCCTTTGACGAGGCTCGACTTACCCGAGCCTGAGACACCGGTCACGGCTGTGAGCACATTGAGCGGGAAGCGGGCGTCGACACCCTTGAGGTTGTTCATGCGACAACCCTTGAGCAGGATGCTGAGGTTCCACTGGCGACGCGACTGTGGTACAGGGATCTGCTCCTCACCGGCAAGATATTTCACCGTATAGCTCCGTGGGAACTTCTTCACGGCGTCGGTCCAGAACTGCTTGGCTGTTTCTTTCGAGTTGGGATCGGGATGGGGCGTCATGCTACATACGATCTCACCACCATTGCGGCCTGCATCGGGGCCGATGTCCACGAGCCAGTCGGCAGAGCGCATCACTTCCTCGTCGTGCTCCACAACGACCACGGTGTTGCCCTCATGCTGCAGCTCACGGAGCACATGGATGAGTCGGTCGGTATCGCGACTGTGCAATCCGATACTCGGCTCATCGAGGATATAGAGTGAACCCACAAGCGGGGAGCCCAAAGATGTCGTCAGGCGTGCACGCTGACTCTCACCACCGGAGAGTGTGCTGGCTCGACGCCCGAGCGTAAGATAGCCAAGACCCACCTCCACGAGGAACCCAAGACGCGAACGTATCTCGGTGAGCAATCGGCGGGCGATCTGCTCTTCATGCTCCGTAAGCGTGAGGTCGTCGAACCACTGCTTGAGCTTGTCGACCGGCATCTCCACAAGGTCGGTGATGGCGCGGTCATTGATCTTCACCCATGTTGCTTCCTTCCTCAGACGGGTACCATGACACTCCGGGCACACCGTCTTGCCACGGTAGCGACTCATCATGACCCGGTACTGGATCTTGTACTGGTTCTCCTTCACCATCTCGAAGAAGGCGTCGATGCAGACAGCACTGTGCTTCAGCTTACCCTTCGAATCACGGTCGCCGGGGAAGCCATGCCACAGCTGATCCTTCTGCTTGCGCGTGAGGTCATAATAAGGCGTGAAGATCGGGAAGTCGAACTCCTTGGCTATACGGCAGAAAGCTTCCTGCCACTCTTTCATCTTCTCACCATGCCAGCACTGCACACAACCGTCGTAGACCGACAAGGAGCTGTTGGGGATAACGAGACGCTCATCGATACCGATGACACTGCCGAAGCCCTCACACGTAGGACAGGCTCCGGCGGGAGAGTTGAACGAGAACATATTGTCGTTGGGCTCCTCAAACGTGATGCCATCGGCCTCGAAGCGGGAAGAGAAATCGAAACTGACATTGGAAGGAACCATCACGATGCGGCAGGCACCATGACCTTCATACATGGCCGTCTCCACAGAGTCAGTGATACGCGATACCACGTCTTTCTCCTTGGAGACACTCAGACGGTCAATGATGAGAAATATTGTATTATCCGAATCTTTTGCAGTATCATCCTCCAAGAGATTCTCAAGTCGCACAACTTCATTGTTCACAAGGATGCGCGTATAACCCTCCCGCAGATAAGTCTCAAGCTGCTGCTGAAGGGTGCGGCCCTCGGTAGGCGTCACGGGAGCAACGATCATCACCTTAGTGCCCTCAGCAAGAGACAGCACCTTATCGACGACATTCTGCGGTGTATCTTTCGTCACCTCCTGCCCGCTGATCGGCGAATAGGTCCTGCCGATACGCGCATAGAGCAGGCGCAGATACTCGTAGATCTCCGTAGAGGTGCCAAGGGTAGAGCGCGGGTTACGCGCCGCCACTTTCTGCTCGATGGCGATAGCGGGTGGCAGACCTTTGATATAGTCGCACTCCGGTTTCTTCATACGACCGAGGAACTGGCGGGCATAGGATGAGAGGCTCTCCACGTAGCGGCGCTGACCTTCGGCATAAAGAGTATCGAAGGCAAGGCTCGATTTACCCGAACCAGAAACGCCCGTCATCACAATAAACTTATCGCGGGGCAACTTCAAGCTGATGTTCTTGAGGTTATTGACCCTCGCTCCTTTTATCTCAATATATTCTTGTTTGTCCATCATTCTATATTCATTAATTAAATGCAAAGGTAGAAAATGTTATTGAGAAACCGCGTTTTTTTATTAACTTTGCAAAGTAATAAATTGAGATAAATGAAATTGCTCGCATTCTTGAAACAGTGGACGTTGCTCGTGGCACTTGCCGTGGGCAGCATCGTCTATCTACTGTTCTCCGAGATACCCTTTCTCAAACCCATTGGGACCTTTGCAGGACCCAAACTTGTGGAGCTGCTGCCAGTTGTGATCTTCATCATGCTCTATATGACGTTTTGCAAGATCGATATGCACAACTTTAAGCCGCGCACGTGGCACTTCGCTCTGCAGATTGTGCGAACGACGCTCTCCGCCCTTGTCGTACTCGTCATCATGCACCTCACCTCGCCCGATGCGAAAATTGTATGGGAAGGTATCTTCATCATCGTCATTTGTCCGACGGCTGCTGCCGCGGCGGTAGTCACAGAGAAGCTTGGAGGAAGCATCGCCACGATGACGGTCTATATGATCATCGCCAACTGCTTCACGGTCGTCATCATCCCGCTCTTCTTTCCAATGGTGGAGCGTGCAGCGAACGTCTCGTTCATGACCGCTTTCCTCCTGGTGCTCGACCGGGTGGTGAAGGTGCTTATTCTCCCGCTGATCCTCGGCCTGCTGACCCAGCGCTTCCTCCCGAAGGTCACAGCCCTCGTCAAGCGCTTGCCGAATGCTCCGTTTTATCTCTGGTCTTTCAACCTGAGCATCATCATGGGACTGTCGATGCAGACGATGCTCCACTCTCCCCTCTCGGGTACCGTGCTCGCTCTCATGCTCTTTCTCCCGCTCGTAGTGTGTATCATTCTTTTCACCATTGGCAAGGCTGTGGGTGGTATCTGGGGCTATGAGGCCCGCATCGACGGAGGACAGGCACTCGGTCAGAAGAACAATGTCGTAGGCATCTGGCTTATGCTCCATTTCCTCAACCCTGTATGTGTCATTGCGCCGTGCGCCTATGTGGTATGGCAGAATATCATCAATGCCGTGCAACTATGGTACAAGGACAAGCACGGGTATCTGAAGTGGTAATCAGTGTAGTGGCCGGTCTTGTGCCGGCCATAAGATAATGTTTGACAAATTTGAGACTCTACGCAACAATAATAAGCCTTGTCTTGCTCTCACTCTTCGTCAGTTGTTCGAAGAGTGAGGACTCTGTTGTGGACCGCCTCAATGAGAAGTCGTACGATTACCACTACCGCGACCTTGACTCCACCCGTATTTATGCCGACAGTGCACTGAGCCTCTCGAAGAATTATCCCGCAGGTCAGGCTGAGGCACTCAACAACCTTGCCTTCGTCGAGATAACAGCCATGAACTATGACAAGGCTAAGAAATATCTCGACTCTATCCGCGACCTCACCAATAACCAGATTGAGCTGCTCATCGCTGATATCCAGCAGATGAAACTCTGCCAAAAACAGTCGCGAAACAAGGACTTCTATGTCTTCAATGCGCAAGCCAAGAGACGCCTCAATCGGATTAAAGACGAGGACTTTACGCTCAACGAGCATGAACAACGGAGGTATACCTACGCCTTGTCGGAGTTTCATATCGTAGCATCGATATACTATTATTACACAGGCCTACAGCAACAGTCCAGCGACCAGATGATGGCCATTGACCCCTACGGCACTATTCAGCGAGATACGGCACAGTTGCTCAACTATTGGTACAACATCGGTGCCGGAGGCATCATCATGGGCAAGGATAAACGTAAGTTGGCGCAGACAGAGATGGGCTATCTTGCGCAGTGTTTTTTCATCTCGACAAAATATCACTATCCTTACTGGGAAGCGCAGAGCCTTCAGGCCATCTCCGAGCACTTGCAAGATCCGGCTACGCAAAAGGAGATCATCAATGACAACTTCCCTGCGATTGTAGCCGTGAACACCGATATGATGCCCGATTCGCTCATAGCCGGTAACCTTGCACAACGCGCGCTCAACCTCTTCAAAGCTTACGGCAACGTGTATCAGACCGCTGGAGGCTGGCGCACGCTCGGCGAATGCTTCTGGCATATCGGCGACAATCGCTCGGCGCTCATCTGTCTCAACCACGCGCTCGAAGACAACAAGAAAGTGGAGCAGGCGCCCGACCTCATCGCTTCTATCCGTGAAGACCTCTGCCTTGTCTACTCGGCAGCCGATGATAAGCAGAAAAGTGACTATAACCGCAATATCTATCTCGATCTGCAAGAACAGACACGACAAGACCGACAGCTCGAAGCGCGAGCCACCGAGCTCAAGTTTTCTATCCATGGACTGAATCTGCTCATAGCGATCGTGATATTGATGATCATCATTGTCACCGTACTGCTCATTGTCTTTGCACAAATGCGCCGCAAGAGTGATGACACCTTCTCCATCTCCCGTCTGCTGGCTCCACTGAGTGAGTGGCAGAAGCATAATGTGGAGACTATCCAACACAAACGCGAGCATTTTGAGGAGATACAGGAAGCAACGGATGTGGCTCGCCTACACCTTCAACAGAACAGACAACGGAACCTTGAACAGCGTGCTAAGGTGCAGCTCGTTTGCAGCATTCTGCCACTCATCGACCGAATGGTGAATGAGGTTAAACGACTGAGGCAGTCGAAGAATGCTGAAGAATCGGAAAGTCCTAAACAACAGCAGATCGACTGCGAGCGCCTGCAGTATGTTGAAGAGCTCACCGACAGCATCAATGAATACAACAATATCCTTACAAAGTGGATTCAGATGCGGCAAGGCGAACTGAGTCTGAAAATAGAGAACTTCTCCTTGCAGAAGATCTTTGATATCGTCAGCCACAGTGCCATGAGCTTCTCGCTCAATGGTATTCGCCTTGTTGTGAAGCCAACTGACGCTATGGTGAAAGCAGACAGCACCCTGACGCTCTTTATGGTCAACACCATCGCTGACAATGCCCGGAAATTCACACCCAAGGGTGGTACCGTGACGATTGAAGCGAAGCCGCTTCCGCAGAAAGAAGGAGAACGTATCCCTTACATAGAGATATCGATCACGGATACTGGCAAAGGCATGAACGAAGAAACCTTCAGTCATATCTTCGACCGCACCTATACAGGCGGCCACGGCTTCGGTCTGAAGAATTGCAAGGGTATCATTGAAAAATATAAAAAGATCAGTTCGCTCTTTAATGGTTGTCTCATTGATGCAGAGAGCACGATAGGCAAAGGCACGCGCATCTTCTTCCATCTGCCATTGGGCAAGATGCGGATGATCATCGTCGCCCTCATGATGTCGTTGTCATGTGCTGTGTTCGGAGGAACGAAGCCGACGAATGACCGCATAGCAGCGCCCACTCAGAAAGAGAGCAAAGCAGCAATGTTCGCTGACTCCGCCTATCTTTCGAACATCCTGGGCAACTTCAACCACACACTGCGCTATGCAGACAGTTGCCGCAAATATATTCAGCTTACGGACACTGCTGTGCTGCTCGATGTGAGCAATGAGGCGGCGATCGCGGCCCTCGCGCTCCATAAATGGGATGTTTATGAGCAGAACAACGACGTCTATACAAAGCTCTTCCGACAGGCGAGCACAGACAGCTCCCTTCCCTCTTACATTCAGTATATGCAACGGAGCAAGACCAATAAGATGGTATCCGTTGTGCTGCTGATCATACTGCTCTTAGTCATCTTCCCGGCTTGGTACTTTCTCTACTATCGACATAAACTGAACTATAAGTTCTGTGTAGAGCGAATCAATAAGATGAACGATATCCTCCTCTCTGATATCTCGGATGAGAAGAAACTCAACAGTATTCAGGAGCTTGCCGACTTTGCTCGTTTCAACCTCACAACGGAGCAGAAAAAGAAGCTACAGAATGTCGTGGAGAAGATTGAGTCAGCATTAAGACAGAATATCGCACACAGTGAAGAGATGGATACCGAGGCAGAGCTCGCCAACGATGAGTGCCAGCGCATTGAGATGGAATCGGGAAGGCTGCATGTCTCCAACAGTGTGCTCGACAACTGTCTCTCCACGCTCAAGCATGAGACCATGTTCTATCCTTCGCGTATCAAGCAGATGGTGGACAACAGCAAGACCAATATCGATGAACTGAGCGAGGTCATCAATTATTATCATGATCTATATGCCATCCTTGCGGAGCAAGCACTGCGCCAAGTGGTACCACAAAGGATGGGAAAGGAGACGACCGGATATCTGTATGATATTCTGAAGAAATGCAATGGGAACAAACCTACTGCCATAAGCGAGCTACCGAACGACACTGCGGACAACCATATTCCCAAAGAATATGTATGTATTCTTATCACGATGTCGACATACAACAACCTCACAGATGAGCAGATAGCAAACCTCTTCACACCCTATACCATCGATCTCAATCTCTTGCTCTGTCGGCAGATCGTGAGAGAGATGGGTGAAGCGACAAATCTCAGAGCCTGTGGCATTGAGGCAAGAAAAGATAATGACGGGAACGTCGTTGTGAAAATACTAATACCAAAGATATTCACCAATCAAAAAAATAATCAGAAATAAGATATGAAAGACTTCAATATCATCATTGTTGAGGATGTGCCCCTTGAACTGAAAGGCACGGAAGGAATCATCGCTAATGACATACCCGAGGCGCATGTCCTCGGAACGGCTCCCGATGAAGCAACTTATTGGAAGCTCATGCGCCAACAACAGCCCGACCTCGTATTGCTCGACCTTGGTTTGGGTGGCTCAACGACTGTCGGCGTGGAGATCTGCCGCCACACGAAACAAAGTTACCCAAAGGTGAAAGTGCTCATCTTCACGGGTGAGATTCTGAACGAGAAGCTGTGGGTGGATGTGCTCGATGCAGGCTGCGACGGCATCATCCTCAAGACAGGTGAGCTGCTCACGCGCAATGACGTGGAGGCTGTGATGAGTGGGAAGAAGCTGGTCTTCAATGAGCCTATCCTCGAGAAGATCGTGGAGCGGTTCAAGAAGAGTGTCAACAATGAGATCATGCGTCAGGAGGCCCTTATCTCTTACGATATCGATGAATACGATGAGCGTTTCCTCCGCCATCTCGCTCTCGGCTATACCAAAGAGCAGATTACGCAGCTCCGTGGCATGCCTTTTGGCGTGAAGAGCCTGGAGAAACGACAGAATGAACTTGTGAAGAAGCTCTTCCCTGAGGATAACACTGGAGTAGGCATCAACGCCACACGACTTGTAGTGAGAGCCTTACAGCTGCGCATCCTCGATCTTGACAACCTCCATCCGGATGAGGAATAAGATATTTACTTCTATTCTATAATTAATAGATGTTCAAAAGAAACTGGCTTAGTACAGCGGTAATGAGCATTATTATCGCCTATGTCGTTGTCATATTAGGTACATGGCTGTGGTCCGCAGCCATGCCCTCCTCCTCAGTGCGCCCTTTGCTGAGTGATGCGGGCATCCGCTGGTTCTTTGGTACGTTCGTCATCAATCTCGCCCAGCCCTTGCTCGTATGGATTCTATTGCTCGACATCGCATTGGGAGCATGTATAAGGAGCGGATTGGGGCAAGCGCTGAAGCAATTGTTCCGACCCAACGCCCACCTCAGCAATTTACAGAAACGAGGATTGTGGCCCGCTTTTGAGATCGTTGTATTTGAACTCATCATCATGGCCTTGCTCATTTTACCTCGTCATGCCATTCTTTTGAATATCACTGGCACACTCTACCCCAGTAGCGCATCGGTAAGTCTCATTCCCGTCCTCGCTTTCATGCTGTTGTCGGCATCCATTTTCTATGGGCTCTTCTCTGGATTAATCCACAACTACAAAGATACTGTAGCATGTGCAGTGAATGGCGGTCGTAACCTAAAAATAATTTTGTGCTTCTATGTGCTCCTTGCAGAACTGGTAGCTATCGTAAAGTATACGCTGATAAACTAAAAACAACAATAAGTATTCACTTATTGAATCTGACGATAATCATCGCTTTCAAGCAACTGCTCCACAGTGACACGTGGATGTTTCTTCATATAACGATTGATCATCCGGATATAGTCTGTATCAAATACGTCGGATCCCACCACTTTATTTGTCACCCACATCACCTTCCCCATGTGAAGGTCCTTCTCCAATTGCGTTCGCGAATCATAATTCTTCAAGGGATAGAGACTCAGCAAATAGAAACTAATGCAATCGGGAACGATATAGGAACGATTCATAGTCTCCAGCTGCTCACTGCTGTAATTGAACTTCTTATAGATCGGATATTTGGCACCCAAATATTTGTCGAGCGAGATGCCTATCATCTGGTCACCTACCACAATACTCTGATCCAACGCTCCAATCTGCGTATAAACGCGAGGCAAGGGAAGCTTTGGGATCCACTCTCGAAGTGTCGTGAACGACTTACGAAGGCCTTGACAAATATCATCCATATTGGCATATTCAAGCTCTACATCGCTGACAAGAGTCTGCAACGTTGAGTCCTGATAGAACCGGAGAAAGCGCTCGCTGATATCATGGTCACTGACATCACCGATACGAAGCATCTTCTCTACCAAGGTACGCGTCTCGATGGGATACTCTGTGTTCATCTGCTGAAGGGCGGAGAAGTCACCGGTAATAACATAGCGACTCTCCAAACGATCATAACGCTCCACCTTTAAGTTGGACGGATCATCGTCATCATCGTTTGCTTTTAGTTTAAAATCGCATGAAGAGCATACGACCAACAG
The DNA here is from genome assembly GCA_002353825.1 of Prevotella sp. UBA2725. GTDB lineage: Bacteria > Bacteroidota > Bacteroidia > Bacteroidales > Bacteroidaceae > Prevotella. The sequence continues at coordinate 25,455 of DEKJ01000022.1, read as the reverse complement.
CAACAGAACTATATAATATACCTTCTTAAACAATATTCCTGAGAATTATTCGGGCTACTAATACCTTCGATTCTGCAAAAGTAAGGAAAATAATTGATAGCACCAAACGATAGACTAAAAAAATGCAAAGAATTGTATTTAAAGTATTTATTTTATGCACATTTTATTAAGAATATGTAAAAATAAACATAAAATAAGAAGTCGTTAACCTTCTAGATAAGCTAATACATACTTGTTATTGACTTCATAACTGACCTCAACCTGAATTTGCTGTCGCAGATTATCCACTAAGACAGCTCCTTTGGGTTCTTGAGAGTATGGGTGCAAGCGCATCTCATGAAACTCGAGATGCTGCTCCGTGAAGAACTTATAGACGGCTTCCTTCGAGCACCAATTGATCAATCGCTCAGCAAGAGTCGACTGCTGTTCATCCTCACGGATAAAGCGTGATGCCACGCGATTGACACGTTCGGAGACATATTCAATATCTATCCCTACCCGATGACTCTTCGACAGAATCATCGCTGCCCAGCCTTCTGTATGCGAGAGACTTATAAAATAGCCATCAATAGATGGTGCACCGTCATCATTGTGGCGGATAACGAGCTCCTCACTACCCGTCAACTCCTTCAACAAAAGATACTCTGTGAGCTTCTCTTTCTTACGGCGGAGCGAGGTGAATGCCGAGAGATCAACATGAGTGGGCTCAGGTAACTGATCCAATGACTCTGACATCTGCCATAGCGCCAGCCACGTATCGTTGTCAAGCTTCTGCTTTCTTATCAGCGGCATTGCTCTTCTTCGATTGATTGATGATCACCTTCACGCGACTGATACGGCGCTCCTCCACAGCCATCACCTCAAAAGTATACTGCTTATACGATATCTTCTCATGAAGACTGAGAAAGTCGCCTTTCAACTCCAACAGAAGACCAGCAAGAGAATCAGCATCACCCTCGACATCATCAAACTCATCGTCGTCGATTCCAAGAATCTTGCAGAAGTCGCTCAGAAGCGTCTTACCTTCAAAAATATAAGTGTTACTGTTGATGCGCGTATAGTTCTTCTCTTCTTCGTCGTACTCATCATTGATCTCACCGACGATCTCCTCAAGGATGTCCTCAAGCGTTACGAGACCACTCGTGCCTCCGAACTCATCCACAACAATCGCGATATGAACCTTGTTCTCCTGGAACTCACGCAGCAAATCGTCGATTTTCTTCGTCTCCGGAACAAAGTACGGAGGACGAATCAGGCTCTGCCAACGGAAGTTGTCTGGCTTGCCTAAATAAGGAAGTAAGTCTTTGATATACAGTACACCACGAATATTATCCTCATTATCCTGATAAACCGGGATACGGCTATAGTTGTTGTCTACAATGAAGTGGAGCACCTCTGGATAAGTGGAACGGATATCGATGTCTCCGATATCCTGACGTGGGGTCATAATCTCCTTTGCCGTCTCATCGCCGAAACGAATGATACCCTGGAGCATGCTCTGCTCATCCTTGATATCCTCCTTATCCGTCAGCTCAAGTGCCTGCTCAAGATCATCGACACTGAGCTGGTGATTCTCTTTCGGCACAGCTTTCTCTGCAATCACTCCACTCTTAATTAGCACAGTCTCTAAAGGCCAGAAGAGCTTACGTAAGAAGAGAATTCCGTTCACTGCAAATCTACAGAACTTCAAAGGCACGGAACGGCTGTAGACCTTCGGCATAATCTCACCAAAGAGAAGCAGAAGGAAGGTCAACAGAACAGTGATAACCAAAAACTCCAGCCACTTCACCTTGAACTCAATGATCGAGCCAAAGATAAAGTTACAGAGCATGATGATCGTAACGTTGACCAGATTATTGGTAATAAGGATGGTAGCAAGTGTGCGCTCCGAATCTTCACGCAGCATGCTGATAGCTGCATCTCGAGAGCTCTTCTCGGGATCGAGATCATCAAGATCCTGCGGGGAAAGACTGAAGAACGCTATCTCTGAACCACTGGCAAAACCTGACACCAAAAGAAGAACGGCCGTCAACACGATAGCCGTCAACACTCCGGGGGTGACAGGATGAAACACTGCCAGATCACTGAGATGACTAAAAACGGATAAGTCCAACTTTAATAATAATGTCTTTTAGAATAATTTCTCTAAGAAATGTCTTGCAGAATAGTTCTTCTAAGAATTCTTTTCTATTAATGTATACTTACTTAGCCTGAGTCGGTTTGGGAGTGAGCAGTTCCATATTATCGACTAATATCTCCGTAACATAATGACGCTTGCCGAGCTTGTCATCGTAAGTATTGTAACGCAACCGACCCTCGACATAGAGTTTGTCACCCTTGTGAACATACTGCTCCACAATTTTGGCCAACTGACGATAGAACAAGAGATTGTGCCAATCGGTATGATCGGGAACCTTTGTTCCGTCTTTCGCTGTATAGCCACGCTCCGTTGTGGCGAGGGTCACCCTTGCCACAGCCTGGTCGGCATCATAATAATGAACATCGGGGTCTTTGCCGACATTTCCGATAAGCATTACCTTGTTCATAGCACTGATCTCTTAAGCGTGCTGCTGCGACAGATCTTTCCACATACCAAGATACTTGAAGTGGAACTTCTTACCCTTGGCAGAGGGGAACTGACTGCGGTTATCCACGCGTGTACGCAAATATTCCACGATACGGTTGTAGCAATCAATCCCAGAATAAGCCTTGCAACGTGCCACGAAAGTAGTGTCACGATATTCGTGCTTGCCTGTACTCGGGATCAGTACCACGCGCTTGAAATCGATTTCTCCCTCATACCATCCATCATGACGCATCGTAAGCTTGGCCATCGGGTTCTCGACGTTGCCTCCGGTGTTCGGCCTCATGGCTTTTTTCTCCTTGAAATCGCGCATCGTAGCAGCCGTTGTCTTGATGATGATGAAATAGACATGAGAACGCACCTTGTAGCGTTTGGGGAACATCACATTGCTTGCTGCATATTCCCGAATATCGGCCTCCATATTGCGAGTAACCGTTATTTCACCCAAAGAGCGTAAAAACTGCAAAGCCTCTTCTACATTGTGTACAAGAGTCTCATTGTCAAAATATCTAACGTATAAATTCATGAAATAATAGGTTTCATCTTTTCTTGAGGGAAACAAAAAAAAGAGCGGCAAACGGGACTCGGACCCGCGACCTCGACCTTGGCAAGGTCGCGCTCTACCAACTGAGCTATTGCCGCAAACAAAATATTGATTTAAACATTAAACAAGTGAAGAGGAGGAGACTCGAACTCCCACGACAATAATAGTCACTACCCCCTCAAAGTAGCGCGTCTACCAATTCCGCCACCCCTCCAAATGTCTGTTTATCCAAACTTTGTGCCCAGAACAGGACTCGAACCTGCACGTCGTGAAACACACGCACCTGAAACGTGCGCGTCTACCAATTCCGCCACCTGGGCTTAAAAAGGATTCCTTCAAACAAAGGATTGTTCAAAAAGATGAGCGGCAAACGGGACTCGGACCCGCGACCTCGACCTTGGCAAGGTCGCGCTCTACCAACTGAGCTATTGCCGCATTTTCTCAAGAGTGAGAAGCATTCCCCTGAATGCGAGTGCAAAGGTACTGCTTTTTTCTGGACCCGCAAACTTTTCGACACTTTTTTTTCAAAAAAACTGCATTTTTCTTTCAACACATTATTATATATATAAGAGAGGGGCCTCCCCAAGCCCCTCCTCTTATTTATTGATGCACCTCCCTGAGCAGGTCGTTGACGGTCTTCACAGGATTGAAGGTCGACAATGGCACTTCCACGAACACTGTATTCCAGTCGCTCATAGCGCCATTCCACAAGCCGGGGAGCTCAAGTGCCTTCAAGGCCTTACCATTCTTTGACTTGCTGCTGATGAAGCCCGTATTGTGATCGACATACTTCGGGAGATCGAACTTCTCTCCTTTATAGTTCTTAGTAGCGCACACGAGATCAACAGGGTTGAAGTGAGTGCCACCCGTGAACATCTTCACATATTCCTCGTTGCTCTTGTCGATCTGTGAGCTCTCGAGAATCTGTGGGCTCACAGTGCCATCCTGATTGTAAGCAAGGAACGGACCGCCACCGGGCTCACCTACGTTGCGAACAACACCGCAGACACGCAGTGGACGATTGAGCTTCGCGCGGAGATAAGGTACGAGATCTCCGTCTTCAAGCTCCTTGATGTCAGCCTTGCGTGTGCAGAGCACGTGCTGTACGAAGCGGATAATCTCCTCGATCTTCTCATGATTGTACACGCCCGAATCGAGCACACGCATATATTCGAAGATCTTCTCCTGCACATCGACAAGCACACCACCGATAACCTGTTTCCAGCGCACAGTGTCGTCCTTCAGTCGGTCGGGAACCACATTGTCGATATTCTTGATGAATACCACATCAGCATCTATATCGTTGAGATTCTCTATCAATGCGCCGTGGCCGCCCGGACGGAAGAGAAGCGTGCCGTCCTCGTTGCGGAACGGTGTGTTGTCGGGATTTGCAGCGACAGTATCTGTCGAAGGCTTCTGCTCAGAGAACGAGATATCGTATTTGACGTTGAACTTCTGCTCATACTGTGCTTTCTTCTCAGCTACTTTCTCCTCGAAAAGCTTCAGATGGTCGTGCGAAACGGTGTAATGGATATGTGCCTCACCTTTGGAGCTTGCATAGAGCGCTGCCTCCACGAGGTGTTCCTCCATTGGCGTGCGCACGCCGTCGGCATAGCGATGGAAGAATAGCAGGCCCTTCGGCAACTGACCATAGTTGAGACCTTCCTTATTAAGCAGGTTAGCGACGACGGATTTATAATCACCCTCTTTCACAAGCGCAGAAATGTCCTTTCCCTTGTTCTCCTTACATTTAGCATTGAGAGCATCGTAAAACGCGAACTTCTCGATATGATTGAAGAAATCTTTCTCGAAATCAGTCTGGGGCTCGTCGTAGTCGGCATTGAGAAATGCAAACAAGTTCTTGAACATGCGGCTGGCGGCACCCGAAGCGGGCACGAACTTCACGATCTTATGTCCCGCATCCTTATAAGCCTGCCACTTATCTATAGCAGCCTTCTGACCTTCGGCATCCTCTACGGTGATACCCTTGCCCACGGCTGCAGCGGCCTCAAGCTTAAGGAATGGGAAGCCTTTGGCAATCTCTTCGAGCTGATGTTCTACCTGGGCGACGGTCATGCCGCGGCCCTCAATCTGTTGCTTGTCTTGTTGAGTTAGCATAATGTGAGTTAGCATAAATGTGCTGGTTTTAGAATTATACGATTGCAAATATACACAATTTCATACAAACTTGTACTACTGTAACTGCATTTTAACAATAAAATCTTTTTTTTGCGACATTCTTATTTATTCGTTCATTTCTTTGTAACTTTGCATGCAAAATATTAGATACTCTATTAAGATGTTAGACAAATCAAGTAAGATTTATGTTGCCGGACACCACGGACTTGTGGGCTCGGCTATCTGGAACAACTTAGAGAAACGCGGTTACCACAACCTCGTGGGCCGTACCCATAAGGAGCTCGACCTCACGGATCAGCTCGCCGTAAAGCGCTTCTTCGATGAGGAGCAGCCCGACGCCGTGGTCCTTGCTGCAGCTTTCGTTGGCGGCATTATGGCCAATTCTCTCTACCGTGCCGACTTCATCATGCAGAACATGAAGATCCAATGCAACGTCATCGAGCAGGCTTATAAGCACCATGTGAAGAAACTCCTCTTCCTCGGCTCCACTTGCATCTACCCCAAAAACGCACCGCAGCCGATGAAAGAAGACGCACTCCTCACCTCCCCGCTCGAGTACACCAACGAGGAATATGCCATCGCAAAGATTGCAGGTCTGAAGATGTGCGAAAGCTACAATCTCCAGTACGGCACCAACTATATCGCTGTCATGCCCACGAACCTCTATGGTCCCAACGACAACTTCCATTTGGAGAACTCTCACGTCATGCCGGCCATGATGCGTAAGATTTTCCTCGCCAAGCTCCTTCATGAGAACGCGTGGGACGCCATCCGCCACGACATGGACCTGCGCCCCATCAACCCCACAGACAAGCTGCGCGCCATCATCGACGAAGGCAATGTCGATGGTAAGAACCCGAAGGAACGCATCGAGAAAGCCCTCGCCTTCTACGGCATCGAGAACAACAAGGTGACGCTCTGGGGCGATGGCAGCCCACTGCGCGAGTTCCTCTGGTCAGAGGATATGGCCGACGCCTCCGTCTATATCCTGCTCAATGTTGATTTCAAGGATATCATCGGCATAGAGAAATACTCCAGTGTCTTCTACGGCGCCAAAACCGATGGAGAGGTCAACCGTAACAACTCAGAAGGCCGTGGTGGTGCCATCCCCTCGCTTGGTGAGATTCGCAACTGCCACATCAACGTGGGCACAGGCAAGGAGCTGACCATCAAGGCATTGGCAGAACTCGTGAAGAAGACAGTCGGCTTCGAGGGTGAGATCGTATGGGACAAGACGAAGCCCAATGGCACCCCACGTAAGCTCATCGACGTCTCAAAGCTCCACAGTCTCGGCTGGACCCACAAGGTAGAGATTGAAGACGGTGTCGAGAAACTTTATCAATGGTACCGTACGCACTAATAAGAACAAATCATGAAACAGAATCTGTATTTGCTCATTGCCGTCTTCGTCGTCCTCATGGTCATCCTTGTGTGGATCGGCTTCAAGATGATCATGGATATCCGTCGGCGAAACAAGCGGCGTAAGATCCGCCGTCAAGAGTGGATTGCACGCATCAACGCACGCAAGGACGATGCGTAGCGCTACGCTAAAGATTAAAGAATAAAGAATAAAGAAGACATGAACCGCGAAGAAGTTGAGCGTTTATGGCGCGAGCACGCCAACGATATCCTCGCACACGACGAGGCTTATCAAGCCGCACTGCGCGAGCAGCAGCGCGTGGGACGTCATGTGGGTATAGCTTACATTGTGCTTGTTGCAGCGCTGTTGGCCTTCATGTCGGGATTCTATCTGTGGCGGCTCCGTTTCTTTTGGGCCATCGTCTTCTACGTCGTCATGTGGGTCATTGCCGCCCTCGCCGCAAGGGTCATCGTGCGCCACTCCATGAAGAATGACCACCTCGGAGAACTCATTCACGAGGCGCATAAGAGATATGTCAATGAGAAAAGTAGTTAAACACTCACACTTTTCCCGAATAGTTTGTATCTTTGCACTATGATTTCGAGTATAAAGCGCTTTTTTCTTACAATATTTTGCCTGACGCTCTTCACCACGACGTTCGCACAGTACCGTCACGTGGAATGTGAGGACACGTGCCGTCATATTCATGGCATCGATCTGAGCCATTATCAGGGCACCGTGTTCTGGGAAGTTGTGGGTAAGACAAAGATGGCATACGTTTATCTCAAAGCCTCAGAGGGTGGCTCGCGCATCGATGATAAATATAAACAGAACATCGACCTGGCTCACAGCTATGGGCTCAAAGTGGGTTCCTACCACTTCTATCGTCCGCGCATCAGTCAGGTGGAGCAGCTTCACAACTTTATGGCACAGTGTCGCCCCGGCGATCAGGATCTGCTGCCTATGATCGATGTCGAGACCCGCAGCGGACTGTCGAAGGAAGAGTTTCGCGACTCTCTCTCTAAGTTCCTCGTCCTCGTGGAGAAAGCCTACCGGCAGCGGCCCCTCGTCTACACCGGTACGAGTTTCTACAACTCCAACCTCCAGGGACTGCTCGACGACTATAAGCTCATGATCGCACAGTACTCCACGCGTCAGCCCGTCCTCGCCGATGGAAAGGAGTACATCTTGTGGCAATACACCGGTAAAGGCCATCTCGACGGCATCAACGGCTACGTCGACAAGAGCCGGTTCATGGGCAAGCACAAGCTCCGCGAGATTAGGTTCCGTCACCGATGAAGATAATAGTCAAAGATAACGTTCACTCACATACATACAAAACTAATAAACCAGCATAATTATGGCAATGATAAAATGCCCCGAATGTGGGCGACAGATAAGCGACAAGGCTCCCTTTTGTCCTAACTGTGGTGTAGCGATAGCAGGAAAGGTCATCAAATGTCCGCAGTGTGGCGAAGTCTATTTCAAAGATCAGGAGATGTGCCCCAACTGCCATCATCTGACCCGTCTTTCTGGCACCGTGGGCAACACCGCTGACGCGCAGTCATCTACTCAACCGACACCTGCGTCTACATCTGCAGATGCACAGCAGGCTGCACCTGCTCAGCCTACTTACAATCAGCAACCATCCTATAGCCAGCAGCAGACTTACAACCGCCAGCAGACATCAAGTCGGCAGCAGGCCACTCCTCAATCTTCGGCCAACGGAAAGAAGGGTGGCGTTACGCCCCCACCCGTCCCGCCAAAGAAGAAGAAAGGTCACGGCCCCCTCATCGCTGCCATCATCCTGGCTATTGCACTTTGTGGCGTGTGCTTCTATTTCTACAACAACGCCAAGACCTCCAAAGAAGAGGAGGCTTACGAATATGCCATGAAGAGTGATGATCCACTCGTACTTCAGACTTATCTTGACAACTATAAAGACGCTCCTGAAGCACATATCGACTCCATTCAAGCGCATCTCGACGCCCTCAAACAGTTGGATGTCGACTGGAACAACGCCGTGGTGAGCGGTTCTAAGCAGGCACTCCTCGACTATCTTAGCAAGCACCCCAACTCAGAGCACAAAGCCGAGGCTCAGCATAAGATCGACTCTATCGACTGGGCTTTCGCAGCCAATGCCAATACTCTCGATGAGATCCAGGCTTATCTTGACGAACACCCCAACGGTGAGCATGTCGACGAAGCCAACGCTGCTATTCAGAAAATCAAGACAAAGACTGTGCAGCCCGATGAGAAGGTGATGGTCACAGCTGCGCTCCGCCACTTCTTCCAGGCTGTCAACGCCAACGACGAGGCTTCGCTCGAAGCTAGTGTAGAACCGGTGATGTCCAACTTCCTCGGCAAGACACAGGCCACTAAAGCTGATGTTGCTGTCTTCCTGCAGAAGATCTACAAGGATGACATCACGGGTATGACGTGGCGTCTGGGCAACGATGCAAAGATCAACAAGCGTGAGGTGGGACAAGACGAATACGAATACACCGTCAATATCTCTGCTACCCAAGACATCCAACGCACTGATCCTACGAAGGAACATCACGCCACCTTCAAAATCAACGCCAAGATCAGTCCCGACGGTCTCGTATCAGCCATGGCAATGACTAAGATCATACAATAAGACTACACGATATTTCCTTTCACACGAATGTATGATTTTTCTCACACGGATCTTAAAGATTCTAAAGATTGTCGCTTCGCGACTGTCGGCTTCGCCGATTACGCATTCCTCAGCATCTCCGCGTAGCGAACAGCGTAGCCTTCTTTAACATCTTTAAGATCCGTGTGAGAAAAATATTGTGAAAAAAGCCGTGTGAGAAAAATCAATCTTCGAAAGATATAACCTTTAATAATATAACCTCTTAAGAAAATGGAAATCAAAACTGTTGGACTCGCCTCCGACCACGCTGGCTTTAAGCTCAAGCAATTCGTCAAACAATACCTCGATGCAAAGCACATCCCTTACAAAGACTACGGCACCTACAGTGAAGAGAGCTGCAACTATGCCGACTTCGGTCACGCCCTGGCTCGCGGTATAGAGAACGGCGAGGTCTACCCCGGCATCGGTATCTGTGGCTCAGGCGAAGGTATGGCAATGACACTCAACAAACATCAGTCGATCCGTGCCGGATTGGCATGGATCCCAGAGATCGCCCACCTCATCCGTCAGCACAATGACGCCAATGTTCTCGTCATGCCCGGCCGCTTCATCGACAACGAAATGGCTGCTAAGATCATGGATGAGTTCCTCACCACTGACTTCGAGGGCGGCCGTCACCTTGCAAGGATAAAAGCAATACCTGTGGCCTAACCATGGGGCCTACCCAAGCCATCTTGGTTAGGCCTCCACTATTTCCTCTGGTGTTTTCACCAGCGTCGTGGCCCCATGCTCCAAGAGGAACTCACGGTCACGGAATCCCCAGAGCACACTTATACACGGCATGCCACTGTTACGCGCCGTATCGATATCCACATCACTGTCGCCGATATACACCGCCGTTTCACGTTGGGCACCGAGCTGGCGCAGCGCCTCATTCACGGTGTCCGGTGCCGGCTTCTTATGGATATCAGGGCGTTCCCCGATAGCCACCTTGATGTCCGGGAAGAAATGGTGTACGAGATCCTGCGTAGCCTGATAAAACTTATTACTTACCACCGCCACATTCTTACCATTGTCCAGCAGCGTCTTGAGCATCTCCATGATGCCCGGGTAGGGAGCCGTCGTGTCGAGGTTATGATGCAGATAATGCTGGCGGAAGCAAGCATAGCACTCCTCAAACTTCGGATAGCTCTCACCCCCGGGGATGGCACGCGTCATGAGCAGACGTACCCCGTTACCCACGAACCGCCGTACATCATCAACACTGTGCTCCGGCAGTCCATAGGTCCGCAGTGCATAATTACAACTGGCAGCAAGATCGTCCAACGTATTGAGCAATGTGCCGTCAAGATCAAAGATATATGTATTGTATTTCATAGAAACCCAACTAAGAGCCCCACCAAGCCTCCCCGAAGGGGAGGGTGTTGATTACATTATCCAGCACCCACAGGCATCCTCAAAAGATAAGGATTTCACTGGTAAGACTCTTATAAGTAATCAACATTCCCCCCTTCGGGGGGGACTTTGGGGGGCTTTTTTTTGCAAAGTTACCTATAAAATATGTAACTTTGCACCGAAATTAGAATAAACACGTAATAGACAATTCATAAGTTATGACACGTCAATTAAGCAAGCGGTATCTTATCCTTGCAGCAGTATGTGTGCTGGCCCTTCTCGGACTGGTTTACTACTACTTTTTCACCTCGTTCACTGGTAGGAGCGCTACTCAGTATGTCTATGTCGATAAGGACGACAACTACGACTCTCTCGTGGCCAAGCTGCGTCCCGTCTCTAAGGCACACTGTTTCCAGGCCTTCCGTATTCTCGCCCGCCACAGCAACCTCATCCATCATGTTCGTACAGGCCGCTACGCCCTCAAGCCGTCCATGGGAGCCTTCACCGTCTTCCGTCATCTGAAGAACGGCATGCAGGATCCTGTCAACCTCGTTGTACCCAGCGTGCGCACCATGCCCGACATGGCTGGAGCACTGAGCAAGAAGCTCATGATGGATAGCACAGAACTCGTCCGTGCTCTTACCGACGAGAGCGTATGCCGTAAGTACGGCTACGACACCACGACTATCGCCGCGATGTTCATCCCCAACACCTATGACATCTACTGGGATGCGAGCATCGACAAGCTACTCTCCCGCATGAAAAAAGAGTGTGACAAGTTCTGGAATAGCGAAGAACGTCAAGCGAAAGCCGAGAAGCTCCACCTCGATCCCATCCAGGTCTCAACCCTGGCGAGCATCGTCGATGAGGAGTCAGCCAATAACGCAGAGAAGCCAATGATCGCAGGCATGTACTACAACCGCCTCATGCTCCGCGACGCCAAATACCCACAGGGCATGCCACTCCAGGCCGACCCGACGATCAAGTTCGCTCTCAAGGACTTTGCTGCAAAGCGTATCTATCACGCCATGCTCTTCGTCAAGAGTCCGTACAACACCTACACGAACCCCGGTCTGCCTCCAGGGCCTATCCGTGTGCCGTCCATCGCTGGTATCGATGCCGTGCTGAATATGGTTCACCACAACTATCTTTATATGTGTGCTAAACCTGACTTCAGTGGCACCCACGACTTTGCCGTGACCTATACCGAGCATATGGCAAACGCCAAGCGGTATGCGGCAGCACTGAATCAGAGAGGGATCAAGTAAGGCCTCTCCCCCATCCCCTCCCCCGTAGGGAGGGGTGACCAATACCCAATAGCATCCATACTTGTTCCCCCTCCCTACGGGGGAGGGTTGGGAAGAGGCAAAAAAAATGAATGGCGCACGCTGTCTCAGCGTGCGCCATTTCCTTTCAATAAGCATTAGTCTTCTTAAGGTAAAAAGATTGTATTCAGGATAACATTGGCAAAGGTAACAAATATTTTAATACCAAACAACATTTTGCCCCAATATTTTCTAATATTTTTCCTATATCAGCCACTAATGTAGCCAAAAATAAGTAACTTTGCAAATTGGATGAATGTGTGTACCCACACACTAAACGACCATATTAATACATTATATAAAAATGGAAACTAAAGAAAACGAGAAAGAGGAAAAGCGAAGCCTGAGCTTCGTCGAGGAGCTCATTGCCGAGGATCTCAGGGAAGGCAAGAACCATGGACGTATCCAGACCCGCTTCCCCCCAGAGCCCAACGGCTACCTCCACATCGGTCACGCCAAGGCCATCTGCATGGACTTCGGTGCCGCAGAGGAGTTCGGCGGCGTCTGCAACCTCCGTTTCGATGATACCAACCCCTCGAAAGAGAACACGGAATACGTAGAGAACATCCTCAACGACATCAAATGGCTCGGATTCAAGTGGGGACATATCTATTATGCCTCCGACTACTTCCAGAAGCTGTGGGACTTCGCCATCTGGATGATCGAGAACGGCCACGCCTATGTCGACGAGCAGACCTCCGAGCAGATCGCCCAGCAGAAAGGCACGCCGACGGAGCCCGGCACGCCGAGCCCTTACCGCGACCGCCCCATCGAGGAGAACCTGCGACTCTTCAAGCATATGAACACCCCCGAGGCCGTGGAAGGATCCATGGTGCTCCGTGCCAAGCTCGACATGGCAAACCCGAACATGCACTTCCGTGACCCCGTCATCTACCGCATCATCCAGACGCCGCACCACCGCACAGGAACGAAGTGGCACTGCTACCCGATGTACGACTTTGCCCACGGACAGAGCGACTACTTCGAGGGCGTCACCCACTCCATCTGCACCCTTGAGTTCGTGCCCCACCGCCCCCTGTACAACAAGTTCATCGACTACCTCAAGGAGTACGACGGCACGGCGAAGGAAGCTCTCGACGACAACCGTCCGCGACAGATCGAGTTCAACCGTCTCAACCTCACCTACACCGTGATGTCGAAGCGTAAGCTCCACACCCTCGTCGACGAGCACCTCGTCAACGGCTGGGACGATCCCCGTATGCCGACCCTCTGTGGCATGCGCCGCCGCGGCTACTCTCCAGAGTCCATCAAAGCTTTCATCCGCTCCATCGGATACACAAAGTTCGACGCTCTCAACGACATGGCGCTCCTCGAAGCTGCCGTACGCGAGGATCTGAATAAGAAAGCCACACGTGTCTCAGCCGTCCTCGACCCTGTGAAGCTCGTACTGACAAACTATCCCGAGGGCAAGACCGAGCAGATGGAAGCTATTAACAATCCCGAGGATGAGACAGCAGGCTCCCACCTCATCTCCTTCTCCCGTAACCTGTGGATTGAGCGCGCCGACTTCATGGAGGATGCGCCGAAGAAGTTCTTCCGCATGACTCCCGGCAAGGAGGTGCGTCTGAAGAACGCTTACATCGTCAAGTGCACTGGCTGCACGAAGGATGCCGAGGGTAACATCACGGAGATCCAGGCCGAGTACGACCCCGAGTCGAAGAGCGGCTTGCCAGGAGCCAACCGTAAGGTCAAGGGCACCCTCCACTGGGTTAACGCCGACGACTGTGTCAAGGCTGAGGTCCGCGAGTATGACCGTCTATTCAATGTCGAGAACCCCTCGGCTGACGACCGTGACTTCCGCGAGCTCCTCAACCCCCACTCTCTCCATATCCACACCAACTGCTACGTCGAGCGTTTCGCCGCCACAATGAAGCCGGGCCAGTACCTCCAGTTCCAGCGCACCGGTTACTTCATGGCTGACCCCGACACCACTGACGATGCCCCCGTCTTCAACAAGACCGTGGGGTTGAAAAAATAAAAGCCTCTCCCCGGCCCTCCCCCGTAGGGAGGGAGTTCCAATACCCAAGTAGCATCCACGGCTTCGCCCCCTCCCTACGGGGGAGGGCCGGGGAGAGGCCTTAAATATGACCGACAACATTTTTCATACTAAAGCATTTAAGGAGAACCTCCGGCGATATGAGGAGGCACTTCAGAACGGTACCTCCGTCTATCTTGAGCCGGAGGACTTCACCGATATAGCCGAATACTACCACCTCCACGGTGACCTCCCGCAGGCCATCGAGGCGGCAGATCAGGCGCTTGCCATCTTCCCCGGTGCCACCGAACCCCTGGCGTTCAAAGCGCGTGTCGCCATGCTCGTCGAGCACGATCCCGACAAAGCCATGGAGCTCACTGAGGAGATCGCCGACAAGCAGGACCTCGAGTACATCTATATCGTGGCGGAGATCATGATCGCCGACAACCGCACCGACGAGGCTGAAGAGTATCTCGAAGCGCGGGAGAAAACGATCAGCGACGACGACCTCGACGACTACTACCTCGATGTCGCCGGACTCTTCGCCGACTATGAGGTCTTCGACCTCGCCGCGAAATGGCTCGCCCAGAGCAATAACACCGACGACAGCGACTACCTCGAGCTCGAAGGACGCATCGCCCTCAATGACGGCAAACTCCAGCAGGGTATCATGCTCTTCAACAAACTCATCGATCGCGACCCGTACAACAACGCCTTCTGGGACTACCTCGCTTCGGCTTACTATCTCTCCAGCGACTACGCCAAGAGCCGCGAGTCGAGCGACTACGCCCTAGCCATAGAACCCGACGACACCGACGCCATCCTCAACAAAGCCAACTGTCTCATGATGGTCGGAGAGGACACCGGCGCACGCGAGTGCTATGAGCATTATAAACGCCTGCAACCGCAGAGTGAGATCGGAGACATGGGGCTCGCCGCCATCGACATGAACGCCAACAAGCTCGACGCCGCCATCGCCCACTGGAAACGTGCCGCACGCCTCTGCGCGCCACAGTCACCAAACATGACGGAGATCAACCGTAACATGGTGCTTGTCCTCGCCTCCAAAGGACGGTACGACGATGCCATGGACATCATCTCCCACCTCGAAGAGTCTGCCGGAGGACCAACCGTCGACACCCTCATCCTCAAAGGATACCTCTCGCTCCTCAACGAGAAGAAAGACGAGGCGCAGCAATGGTTCAACAAAGCGCTACGTGAGACACACGATGAGATCAAGGACTCCACGCTATTCTACATCGCCTACTGCTACTACGACTGTGGCATATGGGAGAAGGCACACGATGCTTTCCGCTATCTCGCCGACATAGCCGTGGATCAGACGTTTCACGACCTCTGGGCATACCTCGCACGCACCGACTATGAACTTGGCATGCAGCAGGAGTTCCTCTCCGACCTCCGCCAGGCCATTGCGAAGAACCCCGCAGGCTTGCAGCGAGAGCTCGCCGACTTCTTCCCTGCCGACCTGCCGCTCGACAAGTACTACGACTATGCAGTCGCAAAAATGAAAAAATGAAATGGATATCTTATCGACCCTCCTCAACAACTTGAACTACTTCACGGTGTTCATCCTCATGCTCCTCGAGAGCACTGTCATCCCAGTGCCCTCAGAACTCGTAGTGGCACCTGCCGCCTACCATGCCGCGGGCGGTAACCTTAATGCGTTCCTCGTCGTCCTCTTCGCCACTCTCGGTGCCGATGTCGGCGCAACGATCAACTACCTCGCTGGTTACTACCTCGGTCGTCCAGTTATCTACCGCTTTGCCAACAGCCGACTCGGACACCTTTGTCTCCTCAACCAGCACAAGGTCGAGAAGAGTGAGGCTTACTTCAACAACCACGGCAAGCTCGCCACAATCACTGGACGACTCATCCCCGGCATTCGACACCTCATCTCTATCCCCGCCGGACTGTCGAAGATGCACTACGGTCATTTCATCCTCTATACCACTCTCGGTGCCGGCTGCTGGAACATGATCCTCGCCATCCTCGGCTATTACCTCCACTCCGTAGTCCCCGAAGAACACCTCAACGACAAGATTATGGAGTACGGAGAGTACATTAAGATTGTCATCATCGCCCTCGTCGTCCTTGCCATCCTCTTCTTCGTGGCGAAGAAGTACGTGTTCCGCAAGCGATAACCCCCTTCCGCATCGTCTCCCTCTGCATCGGCTTTACACGACTCTCCACGACTCGTCGGCTTCTCCGATGACGCTTTATGCTCCTACCATCTTCGGTGGATATTAAGAATATGCAGTGAAACGAAAGATTATTTGCACATGATATTATTTTCACATGGATCTTAAAGATCTTAAAGCTTGTTATGCCGCTTCGCTGCTACACATACCCGTGGGGGCACCCCCTAGTGGGCGCCCCCACCGCGTAGCGAACAGCGTAGCCATCTTTAAAATCTTTAAGATCCGTGTGAGAAAAAAACCGTATTAGAAAAGTTCCGTATGAGGAAACTTTTCTGTCTAAAGATTTGCGAGATTCAAAGGAATTCCTTAATTTTGAGCGTGACAACAAGCCATCACCACCTAACACCCAACATCAATGCTCCGCTCTCTCTTCTTTATCCTTTGCTCGTTATTTTTTAGCGCGAGAGCAGCTCGCGCGCAGTTCTCCCTCAGTCCTCTCGTGACCCCCGAAACAATCGACGATGGCACGATGGAGCAGCTCTACGAAGACCTTAGCGATCGCGAAGCAGATCCCCTGGACCTCAACACCGCCACTCGTGCCGAACTCGAAGCACTCCCCTGTCTCACCGCCCAGCAAGTCATGGATATTCTCGAGTACCGCGACCGCGTAAAGCACATCGAGACACTGAATGAACTTCTTCTCATCCCAAGCCTCGATCGTCCGACGCTCTCACGCCTCTCACCGTTCGTTACCCTCCTTCCCGCCAGGTATCCCCAAACCGTACCACCGCTCCGCGACCTCCTTCGCCATGGTAAGCAAACGCTCCTCGCCGACGTCAAAGTCCCGCTCTATCACCGTCCGGGATCTGACGCTTTCCTTGGACCCTCTTGCAAGCACTGGCTTCGTTACACCTTCCGCTATGGACAACAGGTCAACATCGGACTGGCGGCTGCCCAGGATGAGGGAGAACCGTTTTTCAAAGGTCGAAACAAATACGGCTACGACTTTTATACTGGCTTTGTACTTTTGAAAGGCATTGGACAGCTACATACCCTTGTCGTGGGGCGGTACCGTCTTCGTTTCGGTATGGGGCTAATCCTTAATAACAGCTATGGATTCGGTAAACTCGCAACGATGACTGCACTCATAAATTCGTCCACCCATATCTCTGGCCATGCCAGCAGAACAGAAGGCAATTACTTACAAGGTGCAGCTGGAACTATCAAGATAGCCAAAGGCCTTGATCTTACCGCTTTCGCGTCATACCGTAAAATTGATGCAACCCTTAATAAAGATTCTGCTACCGTGGCCACTATCCTTAAATCGGGCTATCATAGAACTCAGAGTGAGATGAATCGAAGAAGAAACACTTCAGAAACATTGGTTGGAGGTAATATCAACTGGATGTCAAATGGCTTCCACTTAGGCATTACAGGTCTCTACACCTCCTTTAACCGTAAGCTGAAGATGGATAAGGGACAGGAATACCGCCGTTGGTACCCCTGTGGATACGATTTCTATAATATTAGCATCGACTACGGTTATTTAAGCCGGAAGCTTAATATCAGTGGAGAGACAGCAACAGACAAAAATAATCAGATCGCAACCATCAACATGATCAGCTATGAACTGACGCCTCGTCTCACACTTACTGCCTTACAACGTTATTATCCCTATAAATATCAGGCACTTTTTGCCAACAGCATAGCAGAAGGAAGCTCTGTCAATGATGAGAGCGCAGCTTTTCTTGGTGCTAAATGGTTGCCTTGGGATGATGCTACGCTCACCTTTTATTCTGACTTTTCTTATTTTGCCTGGCCAAAATATGACACATCCAGTTCAACCCATAGATGGGACAATTTCATTCAATTGGATGCTATTAAAGGTAACTGGGCTTTCCTGTTGAGATACCGAATGAAAATGAAAGAATTGAAAGGACAAAAGGGAAACGCTTTGGTAAAGAAATTTGATCATCGGACCAGGCTCGCTATTTCATACCAAACATCAACAATTCTTCTTGCCACACAAGTTGATTTAACTTTTGTCCGTAAGGAAACTGCAAGTCACGGATATATGATTAACCAAACTGCACGCTGGCAGCACAAATGGCTTAAACTTATCGCTACCGCTGGATATTTCAATACGAATAGTTACGACGCTCGCGTTTATTGTTACGAACCTGGGTTGCTTTATACTTTCTCTTTCCCCTCATTCTATGGAAAGGGTACAAAGATAAGCGCCAATATACGAGCCGACGTAAGCAGCAAGTTGACTCTCATTTGCAACTGTGGGTATGTACATTACATCAATCGTCCTGCATCCTCTTCGTTGGTAGAAGATATACGCAACAATAACCGCACAGATTTAGAAATGCAGCTACGTTGGAAGTTCTGAGAGATAGGACGACGTTCGACAAACGATTATTCGACGTTCGACAAACGATCGTCCGACGTTCGACAAACAATCGTCCGACGTTCGACAGACAATGGCCTTTAAGCAGAATGACAAGACATTAGCTTTTCGCAATACCTACCTCCAAGCAATATTTTCCATTTTTATAGGTGACCCGCATATTGCTCCAAGGCTTGATCGCAATCTCATGAAGCCGAAGGGCAACATGCCCCATTGTTGAACGTAGATTCATCTCTACACACGGATGCAGGAATACTGATTTATCCTTACAAACAAGCATCATGTCAATGCCGAAAGGTCCACAGTAGCTTTTACCGACACTTACGGTCAGCAGTTCCGTAAGCCTCTGCTGCACGTTCTTAATCACTTCCGGATCAACAAACTTCGCCACGCGGTCATTCTTTTCGGCTTCATCAGCGAGTAGGTTGCCAGAATATGCTCCCTTGACTGTGTTAAAGAGCGACAGTCCACAATAACGCACGTTTCCAGCTCCATCACTGTACCACTCCATTCCGAGATCCATCACCTTATTATAATAAGGCTCCAAAAGGACAGCACCTTGCCGTTGAAGGATATGTTCGATCCAACCCTCAAGCTGGCGGGTGAGTTTGAACTTTGTGTTACCGTCGGAGCCGTCAGAGACATAGCGGACGCCTCGCCCACTGCTGCTCCAGGGTGCCTTGAGGACGATGTGGTGACGGACGGAGAGGAAACGGCGGACCTCAGAAACGCTGTGCGCCGTCTCGGCTTCGCCGATGGTGCCAGGGAGCTCACGCAGAGGCCGCAGAAGATGCTCCGCTGCCCAGGAGCGATGGCTCGTCTGGCGGACGAAGTTAAGGCTGGCGTCATCAGGCAAGCGCTCCGCGGGAGCGCCGAGACGGAGGAACTCGCCCCGGATAGCACGGTCCCATCCCCAGGGCTGGAGGGAAAAGGTAGGATCCTGAACAAGCTGCGGGAGCTCTTCGGGAGTGACGAACTGGCCTTTCATCGGCAGCCCGAGCTTTTTCCAGGCGTTCTCTGCCGCATCGCGGTTGTCGACGAGCACACCGTCGCCCTTCCCCGCCCAGATGGCTGGGAGATATCCGAGGTCATGCCGCAGGTCTCGACCTGCGTGCGGCGCGGTGAAGTTGTCAAGGTTCGAAGCAAGAGCCAGGTCGTGCTCCGGATTAAAAATGTGTATTCTCATAGGATTTTTGCAAAGTTAAAAAGAAAGATCGGGTCTTCAAAACGGGAAAGAAGAAAGAGACGAAAGATAGCATTAAAAAACGCTAAAAGCCAAAACTTTTGTAACTTACACTTTGCAAAACTAAAATTACTTTGTATCTTTGCAATCACAAACAAATCAGTAAACACAGACAAAAGAACGAGAACAAATTTATGGAGTTGATGGAATCATTCTTTCGGACGCATGCCTACCTCGTTGAACATACCAACGCAGCAGTGCGGCGTGGCCTCATGGATGATATCAACTGGGACGACCGGCTGATAGGCATCAAAGGGACGCGTGGCGTCGGGAAGACCACTTTCCTGCTAGAATACGCCAAGGAGAAGTTCGACACGCGCGACCGACAGTGTCTGTACGTAAACATGAACAACTTCTACTTTCAAGGCAACGGCATCGCCGACTTCGCGGGGAAATTTGTCGAGCAAGGCGGCAAGGTGCTGCTCCTCGACCAGATCTTCAAACAGCCTAACTGGAGCTTGGAGCTTCGCCGCTGTTACGACCTCTACCCCGAGCTGAAGATTGTCTTCACAGGCTCGAGCGTAATGCGCCTGAAGACCGACTATCCTGCCATCAAGGACATCTTGAAGTTTTACTACCTCCGTGGCTTCTCCTTCCGTGAGTTCCTCAACCTCCAAGCTGGCACAAACTTTGAACCGTTCTCTCTCGATGAGATCATTAACAACCACGAGCATTTGTCACGGAAAGTGCTGAGCGTCGTTTCGCCCGCGAAATATTTTCCCGACTATCTCCACCATGGCTTCTATCCCTTCTTTCTGGAGCACCGTAACTTTTCCGAGAACCTGCTCAAGACGATGAACATGATGACAGAGGTAGACATCCTACTCATCAAGCAGATTGAGCTGAAGTATCTCTCGAAGATCAAGAAACTCTTCTACCTCATCGCCAAAGAAGGTGCGATAGCACCGAACGTCAGTCAGCTCGCCACACAGATCAACACGAGCCGTGCTACGGTGATGAACTATATCAAGTACCTCACTGACGCGCGCTTGCTGAACATGATCTACGAACCCGGAGACGACTTCCCAAAGAAGCCGGCAAAGGTGATGATGCACAACCCCAACCTGCTCTATGCCATCTACCCCATCGAGGTGGAGCAGCAGGAGCTCATGGAAACGTTCTTCGTCAATACGATGTGGAAAGACCACATCGTCAACCAGGGTGACAAACCTCACACCTATATCATCGACGGTGAGAAGCGATTCAAAGTCGTCGATGCCAAGGCGAAGGCTAAGACAAGATACAACAAAAATACGTACTACGCCCGATACAACACGGAGGTCGGCATGGACAACCAGATGCCGCTGTGGCTGTTAGGGTTCTTATATTAAGGCCTCTCCCCGACCCTCCCCCGTAGGGAGGGAGAAGAAGCCTCTCCCCGACCCTCCCCCGTAGGGAGGGAGAAGAGCCAGATAAAGAAATGACATGACCCTCCCCAAGGGTTTCGATGCCCCCTCCCTACGGGGGAGGGATGGGGAGGGACCGACTATACAACAACAATATAATTTCTATTTTTAGTAAAAATGGCAAAAGAAAAGAAATTTGTGACGGTTGACGGTAATACCGCCGCCGCTCATGTGAGCTACATGTTCACAGAGGTTGCTGCCATCTATCCTATCACCCCGTCCTCTCCTATGGCAGAGCACGTGGATGAGTGGGCAGCAAAAGGTCGCAAGAACCTGTTCGGTACAACAGTCTCTGTCCAGGAGATGGAGTCTGAGGGTGGCGCTGCCGGTGCCGTCCACGGATCTCTCCAGGCCGGTGCACTGACAAGCACCTACACTGCATCGCAGGGTCTGCTGCTGATGATCCCTAACATGTACAAGATCGCAGGTGAGCTCCTGCCGTGCGTGTTCAACGTTTCTGCACGTACCCTGGCTTCTCACTCCCTTTGTATCTTCGGTGATCATCAGGATGTTATGGCATGCCGCCAGACCGGCTTCGCTATGTTCTGCTCCGGCAGTGTGCAGGAGGTGATGGATCTGTCCGCAGTGCCTTACCTCTCTACGCTCGAGAGCTCTGTACCTTTCATCAACTTCTTCGACGGCTTCCGTACTTCTCATGAGTACCACAAGGTCGAGGAGATGGACATGGAGGATATCCGCCCGCTCGTCAACCCCGAGTGGATCAAGCGTTTCCGTGACCGTGCCATGAGCCCTGAGCGTCCTGACACACGCGGTACAGCCGAGAACCCGGACACGTTCTTCACACACCGTGAGGCTTGCAACAGCTACTATGAGAAGGTGCCTGAGATCGTGGAAAAGCACCTTGCTGAGATCTCTAAGATCACCGGCCGTGAGTATCACCTCTTCAACTACTATGGCGCACCTGACGCAGAGCATGTCATCGTGCTCATGGGCTCCGCTACGGAGGCTGCCCGCGAGGCTATCGACTACATGACGAAGCAGGGTAAGAAGGTCGGTATGGTCGCTGTACACCTCTATCGTCCGTTCAGCGTGGAGGCTATCCGCAAGGCTCTGCCTGAGACCGTGAAGCGCATCGCTGTCCTCGACCGTACGAAGGAGCCGGGTGCTGAGGGTGAGCCTCTGTACCTCGACGTCAAGAGCGCTCTCTACGAGGATCCCCGCAAGCCGCTGATCGTCGGTGGCCGTTACGGTCTCGGTTCAAGAGATATCACTCCTGCCATGATTATGTCTGTCTACGACAACCTCGACCTCAACGTGCCGAAGGACCACTTCACCGTAGGTATCGTCGACGACGTGACATTCACTTCTCTGCCTGAGGTTCCTGAGATCCCTATGGGTGGCGAAGGTCTCTTCGAGGCTAAGTTCTACGGTCTCGGATCAGATGGTACCGTCGGTGCCAACAAGAACTCTGTGCAAATCATCGGTAACAACACGAACAAGTACTGTCAGGCTTACTTCTCTTACGATTCTAAGAAGTCGGGTGGCTTCACCTGCTCACACCTCCGTTTCGGTGACCAGCCTATCCACTCTACCTACCAGGTGTTCACGCCTAACTTCGTGGCTTGCCACGTCCAGGCTTACCTGCACATGTATGATGTGACACGTGGTCTGCGCGACAACGGTACGTTCCTGCTCAACACCATCTTCGACGGTGAGGAGCTCGTCAACTTCCTCCCGAACAAGGTGAAGAAGTATTTCGCTAAGCACCATATCAAGGTTTACTATATCAACGCTACGAAGATCGGCCAGGAGATTGGTCTGGGTAACCGTACCAACACCATCCTGCAGTCTGCTTTCTTCCGTATCACCAAGGTCATTCCTATCGACCTCGCTGTAGAGCAGATGAAGAAGTTCATCGTGAAGTCTTACGGTAAGAAGGGTCAGGATGTCGTCGACAAGAACTATGCTGCTGTAGACCGCGGCGGTGAGTACAAGGAGCTGACCGTTGACCCCGCATGGGCTAACCTGCCGGACGACGCTGCCAAGGAGGATGATGCTCCCGCATTCGTCAAGGAGGTCGTACGCCCGATGAACGCACAGTCTGGTGACCTGCTGAAGGTATCCGACTTCGTGAAGCACAACACCGTGGACGGTCGTTGGGAGGTAGGCACTGCTGCTTACGACAAGCGCGGCGTCGAGGCTTTCGTTCCTGAGTGGAACCCCGAGAACTGTATCCAGTGTAACAAATGTTCGTTCGTTTGTCCTCACGCTTGTATCCGTCCGTTCGTCATGGACGACGCAGAGGCTGCCGGCTTCGATGGCAAGACCAACGACATGCTGGCTCCGAAGGCCCTCAAGGGTATGCACTTCCGTATTGAGACTTCTGTCCTCGACTGCCTCGGCTGCGGCAACTGCGCCGATGTATGCCCGGGTAAGAAGGGTGAGAAGGCTCTGAAGATGGTACCGTTCAATGTCGACGCTCCTGAGATGAAGAAGGAAGCTGACAACTGGGAGTACCTCGTGAAGAACGTCAAGTCGAAGCAGGATCTCGTGGACATCAAGCAGAGCCCGAAGAACTCACAGTTTGCTACTCCGCTCTTCGAGTTCTCTGGCGCTTGCTCGGGCTGCGGTGAGACTCCTTACGTGAAGCTCATCTCTCAGCTCTTCGGTGACCGTGAGATGATCGCTAACGCTACAGGTTGCTCTTCTATCTACTCGGCTTCTGTTCCTTCTACTCCTTACTGCACGAACGAGAATGGTCAGGGTCCTGCCTTCAACAACTCTCTCTTCGAGGACTTCTGCGAGTTCGGTCTTGGTATGGCTCTCGCCAACAAGAAGATGAAGCAGCGCATCACTCTCCTGCTCCAGAAGAAAATGGCTGACGACAAGACGGCTGATGACTTCAAGCAGGCTGCTCAGCAGTGGATTGACAACCAGAACGACGCCGACGGCTCTAAGGCTGCCGCTGCCGTGCTGAAACCGCTCATCGAGCGCGACGCTGCTGCCGGCTGCGACTGCGCTAAGGAGCTCAAGACCCTCGACCACTACCTCGTGAAGCGTTCTCAGTGGATCATCGGTGGTGATGGTGCTTCTTACGATATCGGTTACGGTGGCCTCGACCACGTGCTGGCTCAGGGTCAGGATGTGAACATCCTCGTGCTCGATACTGAGGTGTACTCTAATACTGGTGGCCAGAGCTCTAAGGCTACTCCTCTGGGTGCTATCGCTCAGTTCGCTGCCAGCGGTAAGCGTGTGAGCAAGAAGGATCTCGGTCTGATGGAGACGACCTACGGCTACATCTACGTGGCTCAGATCGCTATGGGTGCCGACAATGCTCAGTGCCTGAAGGCTATCCGTGAGGCCGAGGCTTATCCAGGCCCGTCTCTCGTCATCGCTTACGCTCCGTGTATCAACCACGGTATCAAGGGTACCAAGGAAGAGAAGCGTAGCATGGGTCGCTCACAGCGTGAGGAGCAGCTCGCCGTGGAGTGTGGTTACTGGCATCTGTGGCGTTACAACCCAGAGCTCGCTGAGCAGGGTAAGAATCCGTTCTCGCTCGACTCTAAGGCTCCGCAGTGGGATAAGTTCCAGAACTACCTCGCTGGTGAGGTCCGCTTCTCTTCTCTGAAGAAGGCTCGTCCCGAAGAGGCTCAGGAGCTCTTCGATGAGACGGAGAAGAGCGCTAAGCGCCGTTACCAGTCGTACGTCCGCAAGGCCGCTGAGGACTGGAGCGAAGTGATCTAACAGACTTTCCTTAGCAAGCATATTCCGTCCCTTAATAGGGATGAATATAAGTAACGATACTGCCCGCACTATGGCATTAAGCTTTAGTGCGGGCTTTCTTTTAGATTTTTCTTGCTGTGATGCAAGGGTTTTATTGGTTTTGGTCAGAAAAGAATACTGCCTGCTTCTTAATCCATCCCGACTTTTCCAGCGAAAAATTATCATCAGTGAAAGC
>DEKJ01000022.1:0-338 GCA_002353825.1 Prevotella sp. UBA2725 | reverse complement strand
GTTTTTAGTGTTTGTGGTTAAGCAATGCGTCATTGCATGGCTTGTCTTTCGACAGTTGCAAAGGTAGGAAGAATCTGAAGATAAAAAAAGAGCTGCAACGCCTCCGTGCAGCAATCGGTGCAATATTGCGGAAATCCGTGCAGAAATCGGTTCATTTGTGCAATATGTTAACAAAAATAAGCCCCGGAGCCAATGTTCACGGCTCACGGTAGGTCTGCCGCAGAGCGCGTTTGGCCCCGGACTGCGAAGGTATTGGAGGAACGTGCCGTAAGAAAACGCTTTCCCGAAAGGTATCGGCATATTTATGCTCACCAAAACTAACAACTAACAACTAACAA
>DEKJ01000014.1 GCA_002353825.1 Prevotella sp. UBA2725 | reverse complement strand
CTTGCAGACCGTAACAATCGATGCCTGAAGACCACGACGAAAGAAATATTCCGTGGCTTTGGCATGTGTACAACCATTGCCAAGCAGATAATAATAGAGCTGATTATGGTGGCGCAATCCGGAATAATACGTCTCAAGTGCTCGCGCATTGGCCTCAATCATGCCACCTGCCAGCAAGCCATAGACAGGAACAAGAGCCGCAGACACTTGCACTCCACGCACCCCCATGATAAGGAAAATGAAATAGAGTCCTACAACAATTGCGCCCGCAACCACTCCCGCCAACAATGGAAGGAAAGACCGCTCAAACTTCAGACGCGACTTCACCACAGACATGGCCGTCGAGAAAACACAGAACAGCAAGGCTAGAAGAATATTAAGAGCCAGGCTATTCAACTTCACACTCGTAAACGTACACAGTGCCACAACAGCTACCGATACAATGAGGCGCACGATCGACTTCACGTACCGATTTAGCAACGTAAGACGATATTGGAAGATAATAAATATAGGAAAAGCGACAAGCACCAATCCTAAGACGATGCCTAACAATGATATTTTCATAACAATATTTTCTAAATGAGCGATTTATCTCAAAGATTTATAACCTTATTATATTCAAATTGATTTTCCACACACGTGTAGATAATCTCGGTTCCTTTCTCAGCTATTCTTTTAAGCAGGAGAGCGTTAGCAGGAGAGTAGCGGATATTGTCAATCAGCAAGATACGTCGGTTCATCTTCAGAGCTACCTGTAGGAGCAGTTCCTGTCTCTTATCTGCACTGAGCATTCTGAACTTTTTGTCCTTCGAAGCAGCATCTACATCCTTTAAATTATCGATTTTCAGCCCCAAATCATGGCAAATTTCTGTTAACGTAATGTTATCCCCGGGTAAATTCTGCGGAATATAGGCCATCATACTGCGGAAATAAGGAGCAGAACCGAGCGTAATGAGTTCTCCGTCGAGCGTGATAAAGCCTTCCGCAAGTGGACTTAATCCTAATACGGCAGACAAGATTCGGGTCTTGCCTGATCCATGATTCCCTCGCAGACAAACAGTCTCGCCACTCTCGACAATCAGCGAGAAGGGTGACGAGAGGCTGTCGGCTCCCAACGATACACTCACATTCTTAAACTCAAGCATCTGTGCAATTATTTCTTA
The DNA here is from genome assembly GCA_002353825.1 of Prevotella sp. UBA2725. Taxonomy (GTDB): domain Bacteria; phylum Bacteroidota; class Bacteroidia; order Bacteroidales; family Bacteroidaceae; genus Prevotella. Next base: position 5,066 of record DEKJ01000014.1, on the reverse strand, counting down.
CCGCAAATTTACCCAATAAATCTAATACCACAAACAAATAACTCTTTTTTTATAATCCTGCAACGCCTTTCTTCTATTTTTTCCTTAATTTTGCAAACATAACAAAGCAGGGGTAGCCCCTGCAAGCAATACCAATATAATATGTCCCAACCCAGACTCATCCTTCCCGCTGAATGGGAACCACAAGACGGCGTGATGATCACCTGGCCCAACGCTGATACCGACTGGGCACCTTATCTCACGGAGATCACGCAGACCTACCTCGCGCTCGCCAAGATCATCGCACAGCATGAGAAGCTCATCATCGCTGCGCAGAACCCCGAAGACTTGAAAGAGACGCTCTCACAAGCGCTTTCTCCAGAAGAGATAACGCGCACCACCATCTATCCGTGCCCCATCAACGACACTTGGGCACGCGACCACGGCCCTATCACCGTGAAAGATACGGCTGACGACTCCTGGCATCTGCTTGACTTCAAGTTCAACGGCTGGGGAGAGAAGTTCGCATGGGAGAAGGACAACGCTATCACGTCAAATCTCTTTCGTCAGGGAGCTTTCGAAGAGAAATCTCCGATAGTAACGTTGGAGAACCATACCGACTTCGTACTTGAAGGCGGCTCGATAGAGAGTGACGGTAAAGGCACTGTATTTACAACGGCGCAATGTCTCCTTGCACCCCATCGTAACCAACCGATGGACGAGCAAGACATCACGGAAGAGCTTGAGGAGACGCTTGGCGCTGAGCGCATCGTATGGCTCCATCATGGCAACCTCATCGGCGATGATACGGACGGACATATCGACACCATCGTGAGGATCTGCCCCAACGACACCATCGCCTATGTAGGATGCGAGGACAAGGACGATCCACAATATGAGGACTTTCGCGAATTGGAAGAGGAACTGAAAACGCTTCGCACAACGGAGGACAAGCCTTACCGACTCTTGAAGCTCCCCATGCCCGATGCAATGATGTATGACGACGAGCGCCTCCCCACAACCTATGCCAACTTCCTCATCATCAATGGCGCCGTCATCCTCCCGGTCTACAATCAGCCCACAAAGGACCAGGCAGCCATCCGCATCGTCCAGGAAGCCTTCCCCGGCCGTGAGATCATCCCCGTCGATGCATCGGTTATCGTACGCCAGCACGGCTCCATCCATTGCATAACGATGCAAATACCAGAATAACGAAAATACCATAACATATGACATTAAAAGTAGGAATCATCCAGCAACATAACACCTCCGATGTAGAGGACAACAAACAGCGGCTCGCAGCTAAGTGCAGAGCGCTCGCCAAGCAAGGCGCTGAGCTCATCGTTCTTCAGGAGCTGCACAATAGTCTTTATTTCTGTCAGACAGAGAATGTCGACCTCTTCGACCTCGCAGAACCTATTCCCGGTCCATCGACTGAGTTCTTCGGAGCAATAGCTAAAGAGTGCGGTGTCGTCATCGTCACCTCCCTCTTCGAGAAACGTGCAGCAGGCCTCTATCACAATACGGCAGTGATCATTGAGCGCGACGGATCGATAGCCGGCAAATACCGCAAGATGCACATCCCCGACGATCCCGCCTACTACGAGAAGTTCTATTTCACCCCCGGTGACCTCGGCTTCCATCCCATCGACACCTCCGTGGGCCGTCTCGGCGTGCTTGTCTGCTGGGACCAGTGGTATCCCGAGGCAGCGCGTCTCATGGCGCTCCAAGGTGCCGAGATGCTCATCTACCCCACCGCTATCGGCTATGAGTCGTCCGATACGCCTGAAGAGCAAGAGCGGCAGCGTGAAGCATGGACAACGGTGCAGCGTGGGCATGCGGTAGCCAACGGACTCCCCGTCATCACCGTCAACCGTGTTGGTTACGAGCCCGACCCAAGTCATCAGACCAATGGCATCCAGTTCTGGGGCTCGAGCTTCGTGGCAGGCCCGCAGGGCGAGTTCCTGTTCCGTGCCAATAATAAAGATGAGTGCGAGCAGATTGTGGAGATTGACCTGAACCGTTGCGAGCAGGTGCGCCGTTGGTGGCCGTTCCTCCGCGACCGCCGTATCGACCAGTATGGCGGCATCCTCAAGCGATTCATCGACTGAATTACGCTACTACCTCATACACGATCATGCTGGCGAGGGTATAGACAATGATACCCGCCAGCGTGAGGGCAAAGGCACCTAAGAGAAACTTGGGTCGCTCAGAACGGTGGAAGGAAGAACTTCTACGGCAAAGGACGTAAGCACTGTAGGAGATAAGGAAGCCGAGCAGGGCTCCGCACACGATATCGCCCGGATAATGAACCCCAAGATACAGGCGCGAATAGCTCACGGCAAATGCAAGAAAGAGAAGGCAGACGTGCGTGAGCCGGTCCCGATAGACAAGCCAGAACCAGGTCGCCGCAGCTGTGATATTTGTGGCGTGCCCTGACACGAAGCCATGAAGGCCTCCATGATAGTCGTTGACAAGATGGAGGTAAGGGAGGAGCGAAGGCTCATGGCTCGGTCTGATTCTCCCCACAAGCGGCTTGATAACTCCAGAGGATAATTGGTCCGACAGCACCATTATTGCAACCAATATAAGCAGGAAGCAGCAGCGCCGTTTCCATGACCCTCCGCTTGTTCGCCAAAGGTCGATGCCTCCCGCCACGAGTACGGGAATCCATATATGACTGTTCGAGATTGTATACCAAAAGGTATCCATCCATCGTCCGCCATCAAAGTTGAGCCACAGCAGCAACGTCTTGTCTACATTGTTCAGTTGCTCCAATATCTGTTCTATCATTGCCTTATTCGTTTTCGTCGGCAAAGATAGGACCCAACTTGGGAGAAATTTAGGATTTTTCAGAATCGCGACGTATCTACGCCCTCGTGCCTCTGCTCCTTATAATTGCCGAACTTATAGGTGAAGTTGATACCGAACTCACGATAGGTAGAGAAATGCATAGCGAGATGCTGATTAGCATAATCGATGGTCGGTGTGATGCAGCTGCTCTCAAAGAGGTCATTGCAGTAGAGACGGAGGACTGCATGATTGCGCGCAAACTGCCAACGCAGACTCATATCGAGACGCTGACAACCACTGAGATCATAGATAGCCTGGATTGCACGTGTCTGCACCTTTCCTGTGAGGTTAAGGGTGATATCCGGCTTCTTGCTCAGTGTGAATGTATTGTCAAGTAGTCCGACGAAGACAAAGCGGTGCCGGTTGATGGCCAACGTGAAGTAACTGTCATCCTTCTCCTGCATGTACATCCCGATGGCTGTCGGCCGCAGGTTCCACCAGGAACCGATCTGAAAAGGAGCGGTCAACTGGATTCCGACCTGTCGATGAAAGTCGAAGTTCTGATACTGATAAGTAATGGCAAGGCGGTCACTGCGCAGATATGGGCTCTGTACAAAATAATTGTTCGTATAGTTGTAGAACAACACAGCCTGGTATTTTCCTCTCAACAGATACACAAGATGAGCATTGTAAGAATCTGATGGCTTGATGTTTGGATTGCCCGTTATCTCGTCGTATCCGCCATTGCTATAAGTCGTGAAGTTCGTCATCTGCCAATAGGCCGGATAGCTGCGGTCATAGCTCAATCCGAGTTGCAGCATCTGTCCTGCTGCTGGCATCCAGGTCATGTTGAAGGTTGGATAGACGGTCCACTTCTTCCAAACCGGCGAATGATAATATTCGGCAGCCACAGACGCTTCCAATGACAGCGCGGAACCGAAGCTCTTGCTGCCTCCGACATAAAGATTAACATCATCTTCACGCAACCTCGTACGCTCGTCCGTAGGAGCATCTCCGGTGGTGTTTTGTTTTTCCACATACTGCTGAGACGTATGGTTGATACTCGTGGTGTAAATGGCGCCGTAGTTGATCCCCCAGCCTTTTTCAAGACTCTGTTCCTCAGCAAGGAAGAACTTCCAACGGTTCACACGCTGATTGTCATCCACTTGATAGTTCATCGTTCCCGTAGGGAGCAAGCCCCGCAGCTGCTGATGCTCCGGAGTAGCATAATAAGTCATCTCAGCTCCGAGCTTCAGGCCAATGGGTAACTGATAGTCAAGGCGAACATCATGGAGCCAACTGTGATTGCGAATATCATTGCTGCCCTCTACGTTTCCATTATTCGTTGTCCATATCTTTCCATGTTTGTATGCTCCGGTGTAGACGAGGCTAAGGCTATGGTTCTCTGCAAAGCGATAGTCAAGGCCAAACCTCAGGTCATCGCCATAATCATGACTTCGGCTCGACTGTGCTGAAGAGATGTCGTACACTGAACCCTTGTCGAGCGTCTGCCGTGTCTGCTCATCACGTTTACAGAAAGACCGTCCGTGATGATGAGCAACCATCATGTCCATGGATAGTTTCTGTCTACTATATAATAAGGTGGCGCGCTCCTCAAAACTTTCATCATGCTCCTGGCGATAGGTCGCTCCTGCTTCTCCGGTGAGAGGTACCCCATCAGCGTTTCCATGCCGCAACGCGATGTTGATGACGGCTCCTCGCACCTGCATCCGCGCAGGTGCATTATACATCACTTCCACCTTAGCTATCTTTGAGGCAGGCATCGACTTCAACAAAGCAGTGAGCTCGTCTTCCGTCATCGTCGACACCTTGCCGTCGAGGATCACGGTCACTGCCATGCCGCCAAGTGTGAGTTTGTCGTCCATTTCCGTGACACCAGGGAGATATTTCAACGCCTCATATACGTTGTCGGCTGCTTTCTTCTCAATGAGTCGAGGCAGGTCATAAGTGATTGTACTGCCTTGCACACGTGCGATAGGGCGTTCTCCCTTGACCACAAACTCAGGGAGGTCATGAACGACTCGCTCCATATTGAGGGTGTCCGTGGTTGTTGAGTCTTTCCTTTCCTGAGCTCCCACCGGGAGAACGGTGAGGAGCAAGGAGACAAATAATAAATGTTGCTTCATAATCCTATTATTTCTACTGCAAAATTACGCAAAATCCATTCGGTAAAGAAAGCCCAGCCACTTACCAAGCCTTAACAGAAGTGTTATTTAGTCTTACCGTTCCTTGTCGGCCTCATAATAAAAGCGTATCTTTGCGAACGATGAACA
>DEKJ01000004.1 GCA_002353825.1 Prevotella sp. UBA2725 | reverse complement strand
AGAGCAAAGGATGAACCGTCATCCTGTACATCGCTCCACTGTGGCACACCATAATCCTCCGCATCGAAGCAGACGAAATCTATTCCGAGTTGGGCATTTGGTGTTGAGTGTTTGAGAAGTCTTGCGAGTTCAAGCATCACGGCCACGCCGCTCGCTGCATCGTTGGCAGCAAGGATAGGCTTGTGGTGATTGAGCGAGTCGGGATCGTTGTCAGCCCAAGGACGGGAGTCCCAGTGAGCGCAGAGCAAGATACGTGTCGTGGCTTTGGGATTGTAGTGGGCGATGATATTCGTGGAATGGAGCATCGTGCCGTCCCAGCCTTTGAGATCAGCCTTCTGTAGCTCGACCTCACATCCGTACTGCTTGAACTTCTTCTCAATCCACTGGAGACATTTCTCGTGGGCCTCACTGTTCATCGGTCGCGGACCGAAGTCGCACTGCGCCTTCGTGAAGGCATAGGCGGAGTCGGCATTGAAAGCCGGACCTACAGGCTGTACTTTCTCTACCTCTTCCGTTTCCTCTGTCTCTTCCACGTCTTTCTGGGCGAGTGGGCCATAGGTGAAGAGCCATACAGCCGCTGCACAAACGATTGCTAACACGATAACAATGATGCTTATCTTTTTCTTTTTCATGCTTGTTTTCTCTCTGATTGAACCTGTGCCATGACGCGCAGCCAGTTGCCACCCCAAATCTGCTCAATGTCTTGCTCTGAATAGCGACGTCGGAGCAGCTGAAGGGTGAAATTGATGAGTTCAGAGGCATCTTTGCATCCACGTACGGTGCCATCGCCATCGAAGTCTGTGCCAACGCCTACATGGTCAATGCCCATGATGTCGATGGCATGCTCAAGGTGAGCTACGACGTCGAGGATTGTTGCCTCTGGCGTATCTTTGCGAAGAAAGCCGTGGTAGAACGTGGTGTGAGCGACACCACCTTTAGCAGCAAGTGCACGCAGCTGGTCATCGGTTAGGTTACGTGGCACATCGCAGAGTGCACGACAGTTGCTGTGAGAACATACAATCGGCGTACGACTGATGTCGAGCGCATCGTAGAACGATTTCTCGGAGGCATGGCTCAGATCGACCATGATACCTTCATCGTTCATCCGTTGAATTACCTTCTCACCGAATTCCGACACACCGTTGTGCATAGAAGCGCCTCGGTTAGAGTCGCAGATATCGTTGTCTCCATTGTGGCAGAGCGTGATATAAACAACACCACGCTGAGCGAAATGGCGCACATTGGCGAGGTCATGGTTCAGTGCCAGACCATTCTCAATGCCGAACATGATCGACTTGCGGCCTTTGCGCTTGTCCTCATAGAGGTCTGCCGGCGTGCGTGCGATGCTGATATAGTCGCTGTTCTCATCGACAATCTGCTCGAGCTTGTCGAAGATGAGATCAGCATACTGGGTGGGTGTCAACTGTAGGCTATTGGCTGATAAGAGCTGTGGGTTGTACTTCTGTATTCCGGCAATATCAACCTTCTGCGAGAACTGTTCACCGAGCTGTGGCTGTGGGAGATAAGCTGCCATGATGACGGCATCCTGGCGTCCATCCGTCATCTTGTGGAGGTCGTAGAGGATGCGTGGGTCACGCTGATCGAAGCGTACGCCTTGTGGGAAGAACATAGGTGTATCGCAATGGGTATCGAGGGTGAGGATACGGTCGTGAAGCTGCTTAGCCTCACTGAACTCGCGTCCTTTCTCTACGAGCCATTGGAAGAGAGGCAGACCGTCGTCGCCGAGCCATTCGGGATGCCACTGTACGCCCAAGATAGACTTATACTCGTTGCTCTCAATGGCCTCAATGACGCCGTCTGGCGCTGTTGCTGAGACACGGAAACGAGGTCCGGGATCGGAGACGGCCTGGTGGTGGAAGGAGTTGACAAACATGCAGGCCCCACCCCCGCCCCTCCCCCAACTAGGGGAGGGGGTAAAATGCTCGGCTAACTTTTTGCCTTCGGAAATATGATTATCGTTTTTCTCTATATTGTCTTCTGAATTAAAGATAGATGACAATATGGTGTTTGCTTCAATAACTATTGTATGCGTTGGTTCCCATCGATCTGCGTCCTGTGAGTGTTTGATTAGTGCCTGGGTATAAGCAGGCACATCTCTCCCTCCCCTGGATGGGGGAGGGGTAGGGGTGGGGCTTTTAATATCTTGAAACACCTTTCCTCCCAGCGCTACAGCCAGTGTCTGGATGCCACGGCAGATGCCAAGCATAGGTATCTGACGGTTGTAGGCAAGACGTATGGTGAGCAGTTCGGCGAGGTCGCGTGTAGCGTTGATTGAATGGAGCTGCGGAATAGGCTCTTCGCCACACCACAATGGGTTGATGTCGCCACCGCCTGTCAGCAGGAGTGCATCGATATGGTCGAGCGTATTGATAATTGCATTCTTATCAACTACAGGTGGAATGAGCACAGGTGTTCCACCTGCACGCACTACCTGCTCATAATATTTATCTCTCAGTGTGGCGTCACCGTCACTATAATTAGCAGTAATGCCAATCACCGGTTGGCGATTGGCTTCAGGGAAGGCGGCATAGATCTTACTCGTATGCTCGTCTAAATTAAATGATTTCATGTTAACTTTCGTCTTTAGTCGACAGCAGCGTATTAGTCGTCTACGTTGACAGGAATCTCTCGCTTAATGCTCTGTTCAAGAGAGATGAGCGTCTCGGTCGATACAACGCCGGGAATGGTCTGCAACTTGTTGTTGAGCAGATCCATGAGCGCTTCGTTATCCTTGGCGTAGCACTTGATAAGCATCGTGTAGGAGCCGGTTGTGAAATGGCACTCCACAATCTCGGGGATGCCAATGAGTCGCTTCACTACATCTTTGTACATGGAGCCTTTCTCCAGATTGATTCCAATGTAGGTACAGGTATGATAGCCGAGACTCAGCGGGTTGACGTCGAAACCACTGCCTGTGATTACGCCAGCCTCAATGAGATGCTGCACGCGCTGATGAATGGCGGCACGTGATACGCCACATTCTGCTGCTACATCCTTGAACGGAATGCGCGCATTCTTCGAAAGGATAGAAAGTATCTTCTTGTCGAGCTTGTCTATTTTATCCATATTAAGTTTATTATTATTCCTATGATTTAGTCTATTTATTTCATTAATAATTAATATGGTAGCAAAAGTAGGCAAATAAATTGAGATAAACAACAAAATGCACGGATATTTTTTGTTATCCGTGCATTTCGTTATCTGTTTAGCTTAAATTTACTTCTTTTTCGATGAAGTCTTTTTCTTTGCAGGTGCTTTCTTGGCATCTTTTGCATCAGCAGCCTTCTTGCTGTCTGTCGTTGTCTTGGCATCGGTAGCCGGCTTTGCTTCCGGAGTCTTGATACTTACAAGCTCAACGGTGAAGATCAGTGTTGAATAGGGCTTGATCTCACCAGCCTCACGTGAACCGTATGCGAGATCCTGTGGGATATAGATCTCCCACTTGCTGCCTACGTTCATAGAGGTGAGCGCCTCTGTCCAGCCTTTGATGACCTGGTCGCAACGGAACGAGTCGGTCTTGCGGCCGCCATGGTTCTTCGTAGCATCGAAGACCTTGCCATTGATGGTCTTGCCTTCATAGATGACCTCTACCTCATCAGAAGCTTTCGGCTTGGGGCCGTTGCCTTCCTTCAGCACTTTGTACTGGAGGCCTGAGGGCAGCGTGATCACTCCGGGCTTTGTCTTGTTATTGGCGAGCCACTCTTCGTTTTCTTTTTTGTAGATGCGGTTGCGGGTCTCGCGAGCTTGAGTCGACTTAGTCTGGAAACGGTCGCGGGCCTTGGCCATCTTGAAGACAGCGGTGTCCTGCTTCACGCCAGCGATGAAACCCTCATAGAAAGGAGCGGCAGCGATGCTGTCGTCTGTACCTACGAGGTCACGGCTCATGTTAGGTAGGATCTGATCCGTAGCCTGAGAAGCGATGGTGCAGCCTGCAATATAAGCTGTGTAAGCTGGGTCTTTAGCCTTGCTGGCTGCCTCTTGGAAACCGCGGATGAAATCAGCCATGTGGGCTGTGTCCACATTCATGCGCTGCTGGAGATACTGCAGCAGACCTTCTGTAGCAGCGTAGCCGGCGGCATAACTTGTTGAATCAGAAGAAGTGAGCAATTTTACAGGCTGCTCAGTGCCATTCGTCTTTTTCTTGTTATCCTTCTTCTTGCCACCCGCAGCAAAGGAGCTGACGGAGACAGCAAGAAAGAGGACTGCAAACAATAAAATCTTTTTCATTGTTTATTTATCAAAACTTATTTGCCTACCTTGACAAGCTCAATCTTGAAGATCAGCGTAGAGTAGGGCTTGATAGGACCAGCCTGACGATCCTTGTAAGCGAGGTTCTGAGGGATGTAGACCTCCCAGATAGAGCCCTCCGGCATACGGGTCAGAGCCTGGGTCCAGCCGGGGATCATCTGCGAAGGAACCATGGTCACAGGACCGCTGCCGTTCTTATAGCTGCTCTCAAAGACCTTACCGTCGATGGTGCGGCCTTCATACTGTACCTTTACGGTTGTTGTATCTGTAGGAATAGCGCCCTTGCCCTCCTTGATGATCTTATACTGCAGACCAGAGGGCAATGTCACCACTCCTGTTTTTTTCTTGTTGGCAGCGAGCCACTTCTCACCGGCAGCCTTGTTGGAGCCATACTGCTTCGACATCGTAGCATTCTTGATTTGCTCCATCTTGCTCTGTGCGATAGCGTTAGCGCTCTCAGGAGTCATCAGACCCTTCTTGCCCGTAGCACCCGTGATGAAGCCAGCGAGAAGGTTTTTCAGAGAGATCGTCTTCGTAGAGTCGTCACCGAAGACCTCGTGGTTGATACCCTTGACGAGCTGGGTAGAGATCTGCTGTCCTACCTGCAGGCCCATGATATAAGCGGCTTTCTTCTTGTCGTCGCCGGCGTTGACACCCTCGTTGATACCTTTCACGAAGTCGTCCATATAGGTCGTGTCGATGACCTGACCCTGCTCGATAGCCTGACGGACATACTGCGACTGCAGCAAACCGATGGCGTAGCTCATAGAGTCGACGTCTGTCTTGAGGTCAGCTCTCGGGGCTGACGAGTTGCCGCAGGCTGAGAAAGCCAACACGGCGGTGGCCATGACGGCCAGTGTCTTGAAACTTTTCATGTGTTGTTATTTATTTTGTTCTGTTATTACAAACCTAATGACTTTTTTCCGTTAGGAGTCTTCATCCAGATTAGAAAACATATAGCGAATACAAGCGCCATTATCATAAATATCAATGCTGCCATAATCTATTTATTTTAAGAAATTGTTTCCTATTGCTGCGAATGCCCATGTTGCACATCCTCCAATAATTACGAAAAGAATATGGATATAGCTTGCGGTCTCAAACATTTGTACTATACCTCCTAATACGGTAGCGCCAAATGTTAGTTTTGCCAAGTCGTAGAAAAGCCCGGCGTTTTTCTCGTTTCTGACTTTTCTTTTATCTTTATCTTCTTCTGTAATTACTTGGTTTTTCATACTCCTTCTTGAAAGTTCATTGTTTGACCTTTATCAGCTCCACATCGAAGATGAGGGCTGCATAAGGCGGGATAGCCTGACCGGCACCCTGCTCGCCATAAGCGAGGTTGTAAGGGATGAAGAAGCGATATTTGGCTCCCTCCTGCATCAGCTGCAGACCTTCCGTCCAGCCCTTGATGACCTGGTTGAGTCCAAAGGTAGCAGTCTCACCGCGACGGTAGCTGGAGTCGAAGACCTGACCATTGATGAGCGTACCCTCATAGTGGCACTCCACCTCATCGGTAGCTGTCGGCTTGCGACCGTTACCTTCACGCAATACCTGATACTGCAGTCCACTGGGCAAGGTCTTCACACCCGGCTTCTTGGCATTCTCAGCGAGGAAGTTCTCTCCCTCTGCTTTTGCTGCCTGAGCCTGCTCCTCAGCTTTCTGCTGGAAGAAGGTCTGAACGGCTGTCTGTGCCTCTGCATCGGTCATCTGTGCCTTTGCAGCGAACACATCCTTGATAGCTTGTGCGAAGTCGTCGATGTTGAGTTCTGTAGCATTCATCTGTTGCAACTGGTGCCCGATGCTCATGCCAAGGGCGTAGCTTACTTTATCCATGTCTCTTTTGATTTCTAATTAGTTGTTTTCTTATTAATTATTAATTGTCGCACAAAGTTACGCTTTTTTGTTTGCATAATCGTATTATTTTAGTATTTTTGTGGAAAATATTTGCTTGTATGAAGAAGAAAGTAGTATTTTTGACGGGTGCCGGCATGTCGGTGGAGAGTGGCTTCAAGACTTTCCGTGGCAATGACGGCTTATGGGAGAACTATCCAGTGGAGCAGATCGCCAGTCATGAGGGGTGGGAGAGAGACCCTAAACTCGTGACGGAGTTCTACAATAAACTGCGTCGTAAACTGTGGGATGCACAGCCTTGTGAAGGCCATAAGCTCATCGCAGAGATGGAGAAAGACTATGATGTCACGGTGCTCACGCAGAACGTCGACAACCTTCATGAGAAAGCCGGGTCTTCAAAGGTCATCCATCTGCATGGAGAACTGACGAAGGTTTGCTCCAGCAATGATCCTTATGATCCGCGTTATATCCAGGAGTTGACTCCAGAGAACAGTGATGTGAAGCCGGGTACAAAGGCTGGCGACGGCTCTTTGCTCCGTCCGTTTATCGTGTTCTTCGGTGAGAGTGTTCCGATGCTGGAGCCTGCTGCCAAGGAGGCCTCGGAAGCTGATATTTTCGTCATCATTGGTACTTCGCTGGTAGTCTATCCCGCTGCAGGTCTTGTGCAGTTTGTGCCTAAGGGTGCACCAATCTACCTCATCGATCCTAACCCGGTGAATGCGGGAGGCAATGTGATACAGATTCAGAAAGGTGCTTCGGAAGGAATGAAAGAACTGCTTAAGAAACTATAGTTGCTCAATCGTATACTTATTAAAAACTTAATTTTTAATCCTATTATAGTAATGGACACATTCTCAAAGAATTTCTCTCTTGAGGGCAAGGTTGCCCTCGTCACGGGTGCCGCTTATGGCATCGGATTCGCTATTGCCGAGGCTTTTGCTAAGGCAGGCGCTAAGATCGCTTTTAACTGCCGTAGTCAGAAGCATCTTGATCAAGCACTTGCCGACTATAAGGCAAAGGGTATCGATGCTAAGGGTTACATCGCTGATGTAACCGATGAGGAGCAGGTGAAGAAACTCGTGGCTGATATCGATAAAGAGCTCGGTACGATAGATATTCTCGTTAACAATGCCGGAATCATCAAGCGTATCCCGATGGAGGAGATGAGCGTAGAGGATTTCCGTCAGGTCATCGACATCGATCTCAATGCACCGTTCATCGTCAGTAAGGCAGTTATCCCTGGCATGAAGAAGAAAGGCCATGGTAAGATCATTAATATCTGCTCTATGATGAGTGAGCTTGGCCGTGAGACAGTGTCGGCTTATGCAGCTGCCAAGGGCGGTCTGAAGATGCTGACAAAGAACATCTGCTCTGAGTTCGGTGAGTACAACATCCAGTGCAATGGCATTGGCCCGGGCTATATCGCTACTCCGCAGACTGCTCCGCTTCGTGAGCGTCAGCCGGACGGCAGCCGTCATCCTTTCGACAGTTTCATCGTCAGCAAGACTCCTGCTGGCCGTTGGGGCACACCAGAGGATCTCATGGGTCCAGCCGTCTTCCTCGCTTCTGATGCCAGCAACTTCGTCAACGGACATATCCTGTATGTTGATGGCGGCATCCTCGCTTATATCGGTAAGCAGCCGAAGTAATAGTTTAACGATATATGAATAAAATAGGGCGGCCATGTTGGTCGCCCTTTCTTGTTGTTGTTCGTCACGTGTCAGCCGATTGTTCGTCACGTGTCAGCCAATCGTTTGTCGAACGCCGTACGATTGTTTGCCGAACGCCGCACGATTGTTTGTCGAACGCCGCACGATTGTTTGTCGAACGTCGAACAATCATTTGTCGAACGTCGGCCGATGGTATTGTTATTGATAGCAGGGGCGGCCCTTGTGGCCGTCCGCCGTTGTTGAAGTAATTAATGTGCCTCGAGCCAGTTGTCGCCCCATCCTGGGTCCGCTGTGAGTGGCACTTTTAGTTTGGCTGCACCCTGCATCTCTTCCATGACTATTTTCTCCACAGTATCAGCCTCTTGCGGATAAACAGAGAAGTTCAATTCGTCGTGAACTTGAAGGATCATTTTTGAACGCAGTCCTTCCTTCTTGAAGCGCTTCCAAATGTTGATCATTGCTATCTTGATGATGTCTGCTTCCGAGCCTTGTATCGGTGCATTGATAGCGTTTCGCTCAGCAAACCCACGAACTGTTCCATTGCGTGAATTGATATCTGGCAGATAACGTCTGCGGCCAAACATCGTTTCGGCATAACCCTTCGTACGTGCCTCCTCTTTTGCTTTCTCCATATAAGCATGTACCTTCGGGAAGGTCTTGAAGTAGTCTTCAATCAGTTGTCGGGCTTCGCCGTTGGGTATTTCCATTCGCTGAGCCAGTCCGAAGGCAGTGATGCCATAGATGATACCGAAGTTAGCTTGCTTGGCTTTCTTTCTCTGGGCATCGCTCACTTCTTCCATGGGTTCTTTCCAAATTTTCGCAGCCGTTGCCCGGTGAATGTCGAAACCCTCGCGGAAGGCTTCGATCATGTTCTCATCACCAGAGAGATGTGCCATGATTCGGAGCTCTATCTGCGAGTAGTCGGCAGAGAACCATCTGCAGCCCTCATCAGGGATGAAGCACTTTCTTATCTCTTTGCCGTCATCATCTCGTACAGGAATGTTCTGCAGGTTCGGATCACTCGAGGAGAGTCGCCCTGTGGCTGTTATAGCCTGGTTGAATGATGTATGTATATGCCCGTCCTTTTTGTCAATCAGTTTTGGTAACGCTTCGACATATGTACCTAAAAGTTTCTTCATGCCACGATAGTTAAGGATATCGTCTACAATTGGAGCTTTTCCGCGTAGCTGCTGTAGTACTTCTTCAGAGGTTACGTATTGTCCAGTTCTCGTCTTCTTGGGCTTCTCTACGAGTTGCATCTTTCCAAAGAGAATATCTCCTACTTGGCGAGGGGATGAGATATTAAACTCTTCTCCTGCCTCTTTGTATGCATGCTGCTCATAGGCGTTCATGCGGTCGGTAAACTCTTTCTGTGTCTGTTTCAATTGATTGGTATCGAGCCTCACGCCATTGATCTCCATATCGGCAAGTACCTTGACAAGTGGCATCTCTATTTCCCAGAATAGTTTTTCTGCATTGACTTCTTTGAGTTTGGGCTCTAAGGCATGCTTGAGTTGCAGCGTGATGTCTGCATCCTCTGCGGCATATTCGTAAACCTCTTTTGGATCGAGGTCGCGCATGTTCTTCTGATTCTTGCCTTTTGGACCAATGAGTTCTTCGATATGCACAGTCTCATAGTGGAGTAGCGTCTCTGCCATGTAGTCCATGTTATGGCGTAACTCTGGTTGATATACATAGTGGGCCAGCATTGTATCGAACATCTTGCCTTGGATGTCTATTCCATAATTGCGGAGCACTTCATAATCGTATTTGATGTTTTGTCCTACTTTGAGAATAGCTTCATTCTCGTAGAGCGGTTTGAAGACATTTAGCATCTCTTGTGCTTGCTCTCTCTGCGAAGGTATAGCCACATACCATGCCTCATGCTCTTTGATGCTGAAACTCAGTCCTACGAGTTCAGCATCGATGGCGTTTGTTGAAGTTGTTTCTGTATCAAGACTTACTTCTTTGCATGATTCGAGCTTTGTGCACAATGCTTCAGCATCTTCTTTCGTTTCAACAAGATGGTATTCATGCTTTACTGTTTTAATGCTTTCCATTGGCTCATTTCCTTTTTGTACCTCTGAAGCATTGTTCTTTTCTTCGCTTGCATCATTGCACGCAATTGTGCTCTGTTTGTTTGTATCATTGCGCGCAATTGTGCTCATGTTGGAGAAGAGGTCTGGCTGTGTGGGTGCTGCCTTTGCTGCAGCCTTTCCCAAGAACCGTTCTGTAAAGCGCTTGAACTCAAGATTTTCAAAGATAGAGCGTAGCTTGTCAACATCTGGCGTTGTCACTTTCAACTCATCAAGATTGAGCTCAATGGGGACATCGGTGCGGATCGTAGCCAGGAACTTCGACATCTTAATGTCGTCCTTTGCGTTCTCAACCTTCTCGCGCATCTTGCCTTTGAGTTGATCAGTATGCTCTAATAGATTCTCTGTTGTACCGAACTCATTGATGAGCTTGACAGCTGTCTTCTCACCGACACCCGGACATCCTGGATAGTTATCGGCTGAGTCGCCCATGAGTGCAAGCAGATCGACGACTTGTTTGGCAGAGGGGATGCCGTATTTCTCTTGAATCTCAGCTTCTCCAATTTTATCGTAGCCGCCACCATGGCGTGGGCGGAACATAAAGACGTTGGGGCGGATGAGTTGACCATAATCTTTATCGGGTGTGAGCATGTAAGTCTCAACTCCTTGTTCCCCGGCTTTTGTAGCCAAGGTACCTATAACATCGTCGGCCTCGAATCCCTCTGACACGAGTATTGGGATGTGCATGGCCTGCAGAATTTCTTGAATGATAGGTACGGACAATTTAATATCCTCAGGCGTGGCCTGTCGCTGTGCTTTATAGGGAGGGAAAGCTTCGTGGCGGAAGGTCTTGCCCTGATCGAAGGCAACACCGAGATAAGTGGGATGCTCTTTGTCGAGTATCTCTTTCAGTGTATTGCAGAAGCCGAGAACGGCTGAGGTATTGAGTCCTTTAGAATTGATGGTGGGGCGGTTAATAAACGCATAGTAGGAGCGGAAGATGATGGCGTAGGCATCCAATAAAAAGAGTTTGTCCATGAGAGGAAATCTATGTATTGTGTATTTTTCCGTAAAATTACGAAAAAGTTGGCATAGTGACTCGACTATCTCATATAAAATAACTAATTTTGTGCTAAATATCTCATTTGGATGGATTACATATCAATCATACGGCAACCAATAGCATCAGAGTTGAACGATTTCAATGATTTGTTCAACCGATCCTTGTCTCATACCAATGGTCTTTTGCAGCAGGCGCTCGACCATATCCGTCAGCGTACGGGTAAGCGAATGCGCCCTATGCTCATCCTTCTGATGGCCAAATGCAATGGTGGCATTACGGATGTCACGCAGCATGCGGCTGTGGGACTGGAGCTGCTTCATACGGCTTCGTTGGTACACGACGATGTTGTGGATGAGAGTGAGGAGCGTCGTGGGCAGGCTTCGGTCAATCATGTCTATGGCAATAAGGTGGCCGTGTTGGTTGGTGACTACATCCTTTCCACAGCTTTGCTCCATATCAGTTATACGCACGATGAGGTCATCGTACGCTACCTTGCTGAGCTCGGCCGTACATTGTCGAATGGAGAGATAGAACAGCTTGAGAATACCCATTCTAAGGACTTCTCTGAGGATGCTTACTATCGTGTCATTCGTCAGAAGACAGCCGCTTTGTTTGAGGCATGTGCTGCTATGGGTGCACTGAGTGGTGGTGCCAATGAAGAGGATATTGAATATGCCAAGGAGTTTGGTCGCAACTTAGGTATTATCTTCCAGATCCGAGACGATATCTTCGATTATTATGACCAGTCGAAGATTGGTAAGCCTACTGGCAATGATATGGCTGAAGGCAAGTTGACGCTTCCTGCTCTCTATGCACTGAATACGACGAATGATGAGGAGATGACGAAGATTGCCTATAAGGTGAAAGACGGCACGGTATCAAAAGAGGAGATAGCGCGGCTTGTTGAATTTACGAAGGCAAACGGCGGTATCGATTATGCTGAAAAGAAGATGTGGGAGCTTCATGCTGCTTCCATGGCGCTTCTTGATGAAGAAGTAGAAGATGGTGAAGTCAAGAATAGCTTGAAGGCTTATCTTGACTTTGTCATCAAGCGGGATATGTAGCAATGCTGGGGCGGCCACGGGGCCGCCCGCAGTGCATCTAATACCATTTAGTTTCTTTACCTAACACTTCGCTCAGAAGAAGGTTCGTGAGTCGGGATGTGCCTAAACGGAACATCTCGTTGGTGAGCCATTTGTCTCCGAGAACCTCTTTCACGATCGTGTAATAGATGACGGCATCCATAACAGTGTTGATACCACCTGCAGGTTTCAAGCCAATCATGATGCCTGTCTCATTGTAGTATTCCTTGATTGCCTGGCACATCACGTAGACGCATTCTGGCGTGGCTCCTTGCTTCTCTTTGCCCGTGGACGTCTTAATATAGTCTGCCCCACTGTACATGGCAAGAATAGCTGCTTTCTTGACGTCTGAGAGGGTAGGGAGGTCACAGGTCTCAAGGATAACCTTCATAGGTACCTCACCGCAGGTCTGCTTCAGTTCATTGATGTCGTCGGCTACGCCTTCGTAATCTTCAGAGAGATATTTGCCTACCGGAAGTACGATATCTACGTTTGTGGCACCATCCTTGATAGCCAAGGCTGTCTCAGCGATCTTTACCTCCATGAATGTCTGTGAGGAAGGAAAGTTACCGGATACCACAGCGATCTCTACACCGTCGACCTCAAGCGTATTGCGTACGAGGTGTGCGAAGTTAGGATAGACGCAGATCGTGGCTACATGCGGCAGGTCGGGATAGGTGGCGTCGAACTTGTTCACTTTCTCCACCATGGCGAGTATGCTCTCCTCAGTATCGGTCGTGTGGAGTGAGGTTAGTTCTACGGATCCCAAGAGGAACTTCTTGACGTCTACGTTGTCGTTCTCCGGAACCTTGGTAGCAATCAATTCCTTTACCTTATATCTTACCTCATCTTCGTTGACGTTGAGGTCATACTTAGCGAAGGCCTGATCTATCTTACTGCTTTTCACGATACCCTGGCTTCTCTGTGCCTGGATGTCTTTTGTGATTTTGTCTTTGATGATTCCCATAATTTTATATGATGATGTTATGATCTTAATTTCGGATTGTTCTTATGTCTGTCTTTGTCTCTTGCCGTCTTCTTTTCAATACTCTTCTTGAAAGCTTCCGTGATGTCTACACCCGTTTGGTTAGCGATACAACACAATACCCAGAAGATGTCGGCAATCTCTTCCTCCTCATTGTCTTTTTCTCCAGGTTTAAAACTCTGGTCACCATACTTGCGTGCCATGACGCGGGCGAGTTCACCAACCTCTTCCGTGAGTACAGTCATGTTTGTGAGTTCAGAGAAATATCTCACGCCGTATGTCTTGATCCAATCGTCTACGGCTTCTTGTGCTTCTTTGATGGTCATGTCTTAGTTGCTTTGTGTGCAAAGATACGATTTTATTTTTGTATTGCCTTATTTCTTCATTGTCTTTCTTTGGACAATGTTTCAATCTTTCATTCGTTCAATGTTTCAATCTCTCATTCGTTCAATGTTGCAAACGTGATTGCGTGCAATCGTGCATGTGTTGAGATCAATTAACAAGATTGTCGTTAGTTTGTTGTGTAAGCAGTCACATAGTGACTGCCTTATGCTAATTTCGCTCTAGATTACTCTATCAGCTATGTAAGGAATAAATCATATGTTATTCACATAATTTACTGATATACAGATATCTATGGTTATGATATTATCGTTCAACCCCCTCTGAGAATCGTTTCTTTTTGACCGACTCGCCCTCTCGCCCGATTCAAGGGCCTCTATTTTTATAGTTAAATGCCATGGCGGACGGCCACAAGGGCCGCCCATGCACTGGTACCCTTTAACTCCTATCTCCTAACTCCTAACTCCTAACTCCTATCTCCTAACTCCTAACTCCTAACTAATATTATTCCTTGTTCTTCGTATCCATGCAGATGGTTGTAGGACCATCGTTGAGGAGATCCACTTCCATCATGGCACCAAACTCGCCAGTGCCGATAGGTTTACCGAGTGCTTCTTCGAGCTCTTTGCAGAACTGATTATAAAGAGGAATGGAGATAGAGTGGGGAGCAGCCTTCAGCCAACTCGGCCGGTTGCCTTTCTTATAACTGGCCATGAGGGTAAACTGAGAGACGACGAGTATATCTCCTCCAACATCTTGAATACTGAGATTCATCACTCCCTTCTCGTCATCGAAGATTCTCAGTCCGATGATTTTCTTCACAAGCCACTTGATATCTTCTTCAGTGTCTTCTGAACAGATGCCAACAAGGATCATATAGCCCTTGCCAATCTTTGATTTTACTTTTCCTTCTATTGATACTGATGCGTGTTTGACACGCTGTATTACTATTCGCATATTATTTATTTGTTAATGTTATTATTTCTGGTTCTTCCGGAATTTGGATTGATAACCACCAAACAGCCTCGGAGAGGCTGACTCTGCATAACCCCAGACTAAAGGAGCGATAGCGACTGCAGTCTGGGGGTTACGGAATAGGAGCTGATTCCCAGATTTCCAGCCTCGAAGAGGCTGGCTGCGCCTTGGCGCGCTATGCTTCGTATGATACTATCTATTAATGACATAGCGCACTACGTGCAGCCTGCCTCTCCGAGGTAGAAGGTCAATTGTCACAACTCTATCCTAACATACCCCAGGCTGCGTCGCTACGCTTCTAGCCTGTGTTATTTAGAATCAGCCTCTCCGAGGCTGTTGACCTTCAATTTATCATTGACGTTGTGGTCCGATGGTATGCACGTATAAACCCAAAAACCGGAAGAGCCTTATTTATTGTTCTTGATTTAACGCCACATGCACTTTCTGTGCCTTGTCCGGCCCTATGACGGTAGCAAGTTCTTCAAGGTTTGCACCTTTTATGTTCTTCACTGATTTAAAGGCCTTTAGCAATGCTTCCTTCGTCTTGGGGCCTATGCCTTTGATATCATCCAAAGCTGAGTGGAGAGCATGTTTCGAGCGCTTGTCGCGGTGGAAGGTGATGGCGTAGCGGTGTACCTCATCCTGGATCTGCGTGAGGACATGAAACAGTTCACTGTCGGTCTTCATGCCTATGACCTGTGGAGGAAAGCCAAAGAGCAGCTCGTTGGTGCGGTGCCTATCGTCCTTGGCGAGACCTGCGATAGGGATGTTAAGATGTAGCTCATCTTCCACAACCTCACGTACAACATCCATCTGTCCTTTGCCACCATCAGTGATGATGAGGTCGGGGAGCGGCGTGCCTTCCTCTTTCATGCGCGAATAGCGACGGCGCACGACCTCTTGCATGGAGGCATAGTCGTCAGGACCTGTGACCGTCTTGATGTTGTATTTACGATAATCTTTACGCGACGGCTTCATACCTTTATAGACGATGCAACCTGCAACAGCATCCGTACCGGAGATGTTTGAGTTATCGAAACATTCTATCTGATAAGGCAGTTTGTCGAGGTGCAGTTTGTCCTGCAGTTCCTTCATCAGACGGGTCTGCTTCTGCTCTGGATTGAGCTTCTCAGTTTGCTTCAGACGATCAAACTTATACTGCTTTCCGTTCATCTCCGAGAGCTCCAAGAGGTGGTGTTTGTCGCCTCGCTGGGGTACAAAGAACTCAGCATACTTGAGCTTCCATTCCATCTCGAAAGGCACGATGATCTCTTTCGAGGTACTTCCAAACCGTGCTCTGATCTCCGGGATAGCTTGTATCAACAGGTCTTCATCCGTCTCGTCGAGCTTGCGTTTGTATTCGTAGGTGAAACTTTGGTTGATGGTACCGTTCTTGACGTGTATATAATTAATGTACGCGTTCTTCTTATTCTCGTCGTCTGTGATGGTAAAGACATCGACATCCGTGATGGTATGGCTCACGACCTCACTCTTCGACACAAAGTCCTGCAGGAGAAGATAACGCTCTTTCAAGCGTTCGGCCTCCTCAAACTTCATGATCTTCGCATTCTCCATCATGCGCTTGTAGACCCATTCGGAGAGCTCGCGTGTATTCCCTTTCAATACCTCCTTAGCCTGACGGATGTTCTCGAGATAGTCTTCGCGTGTCTGCTTCCCTATACAGCAACCTTCACAGTTATGGATATGATACTCGAGACAAGGGCGGTATTTGCCGTTGTCGATGCCTTCCTGAGTGATAGGCTGACGACAACGGCGAGGTTTGAATGCCTTATGGATAAGCTCCAGTACATTGTACATCGCAGAGATGTGGGGATAAGGGCCGAAGTAGGTACCCCACTTCTTGTTGATGTGCCGTGTCTTAAAGATACGCGGGAAATATTCGTTCGTAACAAGGATAGAAGGGTAGGTCTTGCCATCCTTCAGAAGTACATTGTATTTTGGGTTGTACTTCTTGATGAGTGAGTTCTCAAGCAACAACGCATCTTCCTCCGTGTTCACGACGGTATAGGAGATATCTCGAATCTTGGAGACGAGCACCTTTGTCTTAAACCGGTCAACCTCTTTGTGGAAATAGCTTGAGACTCTTCGCTTGAGGTTCTTCGCCTTTCCCACATAGATAATTGTGCCTCCGTTCTCACGCAGGTCATCATAGTATTGATAGCTTCCTGGTTTCTCTGGCATGTTGAGCACAATGTTCTTCAGATATTCCAGTCGCTTTTCATTTTCTTCTTTAGTCATTGCTTGTAACTCACTGTTTATCTATCTCTTCTACGCTTATCGTTTCACGTGAAACGGATTGTCGATGTTGGTACGCGTTAGAACTTCAGCAGGCTCGTAATTTCCACATCCTTGTCGAATATCTCGCGAGTATGGGGAAACTCGGAGGTAAGCTCCATGATGAAGTTGCAGTAGATACGCTTCGGATGAAACTTCTTAACGAGGTCGCAGGCTGCTTTCATAGTGCCACCTGTTGCCAGGAGATCATCGTGAAGAAGTACGACGTCATCGGAAGTTATAGCGTCTTTGTGGATCTCAATGGTGTCGATGCCATATTCCTTCGCATAGCTTTGCTGGATCGTATCGCATGGGAGCTTGCCCGGCTTACGGCAAAGAACGATTCCTGCTCCAAGACGGATGGCAATGGCGGAGCTCATGACAAAGCCCCGACTTTCGATTCCAACGATCTTTGTGATGCCTTTGTCCTTATAAAGATCATACATCTCATCACTGATAATCTTGATGCATTCGGGGTTCTTGAAGATCGTTGTAACGTCTCGGAAATTGACCCCTTTAATTGGCCAGTCGGGGATGACTCGCAGATTGTCTACTAACGTTTGGCTGTTCATGTTTTACGTTTTACTTTAAGTGTTATCTCGTTTTATTTCAATGCATTAAGTATGTCTAAGTTTCACGTGAAACTTTTGTAGAATTACCGTCCAAGCAATACGAGCAGTACGTTGATATCTGATGGTGAGACGCCTGGGATACGGCTAGCTTCCGCAAGCGTCTCGGGATCGATACGCTCCAACTTCTGTCGGCCTTCGGTACTGATCTCCTTGATCTCGGCGTATTTGAAATGGCCGCGGATCTTGATATTCTCCAAGCGGCGCATCTTGTCGGCCACGACATTCTCACGCTCGATGTAACCTTTATATTTAATGAGTACCTCAGAAGCCTCGCAGATCTCTTCCTTTCGGTTCTTCGGAGCTTCGAGCATTTCCTTCAGTTCGGGGATAACTTCTGAGAGGCTTGCCATCGACAGTTGAGGGCGTGCGATGAGCTCGGAAACTTTGCAGCCGAAATGGAGTGGGGTGGTACCGAGCGCTTCCAACGAAGAATTGATGTCTTTTGGATGAACCGTCGTGTTGTTGCAGAAATCGAGGATCTTCGCTATCTCCGCTTTTTTCTCGATCCATCGGTCGTACCGGTCTTTTTTCGCAAGGCCGAGGTTGTACGACTTCTCCGTGAGGCGTGCATCGGCATCATCCTGACGGAGGAGAATGCGATATTCTGCACGAGAGGTAAACATGCGGTAGGGTTCATCGACACCTTTCGTACAGAGATCATCGATGAGCACACCGATATATGCTTCGTCTCTTTTGAGTACGAATGGATCACTGTTGCTTACCTTCAACGCTGCATTGATACCTGCCATGAGTCCTTGACCTGCAGCTTCCTCATAACCTGTCGTACCATTGACTTGGCCGGCGAGAAAGAGACGAGGAATAACCTTTGACTCCAATGAATGGTTAAGCTGCGTAGGATCGAAGTAATCGTATTCGATAGCATAACCGGGTCGATAAGCCTTGACGTCTCTCAGCGCAGGAATCTGATGGATAGCTTTCAGTTGTGTCTCCATCGGCATGGAGGAGGAGAAGCCATTAAGATACATCTCGTTTGTATCCTCGCCTTCTGGCTCTATAAAAAGCGGATGATGATCACGGTCTGGGAATACAGCGAGCTTGGTCTCTATAGAAGGACAATAGCGTGGACCCGTACTTTTAATCTGTCCGTTGAAAAGGGGAGAATTGGCTAAATCGTCTCGAAGGATGCGGTGTACCTCCTCGTTGGTGTTACAAGTCCAGCAAGGTAGCTGCTTTAGAGCATGCTGCACCCCCATATATGAGAACTGATGCCAGTCGGTGTCACCGGGCTGCTCCTCCGTATCTTCGAAGTGGATGGTTCGTTTGTCGAGACGTACAGGGGTACCAGTCTTCATTCTCCCGGAGCGAACGCCCCAACGCGTGATCGACTCAGTGAGATGATAGGAAGCAGGTTCTGCGATTCTGCCCCCGGCCACCTTATGATGACCGATGTGCATGAGTCCGTTGAGGAAAGTGCCTGCAGTAATGACAACGGCTCCAGCGCGAAACTCTACGCCCCAGATCGTTCTCACGCCTATGGCTTCACCATTCTCTACGATGAGTTCCTCGGCCTGGTCTTGCCAGATATCGAGGTTGTCAGTGTGGTCGAGGATGCGGCGCCATTCCCAGATAAACTTTCCACGGTCGCACTGTGCGCGGGGAGACCATACAGCAGGGCCCTTGCCTTTGTTAAGCATGCGGAACTGGATAGCTGTCCGGTCCGTTACCATTGCCATCTGCCCACCGAGGGCATCAATCTCACGCACAATCTGACCTTTGGCAATGCCTCCTACGGCAGGGTTACAGCTCATCTGTGCGATCTTGTTCATATCCATCGTTATGAGGCATGTCTTGGCGCCCATGTTAGCTGCTGCGCATGCAGCCTCACAGCCAGCGTGTCCGGCCCCGATAACGATTACGTCGTACTTAAAATCCATAGTCTTTTTTTCTTTTGTCGCAAAAGTAAGAAAAAGAAATGAGTTATGCGTATAAAAAGAAAAAGAAAGATAGTTACTTGCGATTTTTGTCCACGAAAGACACTAAAAACACGAAGGAAAAAGGACACGAAGTTCGGCTTCGCCTAACTGAGCGTCATCGGCGAAGCCGACTTTCGTGTCCTTCTCTTTGTTGCTGTCTTTCGTGTTCTTTGTGTCTTTTGTGGACGGTTAATAGTTCTATGACTTACAATCTGATATATATTCTTCTTTAAATATCTCTTTTTGTCAATTTACAACAGATATATTATAAAAAATGTGTAATTTTGCAAGCGTTTTCAGACGATAAGTAAGAAATAAGATGGAAAAAGTGAAGCGAAGTAAGAGAGAGTGGGTGAGGCGTTATATCAGTTTTATCTTCATCCTTTTTGTAATCGCATTCGGCACCTCGTTGTCGATCCGTGCCAACTTAGGGTCTTCCCCTATCTCGGCTCCCCCGTATGTTCTCTCCCTTGTTCCCGGCATGCCATTGACCATGGGAACGATCGTGATCTGCATGCATGTACTGTTCATCATTATCCAGATTCTGTTGTTGAGACGACAGTATGAGCTGCGGCAGTTGACTCAGATCTTCGTGTCGTTCCTCTTCGGTTTCTATACCGATGTAACGATGTGGATGACGAGTTTCATGCAGATTCCAACAACCTTACCCCATGCTATCGGCTATCCCCTACAGTTCATCGAACTGCTTATTGGCGGCGGTCTCCTTGCGTTTGGTATTGCCTGTGAGGTTCGCTGCGATTCGTTGATGCTTGCCGGTGAGGGACTTCCTTTGGCCTTGTCGAAAGCCGTGAAGAAAGACTTTGGTAAGGTGAAGATTTGCTCCGACACATCGCTGGTCATCATTGGTGTGGCGCTGATGTATTATTTCTTCGGTCATTGGGACTGGAAGATGATCGGTGTCGGAACGCTTGTGAGCATGTTCTATGTCGGCTTCATGGTGCGTGTCTTTGCTCCGCATATCTCCTGGCTCGATATCATCTTCATCCCTGCTGATGAGCGTCAGGTTGAGGAGACCGAAGAAGAGGAGGAAGAGACCGAGGAAGAGGCTGTGCCTTACATCATCACCATTGCGCGCGAATATGGCAGTGGTGGTCTGACCTTGGGCAAACTCCTTGCCCAGCGCTTAGGCGTTGATTATTACGATCACGCCATCATCGATGCCACTGCACAGCGATTGGGTTACACCTCAGAGTTTGTGCGCGAGAATGAGCAGAATATCAGCAACGGTAAACTGTGGGAACTGATCTTTACTGACAAGAGTATTCCGATGTCGATGAACCCCTCGCACGACGATGCAATCTTCGTCAGTGAGAGTCGTATCATCCGTGCCTTGGCTATCAAGAAACCGTGCGTGATCATCGGACGTTGCGCCAACTGGGTGCTGCGTGGCGACCATAAAGTGTTCCGTATCTTTGTCACGTCAAACCGCGAGGATGCTGTACGCAGAGTCATGGAGAAAGACCATCTCTCTGCTGATGCTGCAGCCAAGCGTATTGAGCAGGTGAACACGGGCCGCAGCAATCATTATTTCCAGTATACAGGCCGCCGATGGACCGATGCCCACGACTACGACTTGGTGTTCAATACCAGTGCGTTAGGCATTGAGCAGTGCACCGATATGGTCGTGAAATGCATTGAAGACCGGCAGAAACAATAACAGAACCTTTTCAATTCATCATCAATGTCATTACGGGGTGGCAATCATGAAAGAGAAATAGCGCCAACTCGCTTATAGTCAATGATGTAGCATCTGTTAGTGGACGATCGGTCTGCCGACAGGTGCCGTTGGTGATGTGGAAATAGGTATTGTTCAAGGCAATGTCCTTGTCATTGTACACGCGGATATCCATGGTCACATCCGGATGCTGCACGGCATAGAACTGCAGGGCTTTGCGCGCATTGATGATACGGAGCATGGCGGGTGCAGCTTGAACGTTGCTCTCACCACATACCTTCAACATCTCTTGGGCCGTGGCGAAACTTTCAGGCGTCTGTAGGACCGCGCACGGCTTCTGTTTTTGCCAGGCATCGAAATCATTGAACGACATCTCAGCGACCTGCTCTGGGGCTGCTATGGCATCGACAACCTGCGTGTAGCCCATGGACGCATACCAGTCGTAGAGCCAGGGCTCAGCGGGAATCAATACGGTAAAGACACTGTCGCGATAATAGAGGCGGTGGTGCGCCTGGCGCATGAGACTGCTGCCGACATGCTGGCGGCGATAGTCTTTGTTCACAGAGACGGCATAGATATAACTTGCGTTGACCTCTTGCTGACCTTGACGGAGCGGGTAGGGGATGGCTTGAAGTGCGCCCACCACATGGTCGTCAATCTGACAAACAATATTGCGATCATCGGTGAAGACCCTGTCGAAATACAACTTCTGGAAAGGCTTGGGATCATGGAAGGTATCGTCGTAGAGCAGCTCCGTCTCTTCCTTGATGCGGTGCACGTCTTCAAACAAGCTCAGCGGGTTCTTCTCCATGATCGAATATTTCTCCAAGAGTATAGCGGGTTTGTAAGAGAGTTTCGCCTTGCGAAGTCCCTCAGCCCCGAGGTCCTCTTCCCGATTCATATAAACATACTGTTCGGGAAGATGGCGCGCAAACTCCTGATTGATAATGGAGAATGAGCCTTCATAGCTTATGTTGGCCTTCTCCACACAGACATCGAACGTATCGTTGTTGATGGGGCAACCAAACGTGAAAGCCACCAACTGTCCGTCCACAAAGATACAGCCTCCAAGACAGTTGATATAGTCCCAGTTGACGAATGCTCGGGTCATGGCGCGCAGCTCCTCACTGAGCTCCGCATTCTCCTCCTCACCCGCGTCTTGCTTTGTCTGCTCGCGCCACACCTCCTCAAGTTTCAGACACTCGGGAATGAGGCTCTTTGTCAATGGGCGGTATTCGTAGTTGGGATAGAGACTGCGGAACTTGTTGCAGTGGTTGCGCTTGCCCTGCAGATGTTTGCCCGACAGCGAGGCGAGTTTCTCGCGCAGATAGATATAATCGAAATAGTCGCGCTCAGCCTTGAAGGTGAACTCTCCGGGCATGATCTCTTCGAGACAGTCGGTCAGTGAGCCGCTGCAGCCGATGAGCAAGAAGGGGTGGCCCATGGCAATGGCATCGTCACGCATCTTGCGGATGACGGAAGCCGGACAACTGCTGTCCTCTGGCACCTTGTAAGAGCCGTCGGACTGGATCACAGGCTTCGGGATGGGTGCCATGTAAGCGAGATGACGGCCGGTATAGAAGCGGAAGACGAGGTAGTCGTCGACAATAGCGAACTGGGTGTCGTAGAGAAAGCGCCAACTGATGAGGTTGGCAAACGAGAGGTCACAGTTGCGTCCCGTGCCATTCAGCGTATAGCGCTGGATAAGCTCACGGTCACGCGCGGAGATGTCATGAAATCGAATCATAATGTTGATTTCTTTATGGGGTTTGTAAAATCAGTATATTCTGACGGCTTGACGCCGAAATGTGACTTGAAGCATTTCGTGAAGTAGCTGGGAGATGAGAAGCCCGTCTGCAGAGCAATCTCATTGATGGATAATCTGCCGTCTCGGAGCAGTGTTGCAGCTTGCTTCAATCGGATGTCCTTGATGAAATTGACGGGCTTGTCACCTGTCAGTGCTACGATCTTCTTATACAGCCCTGTCCTCTCCATGCAGAGGTCAGCGGCCAACTGCTCCACGCCATAGGAACTATCGGAGAGATGCTGCTCAATCAGTGTTCTCGCTTTTTGCAGCAACTCTTGCTCTGCGGAGTCGGAAGAAAAAGGCTCAGAAGAAGCGGTCTGAGATGAAGCAGATTCTGAAGAGATTTTGACCTTCCTCTTCTTTCTGATTATCAATAAGATAAGCAAAATAACAACGACTGATACGACCACGATAGCTATCGTCTTTCCATAATGTTTCTCTGGCTGAAAGAAGAGGCCGAGATAAGGAGACACGTAGATGATGCCATTGTGATAGGTTCCCAGCCAGATACCCCCATCGTGATCGCGATAGACAGTGTTGATGCCAGTGCTGAGCGAGGTGCCATCGGGGAGCGACAGTTGTGTGATCTCACGTGGACGCTCACTGATATTCAGGTTAAACAGCAGATAGCCATGCTGCGTACTGATGAGAATCTCATTGGCGGAGGCTACGTTCAGCGTGTGCAGCAGATAGGAACAATGGAAAAGCTCCTTCACCTTTCTTGTCTGAGGATTGAAGCAGAGAAAGACAGAGCCGCCTTTTCCCGTACGAATCTGATAAAACTTGTTGTCAATAGACTTTGCTACAAGAGAGGTTGAAGAATATTTGCCGGCTACGTTCTCCGGGTAAGTACTGAGGGTCTCTGTCGTCTTTCCAGTGGAGATATCCGCTACCCCAATCTTCCCCGAGCCGTAAAAAGTGTAGACCATATTGTGTAGTACGTCCATATCTTGCAGATTGCCGAAAGAGGGGTTTAAAGGTATACGTGCCTTTCCGTCAGCACTCATCAGATAGTTGTCAGCGACGAGCCACACCTGCCGATTATGGTCTACGAATACGTCTTGGGGCTGTCTCGGAAGCTTGAATTGTCGGAAAGGCTGACGGATCCAATGCAAGGTCTGAAGATTGAGACAACAAACCTTCCCCTTTATCTTGATCCAGAGGACCGACTGCCGGTCTACATAGAGATGCGTTTGTCCCCGATAGTTGCTGATAGGAGTGTAGAGTGTGGTATCCAGTCGCACCGTCTTGAAAGTCCGGTCGCCATAAATATTGATACCCTCGTTGGTCATGATCGCCATCCGGTCATCAGGCAGTTGCAGCATTTGCAGCACATTGTCATCGAGCATTCCGTTGCGGTGGGTCAGTGTAAAGAAATAAGCCTCCTCCCTGCTCTCAGCCTGTGCCACAGTGGTCAAGGCAAAAAGCAGAAACAGAATACTGGTGATATGAACAAGAAGCGTGCGCATACTTTCATTTCTGTTGCAAAGATAATGAAAATATGCGCACTGGCACTATTTCTGCGGAAAGATTATAATGCTACGGTCAGTTTCTTTCCATTGTATCGGACGGAGGTCGTGACCTTCATCGGCTCCCGTCCGTTGCCACTGTTCTTGTCGACAAGCACGATGTTGAAGGTCCGGTCTTTCAGCATTCCCTTGAAACTGCCGCGGCGCGGACTGATGGTGAGTCTGTGGGCTTTGTCATCCCAGGAGAATGTGATCTCGGAGAACTGTCCTTTCTCATAATCGTAGTTGTCGCCTTCATCCTCGTAGAGTGTATAATTGCCGTTTTCACCGGGATAGACTCTGATCTCAAAACTGTCCCAAGGTTTCTCATTGCTGTACTGCACATCGGGTCCGAAGGGCATGATCGTACCCGCCTTGACGAACACAGGCATGATGTCGATGGAGCAAGGACGCAGAATGTCCTCACCTCCCTCATATACCGTATTGTCCCAGAAATCATACCATTTAGCACCCTTCGGCAGATAGACCTTCACGGGTGCAGCGGCTTGCTTGACATCAGGATAGATCAGATGACCGTTCTTCTTACTGTCTCTCCATGTGAACATCGGGTCGGTGATAGGCTTGACAAGCAGATTCCTTCCGAAGAGATATTCGTCGTTGAGTCGCGAAGCTTTCTGATCGTTGGCAAAATCCATCACCAACGGACGCATCATACTGCCGTCATGCTGCACGCAGTCGCCTAAGTTGCTGTACGTATAAGGGAGCAAGCGATAACGCAGTTTGATGGCCCCTACGATGGCGTCGTAAGCCCAGTCACCCTGATGGCCCATCTCGTAGATCTCACTCACCATCGGCGAAGAGCAGTGGGTGCGCATCAGAGGCATGAAAGTGCCCCATTCCATCCATCTTACTTTCAGCTCCTGAACAGCTACGTTCTTGGGATCATTGTTATAGTCGCCATAGAAGAATCCACTGATATCCGTGTTCCACATCGGTATGCCACAGAGGATATAGTTCAGTCCGGAAGGTACCTGCTTCTTCATTTCATCCCATGTAGCCATGATGTCACCGCTCCAAGAGAAGGTGCCGTAATGCTGCAATCCAAAAGCACCGCTGCGCGTCATCTGCACCGATCGCTTGTCGTTGCCTTTCATGGCGCGCTGATGCTCGTAGATGGATCTGTTGTGCACCAGTGGGAATGCGTTCTTCACACTGAGCCATGAGCCGTCGTAGGTGAGATAATCTTCATCCCCAGCTTTCTCAAAATGGTCCGGCTCAGAGGAGTCAGTCCACCAGGCATCGAAGCCCATGTGATAGAGATATTGAAGATGTTTCCAATAGATCTCACGTGCCTTGGGGTTGAAGACATCGTAGACGAGAGCGCCTGCATTGCGTGGCCAAGTGTCGAAAGGCAACAGGGCATGGATGGCCTTCAGTTCCTTATACTGCTCCGTCCAGGGGCCGAAATCGGGCCAGATGGTAATCATCAGGTGGGCATCGTTGCGATGCACATAATTGACCATTTCTTCGGGAGTCTTCAGTCGTGGCTCACCCTGAGGCTTTTTGTTCTTCAGATCTTTCGGGAGATATTTAGCCCAAGCCGGGTCTCCTACTTTGTTGATATAGTAAGGATTCTGGAAGCGCATGGCATTCCAGTTGGAGTCGCAGCCCCAGTATTGCCAGTCCTGGACCATGGCATCGACCGGAATCTTCAACTCGCGGTATTTGTCGAGAACACCGGCAAGCTCGTCACTTGTCTTATAGCGCTCGCGACTCTGCCAGAAGCCCATCGTCCACAGTGGGAACATCGTGGCCTTGCCCGTCAATGTGCGGATTCCGGCGATTACACCGTCCTGCGTGCCGTCTTTGTAGATGAAATAATAATCAGCAGCAGTACCGGTCTCACTGGTGAAGAACGTGCCTGCCTCGTTGTCGTCGAAATAGCTCTTTCCGGCGTTGTCCCAATAGACGCCATAGCCCTTCTCACTCGTGAAATAAGGGATTGAGATATACGTGTTGTGGTTCCAAATCTCCACATGTCTTCCGCGCTGGTTCATATGAGTATCTCGAAGCTGACCGAGGCCGTAGATAGCCTCGTCTTTGTCCAGGAGCCAGGTCTGACGGATCTTATACTGACCCTCATTGGCTTTGTCGGTACGCTTGTCGAGAGTCGTGGTCGTATCCGTGAGGAGCCGCTCGTTCTTCTTGTCGGCAAACGTTATCTTACCGTTGTTTGTGTTCAGTGTCACGCGGATACAGGGAGAACTCAGGGTCACCTCGTCTCCGGCCTTGCTCTCCTTGAGGTCCTTTAAAGTTTCCGGCCGCATGATGACGGAATAGCTCTTTTTAGCCTTCGGACCATTGACAACCGTCTTGGTTACTCTCACGATGGATGGGGAGTAGAACTCTATACGGACATTCAGTCCGCCGATCTGTCGTTCCGCTCCATTTACAGTCTTCTCGGTTCTTGCCATGCCGCTCCCAATGGATAGCAATAGCAATAATGACAGGGAAAAAAATCTAATGATTGACATACTTTTTAGTTTTGTTGTTTTCGATTGCAAAGTTAGTGGGAAAAGGCGAATAGATGATAAAACAAATGAAGAACAGAATAGCAATAATGTTGAAAGTCTTGTCTTATTGAAAGTTTTGTCTCATCGCGCCGCATATGTGTCGCGTTACCGCCTTAGTTGTCTTTTTGTTTTCCTACGTTCTAAAGACAAAAGATTATGATCAGAATTAATGAGAAATAGTTAACTTTGTATTTGGCAAGCTAACATCGTTGCTAAAAATGAGGTTCTTCCGGTTTTCGGGTTGGTAGGAGAACAACCTCGAAGAGGTTGAACATGGTTAGCCCCACGTGAGGCGCAGCCGAAACGTGGGGGTAGGAATGGGGCGAATGACTTGAAAACCGGCCTCGAAGAGGGCGAACATGGATTAGACACCCATCGGCTATAACCAGCATCCCGCCCATGTTCGCCCTCTTCGAGGCCGACAGGTCAGATTAAATCGCTCGACCCGAACCCCAGGTTGCGTCGCTGCGCTCCTTACCTGGGGTTACTCAAGTATAACCTCTTCGAGGTTATCTGCAGTATCAACCCGAAAACCGGAAGAGCCAAAAATGAGTCGGCATCATGAGAAGATTATTATTATATGCATTAATCATTCCTCCATTCCTCTGCTAATATCCTGCGGTACTGGCGGTGAACGGAAGAGTATTGTGGCTGCTGACTCTTTGATGGAGAGCAATCCGGATTCTGCTTATTAGATGCTAAAGCGCGGTTATGGGCAAGCGCAAGACTTAAGTCGAGGTTGCGAACCTGTCGCTACTGTAGCATTCCAATCTGCTTCAATGTGTAATATCTAATCTACGATACTAATATTCAGACAATTACAATGTTTATTCCTTAGGGATGGTGTAAAATGTGTAATCGATATTTTTGGAGGGATCCTTGCGAAAGTGTAACTTTGTAGCATCAAAACATCACAAATTATGCTGAAGAAATTTTTATTTTTAATTTTAATGCTGGTATCGTTAGTATGTAAATCAAATGCTCTGTCGTTTTCTGATCGGTTGCATTTTGAAGCTGCTGCTGGTACAGGTGTCAAGATGCATGGCATAACTCCATTAGATTATTCATTCAAGTTAAATGTGGATGTTGCTCCGAGATTTTATGTTTCTGTTGTAACAGAGACTGAAAAGTCTCTATATAAGGATGACAAGATCAAGACTTATTTTAATGGGGAGAGTCTTGGTGGTGGAATGGGCTATAATTTTTATGATAATAACAATAGCTCGCATGTGTTGGGGATCCGCACAAAGATAATGAGCAGTATTTTCAAAGCAGACTGTAAAAGAACTACGTATGATGTCTTTTTGTCTTGGTATACCAAATCAGGAGGAATTTCACCAGTCGTGGAATTGGGATACAGATATATAAAATCGCACTCAGCGCAGTTAAGAAACTATAGTAATGTTTATATGACATTGGGTGTAAGATATTAAACCTTGAGGGGGCTTCATGTTGGTTTTTCCAATATGAAGCCTTTTTATTAGATTGCCCAAGCGAGACCATTAAATTGAAGATGTTCTCAGAGCCGCTTAGGGTGCTATTCTGCCTGCCAGTGTTGAGCACATCGGTGTCGAGGCATTTGCCAGCTCAGTGTATAAATATTGCCATTTATTTGGCTATGAAATGAATTTTATCTATCTTTGTAGCCAAATAAAAAGCAACAGCATGGTAATAGGTAGAGACAAGGAGATAGTAGAACTGAATCGCTTGTATAGCAGCCATCAGACGCTTGTTACTACCTATGGCCTTAAATACAACGAGTACAGCGGAATATTTCAGAATGTCGTAACCCTTGAAGATTTATTAGCCATTTAAAATCGTCAGACAGTGTCTGCTGAATTTGCAATCTTCTGCCATTTTGCGAACACCAAACACGATTTTGCGAACACGGAGGGATGATTTGGTGAAAATGAAAGACCCAAATTCTGACCTAAATGGCCCAAATTCTGACCCAAATGGCC
>DEKJ01000033.1:4291-5154 GCA_002353825.1 Prevotella sp. UBA2725 | reverse complement strand
GGCTATTGGGGTTGGCCCATGAATATCCGACATGGCAACGGAGCTCCCGTAGTAGTCCGGGCAGACTAATAATCTGCACATGGCGAAGGGGAGCAGTATGTAACTTTAGTACAAACAAAGGAAAACGTGAGAGACGTATGAGAAATCCTGAGCAAGTATTAAACATTTTAGCTGAACACAGCAGTGATTCAAGCTACAAGTACGAAAGACTCTATCGTATCTTGTTCAACGAGCAGATGTTCTATGTCGCCTATCAGCGTATACACGCAAAACCCGGCAATATGACCGCCGGAACAGATAAGAAGACAGCAGACGGCATGAGCGTTGACAAGGTAAACAAGCTGATAGACAGCCTTAAGAATGAGACCTACAGTCCCAAACCTGCAAGGAGGGTTTACATTCCCAAGAAGAACGGCAAGAAACGTCCGTTGGGTATTCCCGCTTTCGCAGACAAATTAGTGCAAGAGGTGGTAAGGATGATATTGGAAGCTATCTATGAAGGTTATTTCGAATGGACCTCGCATGGATTCCGACCTAATCGCAGTTGCCATACCGCACTGAAGAGTTTGCAAAACAACTTCAATGGTACTAAATGGTTTATTGAGGGAGACATAAAAGGCTTCTTCGACAACATAGACCACAACGTGCTCATTGAAATACTAAGGGAAAGGATATTAGACGAGAGATTTCTACGTCTGATACGCAAATTTCTCAATGCAGGGTATTTGGAAGAATGGCAATTCAACAAGACCTATTCGGGCACACCGCAAGGCGGCATCGTCAGTCCAATATTGGCGAATATCTACCTTGACAAGTTCGATAAGTTTATGGAAGAATATGCACAGAAATTCCGTAAGGGAACA
>DEKJ01000033.1:0-4233 GCA_002353825.1 Prevotella sp. UBA2725 | reverse complement strand
GCAATGATAGATGAACTTCGTACTAAACAAAGGCAGATACTGACAATGCCGAGTGGAGCCGATATGGATGAAAATTTCCGTAGACTGAAATATGTGCGGTATGCTGATGACTTTCTCATTGGGGTCATTGGCACAAAGGAAGAGTGCGTCAAAATCAAGGCCGACATTACTCATTTTATGCAAGAAAAGCTGAAGTTGGAAATGTCACAAGAAAAGACTCTGATAACCAACGCACAAGACTACGCCAAATTCTTGGGCTACGAGATTTGTGTCCGTAAAGATTACACCGCACAGAAGAATGCGAGAGGAGAAATACGCAGACATCGCAATGGAAATGTGGTTCTTCATATATCACGGGAAGTGATTAAAAAGAAGCTCATTGACCTTGCGGCAATGGAAGTAGTCTCGGAAAAAGGCAAAGAGGTTTGGCGGTACAAAGGGCGAACGTACCTTATGGACTCAGAGCCCCATGAAATCGTCAGCCGCTACAATACTGAGATACGTGGCTTCTATAAGTATTACTCTATTGCAAACAATGCATCGGCACTTGGTAGCTCTTTCGGGTGCATCATG
The DNA here is from genome assembly GCA_002353825.1 of Prevotella sp. UBA2725. Taxonomy (GTDB): domain Bacteria; phylum Bacteroidota; class Bacteroidia; order Bacteroidales; family Bacteroidaceae; genus Prevotella. The sequence continues at coordinate 3,660 of DEKJ01000033.1, read as the reverse complement.
AAGTTCAGTATGTTCAAGACTCTTGCCATGAAATGGAATTGTTCCGTGAGGGCTGTGACAAACAAGTTGCGTGAAGGTGATAACTTTGTTGTTTGGTTCACGGATAAGAAGGGCGAGAGAAAGCCAAGAGTGTTCTACAATGAGGGCTTCAAGCGGTTGACCGACTTGGGGACCGCAAAGTATGACAATCTGCCTTACATGTTCATTACTCCCTCTATGAGTCTGATTGAAAGACTATTAGCAGGAAAATGTGAACTTTGTGGCAAGGAGGCAAAGGTTGAAGTACACCACGTCAGAAAACTTTCAGAATTGAAAGGTAAGACTGAGTGGGAACGAAGAATGCTCAAAATGCACAGAAAGACGCTTATCGTTTGTGCAGACTGCCATAGCAAGATTCATAGCGACTAAAGCTAATGCTATTACATATGGAGAGCCGTATACGCGGAGACGTGTAAGTACGGTTCGGGGGCAGACTTGTGAAAACCTACCTCCGTAAGGAGGCAAGGCGTCACGGGTCGAGCCTACAGATAACGAACAAGAAGATCGAGCACGATATGGAGAAGTTCTTCTCTGATGCGAAGATTCAGAAGTTCGACAAGGAAACGGAGAAGATGGTTGAAGACGAAGATACTGCCAAGGATACAAAGTCGAGCAAGAAATCAGATTCCACTCCCGCACAGGAGACCAAATCCCCTAAGGGAGCTAAGTCAGCTGCATCAAAGAAGGCCAACTCTACCAAGGCTAAGGACGCATCTGCACCCAAGCGTCGCGGACGTAAGCCTAAGGGTGGTAAGGCTTAGGCAAGTACAAAGGCATGCCAACTCATTATATATAATGTGTTGGCAGCCTTCCTCTCTTTCACTTCATAACACAATGTAAGCCATCAGTCTCCCCCGTATTCCTCAGCTGAACTTTTCTGCCTATCTTTGCGCGACATTATTTAATTCAACTCAACGCAAAGCATATGGCAAACATGAACATTGAGGTATTCCGCAAGATCTATGCCGACTGGCATCAGAGCGGACAGAGCGTAAGGGCTTATACCCGGTCGATTGGTATAAAGGAAGACAAGTTTTATTATTGGCAGAAGAGACTGAAGGATATGGAGAAGAATAAGGTGGTCAAAAGTGGCTCCTTTATCAAGATGCCCCCTTCTGATTGTCATTCTGGTAAAGGACAAAGCTCTGCCATGGCAGCAAAAACGCCGGCTCTGTGTGAGCTTGTATATCCCAATGGCGTAATGGTACGTATTACGAGCGACCTGTCGCTTGAAGGCCTTCGTCAGTTGATTAACCTTAGCCGCTAAATCCTATGTTCAGTCTCAATGATAGTGACAGATACTATTTCTATCCTCATCCTACTGACATGCGTAAGAGCTTCTATGCGCTCAGCGGCATTGTAAAGAACGCGATGGGCCGTGATGTTCAAAGTGGTGACGTGTTTATCTTCGTTAATCGTTCTCTGACAAGCATGAAGATACTCCATCTCGAATATGGAGGCCTCGTCATCTATAATATGAAACTTGAGAAGGGTTGCCTCCGTCTTCCTGATTTCGACATGGACAGTGACAAGGTGGAAGTTGAGTCGTCATGGAGTGACCTGATGCTGATGGTCCAAGGAATTGATCCCGGCAAAGTAAACAGGGCACCACGATGGGTCTCTGAAGGCAAAAGAGCGAGCAGAAAATGTTCTGAAAACAGAGAGATAAAATCTTGAAAATCTTAGGTTTTCTCGATATTTTTTATTACCTTTGCATCATAGAAAACAAGATATAAATGTCAGAAAATCAGCCATCTCAAATAGCTCTCATACAGAAGCTTCTGGACGACCGTGACAAGCTTTACCAGCAAGTCAAGGAAGCTCAGGCGCGGGTGGCTGAATTGACGGACAAGGACGCATCTTATAAAGCTTACGAGGCCAGCATCGCTGCCAAGGATGCAGACCTTAAGGTTAAAGATGCAGAAATAAGCAGGCTCGGAGCTGTCATCGGCGAGAAAGACGAGAAGATACAGAAACTCATCAGCCAGTTGGAATACCTTAAAAGGAAACTTTGGGGTAAGATGAGCGAGAAAAGTAGCTTACCGAATGACCCTAGACAACTGGAAATTGACTTTGGTGAAGGAAAACTCACCGAAGAAGAGAAAAACGCAGCTAAGGCCGCAGCCCAGGAGGTAGAGGCAGACCGCGAAGCTCGTAAGGTGACAGTTCGTTCGTATGAGAAAAAGGTTCCTGTCCGCAAGCCGCTTTCAGAAAAGCTTCGTCGTGAATATGAAGAGCTGTATCCGGAGGGCTATGAAGGCCACGAGGACGAATGGACAATCTTTGAGGAGACAGAAAAGTCCGAGCATCTTGAGTTTACCCCTCCTGATATATGGGTGCGTGTAACGATAAGACACAAAGGCAAGCACAATCCCACCGGCAAAATCAGAACTGCCAAACTTCCAGTCTGGCCCATTGCAAGAAGCTACGCAACGTCTTCCCTGCTGGCAGAACTGACATGCGGCAAATACTTTTATCATATACCGTTCTACAGACAAAGGCAGATTTTCAGCCAACTGGGATTTGAGATTCCACAGCCTACAATAGAATCCTGGTTCCACGAAGTAGCCGACCTGATGAGACCTCTCTACTATGAGATAGAAAAGATGATACTCGCTGAGGACTATGTAGAATCGGACGAGACGACGATACCTATAGTCAACAATGAGAAGAAAAAGGCAGTTAAGGGTTATCTCTGGCTGGCCAGGGCAATACTGAAGCCCTTAGTCATCTTTCATTACCATAACGGATCCCGCTCAAAAAATGTGGCGCTTGGGTTCTTCAGAGAATATCAGGGCGCCATACAGGTTGACGGCTATGCGGGATACGACATACTTGACAAACTTAAAGGAATCATTATTTTATGCTGCTGGGCGCACGCTCGGCGGTATTTTGACCGTGCTCTTAACCATGATAAGGAAAGGGCGGAGTATGCTCTGTATCAGATAAGCCTGCTCTATAGTGTGGAAACAATGGCTGATGAAGCCAATATGAGCTACGAGGAAAGGGCAAGGCTGCGTCAGCGTCTCTCGTACCCCATTATCAAGGCTTTGGAGGCATGGGGGCTTACGGAATATAACAAAGTCCTCCCTCAAAGCCCAATAGGCCGCGCCATAAATTATATGCTGACGCACATCAAGCAACTTTCACGCTACACTATGGATGGCCGCTACCGTATAGACAACAATCTTGTTGAGAACGCAGTGCGCCCGGTAGCTGTAGGTCGCAAGGGCTATCTGTTCTGCGGTAACCATGATGCTGCAGAGGATGCTGCAGTAATATACACGCTTATGGGGTGTTGCCGCCTTGCCGACGTTGATCCGAAGAAGTGGGCTAAATACTTCTTCGATCATGTGCACGACTACGATGACGACTACTCAAAGGATCTTACTGAACTCTTGCCACATCGCCTCAAAGAAGCAGGACTTCTCTAAAAATATCAGAATCCTCTCTGATTACACTTGATGATTTCAGATAAATCTGGCAAACATCTTGGAGTATCTCAGACTTTTTCAGAGAAATCCAAGGAAATCACTGACTTTTTCCAAACGGGGCAGACAGATTGCTTACAATGAATGAAGTACGGCAAAGGCTTCCTCGCCTTTTTCTGATCTGAAGCAT
>DEKJ01000056.1 GCA_002353825.1 Prevotella sp. UBA2725 | reverse complement strand
GGCCAAGGCAGAGAGTGCTGCCAAGTATGCCGACGAAAAGGCGGGGGTTGCCGACATAGCCGCCAAGAACGCCGATGCCACTGTGTCGGAGCTAAAGCAGCTCTCGACGGACATCGTTGGCAAGACGATGGGCGTGCCTACGGAAATGAGGCTCGAATACCTGAAGGAAATATCTTTAAGGAACGACGTGCCCCAGAGGATAAAGGTGAGCCTTATACCTTCGTACTATCCGCAGAACTTCATATTCCAGTTCGTAGAAGGCGACGGCATCCGCGTGGACCCCGGGGGAAACATAAGGCTGATAAAGGAAGGCGTGACCAGCTTATGGGTGATACCGCTCGGGAACACGAGCCTATGGCAGGAGATAAGCATAAGGGTGAAGCAGCCTGAAATGAGGCTGGTGGACGCTTCGTCGTTCCGAATAGTGGACGGCGTTTTCAGAATATAAGAATATAAGAACATAACAATAAGACAAAGAAATATGGCTTTTACAACAGACGAAGAAACAAAACTCAAGGCTATCATAAATGCCTATGACAACGCGAAGAGAATCTGCGACCTGCCTGACGGCGGTCTTTCAACTGCTGGCAAGCTGATAGAGGTGTATGATCAGGCCAAGGGCATACCTCAGAAGATGTCGCTTCCTGGAGCAGTGGGCAATGCCGGTGCGACGTGGTGCGGCTGCCGATGGAGAAAGGGCAACGCAAGCCCGGAGGGCGAGCCTATAGGCAACATCTCTATGCTTGCCAACCTGAAGAGCATCCTCGGCCTTGGCGGTTACCTCGTGCAGAACGACCACTCTCGCAAGAAGCTCTCGTCACAGACCCACTATCGCCTGGAGACGGGCGAAGAGGCGAAACTTGACGGCAGCATGGGCCACTACAACTGGGGTACGGGCGTGACCATGTATTACGCACCGTGGGATGACTACGAATATGACTACGAGGCTGTGAGCCCTACGCCTATTCCGGGACACTGGAACTACAAGATCCCGATATTCTCAGTGCCATGCTCCGGCGCAAGCGCAATAGACAGGACAAACCTCAAGCTCGTGAACTACTGCAACCGCTCCGCGCAGTACCGTGGGGGCACTAACGATGCCTCGCTGGATGGAAAGTGGAACACGATGTGCGGCAAACCGGTGGTAAACATTGCTGAAAACACCTTGCAGAGATACGCAGAAAAGAACGGCGACCGCTGGGGTGCGACCATGGATCCGGCGATATTCATGATAGGCGTGTTGACACGAATAGTGTTCCACAACAGGAATATCGGGGCGGCAAGGAACACGGCGATGACTGCCGACGGACTGTACCAGGGCGGCCTGGGCATGGGCGTGGACAACGTGAACAGTTATTTCGGCAACCAATATGCTACGGTGGACATGGACGCGCTGGCTGACAAAGGCGACGCGATGGGCGTTTTCTCAGTGGACTGCATGGACGGCGACGAGAAGAAGCTGACGATAAACAACATACCGTGCTTCTTCGGCCTCAAGAACTTCTACCACTACCTGTGGTGCATGCGCCATCTGTCAATCCTGAGCTACAATGCCGACAAGACGATAGACGTCTACCAAAAGCAGATATGGGACAGCACGGCGATACCTACTGACAACACAACGGGCATGCGGAAGATAGGCACCATACCCTTGACCACGGAAGGCTGGATAAAGCGCATGAACCTGCAGCACATGTGCTACTATCCGCTTGAGGTGGGCGGCAGCGAGAGCACCAACTACGGCGACTATTTCTGGCGACCCGATATCAGCTCCGGCTTGCGCGGCCTTTTTGCTCTCGGCAATGCGAGCTGTGGCGGCAATGCGGGCGTTTCGTGCTTCAATGGCAGCGATGGTCCCTCGAACGCCTGGGTGAGCAACGGGGCTGCCCTCTGCGAAGCAGCGGAAGACTGGGACACCGAGCCTTTCTATGTATCCGCTTAGCGGACGAAAGCGGGCAGTTGCGGACATGAGTGGGCAGCGTGAGCAAAGCACACAAGCCGTGCCCCAAAAGGGCGCGGCTCCGCACCGAGGAACGAGGTGCGGCGAAGCCGCAGGGGTATCCAGCCTTTTTTCATAAAATTCTTTAACTTTCCATAAAAATCGCTCTTTGACTTGCTGTATCACGGAAAATTCGTAAATTTGCAATCGTTGGTCTTATGGCCATCAGGTGGATTTCCTTAGCTCCGGCTTGCGCGGCCTTTTTGCTCTCGGCAATGCGAACAATGGCGGCAATGCGGGCGTTTCGTGCTTCAATGGCAACAATGGTCCCTCGAACGCCTGGGTGAACAACGGGGCTGCCCTCAACAATATAGATCTTATGCGAGACAGGAATGAACCTTCCCCATTGGGAGAAAACATCGAAAGTTGGCGGCGAGACTCGTAGCCTCTGCGTGAGCGTCATACCCGCCTTGCAAATATTGCAGACAAGACCCGGAAAGAAGGCAATGCCTTCACAGACCCACATCAAAACCCAAAATTCGTATCACAAGCAAACCCACAAGACCCGGTTATGAGGAGAATCCACGACCTTGGCAATGACGCCACGCCTGAGAACGTCAAGGCTGCATGGGATTCGTTCAGTGACCAGAAACTTAAACGGAGCAATATCAGCCGTTATGAACGCAATCTCGAGCAAAACCTTGACAGGGTGCTTAAATCACTTACCGATGAGGAATGGAAGCCTTCACCATACAAGGAGAAGGAAGTAATGGAACGCAAGAAGCGGAAGCTGGCAAAGGCTCCTATAGATGACCATGTGCTGGAAGCTGCTGCCATTCGGCCTTACGAGACGAGCCTTTATGACTATATTGCCTGGCAATGTCCTGCAGTACGCCCAAATATGGGGCAGAAAGCCCTATTGCAGAGTTTGAGGAACGAGCTTTTCAATAACTCACAGGAAGAGTGCATGTACTTCCTGTCTATGGATGCGCACCATTATTTCCCTTTGATGGACCACGACATTCTAAAGAGGCAGATTTCCCGAAAGATAAAACCGGGAAGGCTGCAACGCATCTTGTATAAGGTTGTGGACAGTTATTTACAAGGTGTGCCTTTGGGCATAAAGGTTTCCCAGATTTTCGGCCAACTTTATCTGGCTGATTTCGACCGTCTCGCAATGCGTTTTTTCGATTTGGGGAAAGACGCGGACAAACTCGCTTTCTGGACAAGGAAATATGTAGAGGCAAGGATTGTCAATGCCTCTACGCCTGATGACTATAAGGAGCTTTGCCTTGGTCCGGCCTACCTTGCGGAGAAGTTCCACAAGTATGTCGATGCCGGGCTTACGCATTATACCCGTTTTGTAGACAATATCATTATAAGGCATGCTGACAAGGCAGTGCTTGGTATTGTGAAAGTCCTTTCGATAATGATCCTTGCGAGGGATTACCACGTAATTATCAACAAAGACTATAACGTGCGCCCGACATGGACGGGCATACGCATCATCGGTTATGTGTTCTACCATGACCGCGTCCTATTAGGTAAACGCAACAAGCAGGACTTGTGCCGCCATGTCCATGAGCTTCGCAAGCGTGGATTAACGGAGGAGCAGATAAGGGTCAGGCAGGCCAGCAGGTTTGGGTATGCCAAGCACGCAAACTGTATTCATTTATTTAAAACTATAGGAATGGAAAACAGCTTAGGTAAAATCATTAAAAACCGTCGAGTAAAGCCACCCTTTGAGGGAATGATGGGTAGACAGAAAGTCACTTTCCTCACCATCTGCCGTCTTCTAAGGGATGCCGGCTCAAACCAGACTGGTACGTGGAATAAGAAAATCTACCTGCTTGACTATGTAGTGACAGACTCGAAAATTGAGAAAATCCACGAAAAGGTCAGGGTAAAAGATGAGAGCGGAGTTCTTAGGGAGATAGACAAGGTTGTCCCTGGCAAGGCACTTGCCATCCGTTTTAAGAAAATACTCAAGACCGAGGAGTACGTAGGCGAGGACGGCCAGCTGCACGAACGTTACGAATTTGAGAAGGAGCGTGACTCCCAGGGCAATCAGACCTTCTTGGATGCCGAATACTATAGCTTCACTGGCTCCAAGATACTGATTGATCAGGCTATCAAGGACTTCACGCACGAAGACCTGCCATGCCCTACCGTGATACAGCAGTTTGAAGGCAAAAACGGACAAATGTTCTTTAAATTCACGTAGAAATATGGCAAAACAAACATTCAAGGCTGTGTACAAGCAGCCACGCACATTCTTTCAGTATGACCAGGGAAGAATAATCCTGTACCCACATGAAACGGTCATAGAGAACTATACACCAGAAAAGAAGGAAGGTCAGGAAGAAACGCCTGAGCCCTACACTGGTTATCAATATGAAGGAGAAGAGGCTGACGGCGGTTTTATCCGCGAGTGTGCAGACCCAACAGACATTCACGATGTGGCAAACGCCATCATCAGAACTCGTTACACCTATTCAGAAGAGCTTGCCCTGCAGCGTCACTACATGCAGGAGCCAGAAGCCTATAAAGACAAATGGCAGGCGTACTATGACTTTGCAAACCAATCTGCTGAAAAAGCACGTAGATGGTTGGGAATTGGGGCATAAAATATGCCACTCTTCCACATACAAAGGTACGAAAAATATCTTAAATATCCAAATTATTCATTGATTATTTAAGCGTAAAATGATGTCAAAAAAGACAGATTATCATTGGATTAAAGCATCATCTCAACAACTGTGTGGGGCTGCAGTGATGACCCTTTAAAGTTGCGAGACGACTACGGGCTGGCATACTTAAAAGATGGACACTTTCCAAGCTCGACCTCTTATTCAGAACTTCGACAAGGCATGCCTTTAGCCACATTGATTTAGAACGAAAAACGAAGCGTATTCTAATACGCTTCGTTTTTCGTTCTTATACGCTTCGTTTTAAATTTGTGAACATTTTGTTTTGCGGATTATACTCACGGGGCAGTCACCGCATGTATTTATACGCAACATCAGGTTGAAACAGGCAGCCCGGCTGTTGAAAGACCCGCATCAGAGCATCTCGGAAGTGACATTCGCCTGTGGCTTCTCCAGTGCTTCTTCGTTCTCTACCATCTTCAAGGCTGCCTATGGCGTGTCGCCGCGTCAATACCAGATGAGAAATTCAAAAGAACCAAAGGATAGAAATTATTGATCGTCTTGTCTTATCGGGAAACTGTGATACAAATCAAAACATTATTGAAACATAAAGAAAAGCCCCTCTGCACGTAATTCCTTATTTTTGCACTTGAATTATCATTTGGATCAATCAGCAAGGTTGACCGTCGGAACTATACATTAAAATCTAAAAATATAGGTGGTATGAAATTAAGTATAGAATTACGCGTACTCGTAACAGGCTGTTGTCTGTCGTGTTTGATGGATATCGTAGCACAGCAGCTGCCCTATCAGAGCCCTAACCTTTCCTTTGAGGAGCGGGCCAGGGACCTGTGCTCACGGCTGACGCTGGAAGAGAAGGCATCGCTGATGTGCGACATCTCACCGGCTATCCCCCGTTTGGGTATCAAGCCCTTCAACTGGTGGAGCGAGGCCTTGCACGGCTATGCCAACAACACGGATGTCACGGTGTTTCCCGAGCCTATCGGCATGGCGGCATCGTTCAACCCAGCGATGGTCTACAAGGTGTTCACAGCAACGTCCGACGAGGCCCGGGGCAAGTACAACGAGCTGATGGCAGAGGGCAAGGAAGACGCCCGCTTCCACAGTCTCTCGGTCTGGACGCCCAATGTCAATATCTTCCGCGATCCGCGCTGGGGCCGTGGCCAGGAGACCTATGGCGAGGACCCCTATCTGACGAGCGTCATGGGCGTGCAGGTCGTTAAAGGCCTGCAGGGCCCGGAAACGACAAAATACCGCAAGCTCTATGCCTGCGCCAAGCACTTCGCCGTGCACAGCGGACCCGAATATACGCGCCATACTGCCAACCTCTCCGACATCTCTCCGCGCGACTTGTGGGAGACCTATCTCCCGGCTTTCAAGGCTACCGTCCAGCAGGGCAATGTCAGGGAAGTGATGTGCGCCTATCAGCGCCTCGACGATGAGCCTTGCTGCGGCAACACCCGTCTCCTGCAGCAGATCCTCCGGGATGAGTGGGGCTTTAAGCACATGGTCGTGAGCGACTGTGGTGCCATTGCCGACTTCTACATGAACCACCATGTCTCTTCCGATGCCGTGCATGCTGCAGCCAAAGGAACGCTTGCCGGTACCGATGTGGAATGCGGGTTCGGCTATGCCTACACGAAACTGCCGGAGGCCGTGCGCCGAGGGCTCGTCTCTGAACAGGAAGTAGACAAGCATGTCATCCGGCTTCTGGAAGGCCGTTTCGAGCTGGGCGTGATGGATGACCCAAAGCTGGTGTCGTGGACCAGGATATCGCCCAAGACCGTTGACAGTCAGGAGCATCGCAAGCTGGCGCTCGACATGGCCTTGCAGTCTATGACGCTTTTACAGAACAAAAACAATGTGCTGCCGCTTGACAAGTCAGCCAGGATTGCTGTGGTAGGTCCAAATGCAGACGATGCCACCATGCTTTGGGGCAACTATAATGGAGTGCCGAGCCATACGACGACTATACTTGAAGGCATCCGCGAAATAGGCGGCAAGACTATTCCTTATCTCCGTGGCTGCGACCTCGTCAACAAGAAGGTCCTTGAGAGCAAACTCCCGGAGTGCGCAATGGGAGGTAAGAAAGGCCTAAAGGCTTCCTTCTGGAACAACACCACGCAGAACGGAGACCCTGTCACCGTGGAGTGGGTGCACGATCCGGTCAATGTGACGACCTATGGCCAGCATACGTTCGCTGACGGCGTGCTGATGCAGAACTTCTCTGCCCGCTATGAGACCGACTTCACACCCCGACAGTCGGGAGAGGATGTCATCAAGATGCAGTATACCGGCCGCTATGACCTCAGCGTCAACGGCAAACAGGTCGCAGCTGACAGCACGTGGAGAACTGACCCCGTCAATGTCCCGCTCATGGTTGAGAAGGGCAGGACCTATCATATCGTGCTTAACTATTATTATGTGAAGGGCTGGGGCTCGAATCTCAGCCTCGACCTCGGTCATGAGACTCCGATCGATTATTCGTCCGTTATCAACAAACTAAAGGGCGTAAAGACCGTAGTCTTTGTAGGCGGTATCTCGTCGAAGCTCGAAGGAGAGGAGATGCCAGTCAAGGTTGAGGGATTCAAGGGAGGGGACCGCACGAGCATCGAGCTCCCTGAGGTCCAGCGCGCGTTCCTCAAAGCGCTGAAGGCAGCTGGCAAGACCGTCGTGTTTGTCAACTGCTCCGGCTCGGCTATTGCACTGACTCCGGAGGTAGAGAGCTGCGATGCCATTTTGCAGGCATGGTATCCTGGAGAGGAGGGCGGCAGGGCTGTCGCACAGGTTCTCTTTGGCAATTACAACCCCGGAGGCAAACTGCCCGTAACGTTCTATCGTGCTACCAGCCAGTTGCCGGCTTTCGAGGATTATTCTATGAAAGGCCGCACCTACCGTTACTTCAACGACGCGCTTTTCCCCTTCGGCTATGGCCTGAGTTATACAACGTTCGGGATCGGCAAGGCCACACTCTCTGCTCCGGTGATGAAGACAGATGGGAAGGTCACGTTAACCGTACCAGTCAAAAACATCGGAAAGCGTGCTGGATCAGAGGTTATTCAAGTTTACGTCAAGGCCAACGATGATACCGATGGCCCGCTGAAGACCCTTAGGGCCTTTGAGCGAGTGAACCTGAAAGCAGGTGAAAGCACGATCGTTTCCATCCCTCTGACATCCGACACATTCTGCCTCTTCGATCCTTCTTCCAACACCATGCGAACGAAAGCAGGTTCTTACACCATCTTCTATGGGAACAGTTCGGCAGACAAAGACCTCAAACAAATCAGCTTGAAGGTGGAATAGCTTAGCCTGAATTTATCCGTTTCCAGCTTATCATTAAAAGCAGTATTGTCGTTCCTGGGACTTCAACAATGAGCGTCTGGTATTCCCATTCCCGGTAGATAAAACGTGAAATACGACGTCATCGATGAACACTATTACCGCAACACTGCAAACATGTACCGCGCCTTCCATCAGTATGACAGTTACGACCGCAAGGGTCCGAAGATCTTCTGTGGCGAATGGGCTTCGCGCGAGGGAGAGCCAACGACAAACATGAATGCGGCCCTCGGCGATGCTGCATGGATGGCGGGCATGGAGCGTAACTCCGACATTGTCATCGCCCATTGTTATGCTCCGCTCTTCGTCAATGTCAACCCCCACGGAATGCAATGGAAGAGTGACCTCATTGGCTACGATGCCCTCAACGCCTATGGCTCCCCGTCTTACTATGCCCAATGCATGTTCGCAGGCAATGTGGGTGACAGGATCGTACCTGTCGAGGTCAATGGTGTGCCGACGATGGATGTCAGGGGTGCGAAGATGGATCAGCTCTATTATTCCGCCACCCGTGATGCCAAGACCGGCAAAGTCTATCTGAAACTTGTCAATGGCGGTGCTGCGTTAGTGACAGTAAATATCAGCAATGCCGGAGCCTAGACAGGCAGCAAGGGTGTGTGGACTGTACTGAAGTCGGCGAAGCCCGAGGATACAAACAGCATTGACCATCCGTGTAACATCGTACCGTCAACGAGTAAGCTGAAGACTGGTAAGATGTTTAAAATGACATTAGCGCCTTACTCAGTGAATGTGCTTGTGTATTAGGGGCGGTTGTCACTTTTGAAAGGGATTTTTTCTGAATCTTCCGTTTTTTCAGATTGATAAGTGCCTCGGAGAGGCACACTCTTTCTAACCCCAGGCAAGGAGCGTAGCGACGTAGCCTGGGGTTGCGGAATAGGAGCTGATTCACTGATTTCCAGCCTCGGAGAGGCTGGCTGCGCCTTGGCGCGCTATGTTTCGTATGATACTATCTATTAAAGACATAGCGCACTCCGTGCAGCCTGCCTCTCCGAGGCAGAAGATCAATTGTCACAACTCTATCCTAACATACCCCAGGCTATGTCGCTACGCTCCTTGCCTGGTTATGTAGAGTCAGCCTCTCCGAGGCTGTGTCACGCTATCAACCCGAAAAGCTGAAGAACCCTTTTTCTATCCGGAATTATTTTACCTGAATGGTTTCCACGAACGGCTTATTGAAACCCTCTACGTTTACGATGATACGCCCAGTTCCTTTCTGAGAGGTCAACTGCACGCGTACGAGGCCTTCGCCGAAATAAGTGGGGAGCTCGGTGGTTCTCCACGACTCCATGCGCCGCATGTCCCCCGTTTCTACACCAAGCAAGCGCAAAGGACCTTCTACACGCACACGGAACCTTCGGGGTTGCATCTCCTGGATACGGCCCAGACTGTCGGTCAGGGTGATACGTAGTGCTGTGGCGGTGGGGCGATGTTGACATTCACTTGCAGGGGTCATGTCTTGAGGCAAAGAAAATAAAGTTGAGGCACCTTCAAAGTTCAGCTTTACGTCTGCCACATTCCCATGGTTGACGAGCGAATCGCGGGCCACGACGATGCCGTTCTTGTAGCCGATGGCTAATACCTTACCGTGACGTGCAGGCAACTGAACCGTGATGCAGTGGTCGGGATAATCGCTTGTCACGCGGGTTTTCAGAGGTAGTTGGGGATTGCTCCACATCGGGAAGAAGAGACGCACGGAGTCGCATGTCGTGTAACATCTTATCTGCACGCAGCGCTCGTCTTTGTAGGGCAGGTCCCACGTGTCAGCCATCGGAGGATATTGCCAGTGGTCAGTGCCTGATGGCTGGTTGAAGCAGTTGTCGCGTACGACAAGTTTGAGATAGTTCTTCTCGGGTTGCCAGGCGGCATGGTAGAAGGCAGCCTGTGGCCGCTCCTTTAGCGTCATGTCGAACGGGCATGAGCACCAGCCTTTGGCAGGCCATGGCGATGACTCACCAAGATAATCCACGCCAGCCCACACGAAGGAGCCGGCAATGAAGTCGTTGTTTTGTACAAAGTTCCACGGATTCTTTTCTACAAAGTCGCGCACGATATCGTCGCGCAGTCCCGAATAATAGACGAACGCCTCTGTCACCAGCATCTTCCGGTTAGGGTGGAGCTGATGGTCTTTGATCATCCGAGGCTCGAGGTAATTGTATCCCACGAGGTCGGTCACGTCTCCGAACTTATCCTGGAAGCCTTGCTGACAGGCTACGATGGTAGGACGAGTCGGGTCTAAGCTCTTCACAATACTATTGAGCATACGGGCGCGTTCCACTCCTTCGTTGCCCTTGTCCCATGCCTCACTCACTTCGTTGCCGATGCTCCATACAATGACGGATGGATGGTTGCGGTCGCGAAGGACCATGTCAGTGATGTCCTGTCGCGCACAGGTATCGAAGAAAGGTGCATAGTAGCCCGACTTCCATTTGTCGAACGCCTCGTCGATGACAAGGAGCCCGAGACTGTCGCAGATATTGAGAAACTCCGGTGAGGGAGGGTTGTGAGAGCAGCGTATGGCATTGCAGCCGATAGCTTTCAGCGCTTTCAGCCGACGTTCCCAGAACTCCTCAGGCACAGCCACACCGAGACTACCACAGTCCTGGTGAAGGCACATGCCACGGAGCTTCATAGCCTTGCCGTTGAGGAAGAATCCCTTGTCGGCATCAAAGCGGAACTCGCGGAAGCCGAAGCGCGTGCGGACCTCGTCGATTTTCCGTCCGTGACTGTCTTTGAGCTCTGTGACGAGCGTATAAAGATAAGGTCGGTCTGTAGACCATCGCTCTGTGACCTTCGATACTTTCTTTCCACGTGCATCTAAGATTGTGTTGATGATCTTGAAACGTTTTCCGCGGTCATTAGCAGCCGTGTCGATATTAACTTGCGCCTTGACCATTCCGTTAGGCTCTGTGGTGACAAACACACCGTTCTCCTTGATGTGGGTTGGTGGCAAGACTTCCAGCCAAACATGACGATAGATGCCCGAGCCGGTGTACCAGCGCGACTGTTCCTCGCGTGAGACATAAACCTCGATGCGGTTGTTGCCCTGCTGATGGAGGAAAGGCGTGATGTCAAATCCAAAGCCCGTGTAGCCGTACATGTGATAGCCCACGCGATGACCATTGACCCACACCGTGGCACGATGGTAGACGCCATCGAACTGCAGGCGGATACGGTCAGTTGGCTTGACGGAGACAGGCAGCTTGAAGTCCTTCCTATACAGTCCTTCTCCTCCTGGCAAGTAGCCTGCTGCGCCTCCTACTTTGACATCGAAAGGCAAGGCAATGCTCCAATCATGGGGTATCTGCACCTTGCTAAACCCCTTGATATCATGTCTGGCTGATGAGTCCCGACACAGTTTGAACTGCCAGTTGAGGTCAAAACTCAACCGTTGGCGGATGCTACCGTAAGCGGTGAAAGAGAGCAGGCCGCAAGTGAGAAGGAAGAAGAGTTTTCGTATCATTTTAGGGCTATGGTATAGGTTACTGATGTAACGACGTGTACGGTCCTACTGTTACACCAGCGAAGCCACCGGCACACGGCGTGCTGAGGAAGGCACAGTCGACACCGGAGACGAGAGTCTGCCAGTTGCCGTCAGTTCTTTTGTAGAGGAACGTATAGAAACGGCCATTGCCTTCGACCTTGAGGGTCACGGTTGTAGCGTTGTCTTTGACTGAAGCTGCAGTCACCGTCGTGCCCTTAGCGGTCAGCGAGAGCACAAGGCGCGGCTCGCCATTGATCAATGTCTTGCCGAAGATGACATGGTTCTTTTCGTTCTGCATCAGTGCCAGTCCGGCAATGGACGTGTTCTCCGGTGTATAGCTCATTGCGGTCTCTACGGTGAACGAGGTGTTCTTCTGACGGAAGAGCAATGCTGTGGGCTGCTTAATCTCTGAGAGTGTAGCTTCTGAAGGCTTCAGTGTCAGTCCGTTGCCCAGCTGGTAGTTGCTTGCCACGGGATTGCGGAGGTACATCCACTGAGGGTTGAGCGCTGTAGTGGTGAAATTGTCGCGGAACGAATAATTGCCGGTGGGGCGCTCTGCCTCTGTGGTTTGCAAGTTGGCCTTATCGACTACTGTCGGCACGGCTTTGCCCGGTTCGAGGATGACAGGCCATCCATCTTTCCAAGTCACGGGAAGGAGGAACGTCTCGCGCCCCGTGTTGAAGAGGTCAGCATAATAAGGGGCAGGATCAGAGTCATCACCTCTGTACGGGCGGCATCCGAGGAAGACAGCCCACCATTTTCCGTCCTGTGCTTGTACGAGGTCAGCGTGTCCGGTACAGGTCACCTTGTCCTGGCGTAGCTCTTCCTTGAGGTTGCGCTGGGTGAGGATGGGGTTAGACGGATATTCCTCCCACTGGCCCGTGAGACTCTTACTGCGGAAGATGACTTCACTGTGCCCGTTCTCCGTACCGCCCTCAGCAGCCATGAGATAATAGTATTTGCCTACGCGGTAGAGATGCGGGCCTTCGATGCACATAGGGTTCTCCATGCAGCTGCTTCCGGTTGTCAGTTCCCAGGTCTTTCCTTTGATGCTATCACCCCGCCAGTCGAACTCATTCATATGGATAGCTGTCTGCCCTGGATATTTTGCACCAGCGAAAGGCTGTGCATTGTAGACAACATAGGCTTTGCCGTCTTTATCGAAGAAGAACGAAGTGTCCATGCCACCATATTTCATATGTATGGGCTCGCTCCAGCCTTTCTCGGGGTTGGTACTCTTGACGTAGAACACTTCAAACTTTGACATGTTCATCGTTGTCATGTAGTAAGTCTTGTTCTTCGGATTATAGCTTATCTGCGGGGCATAGACTCCGCCCGTATTTATCTCAGCCGTAGAGAGGTCGAGCTGAGAGTTGCGGTCGAGCACGCTGCCCACCTGTTTCCAGCTTACGAGGTCGTGACTCTTGAACAAGGGTACGCCCGGAAAATAGCCGAACGTAGAGTTGACGAGCCAGTAAGTGTCGCCTACCCGAAGCACGGAGGGATCGGGATAATAGCCTGACACTACCGGGTTAAAATATTGATTCTTGGCATTGATGGGCCGTTCAAAACGAGCGTCGTGGCCTTGATAAGAGAAATAGCTGAAGTGAGCCGTCTGGGCAAAAGTGCCTGTTGCCGCCATCACGGTAAGCAGCGAGAGTGTTGTCCTAAGTCTTTTCATTTGTTCTTGGTTTAATCAATTGCAAAAGTAATCAACTTTTGCGACATCTTACCATGTCCGCGTCACAATCTTACCGCAGCTGCGTCACAATCATTACGCAGCTGCGTCATAATCGTGACACAGCTGCGTAACGATAGCATTCAAGTTTACTTGTCGATGTGGTTATTGTTCAACGACAATGTCTCCATTGTTTGTATAGTGTAACGGCAGAACCTTAAGGCTGCGGAGCCACGTCGTTCCTTTTGAAGGAACACAATCATGATGGAAGAGATACCACTTGCCTTTGTATTCGACGATACTGTGGTGAGTGGTCCAGCCTACGACGGGCTCGAGGAGTACGCCACGGTAAGTGAATGGCCCGTAAGGGTTGTTGCCCGTGGCATAACAAAGCAGATGAGAGTCGCCTGTGCTGTAACTGAAATAATAGGTGCCGTTGTACTTGTGCATCCAGCTCGCCTCGAAGAATCGGTGCGGGTCGTTGGCAGGCATCACGGTGCCGTCAGGGTTGAGGATGATGATGGGTTTCGACAGTTCTGCAAATTGATGGACATCATCGGTCATCCTTGCCACACGGGAAGGCAGGGGCGCTTCGTCGCCTTCTGGCAGATGTTCATCCTTGAGGAGAATATTGTCCTTGTAGCGCTGGAGCTGTCCGCCCCAGATGCCACCGAAGTAACAGTAGATGGCTCCGTCGTCGTCCTTGAAGACGCACGGGTCAATACTGTAGGAGGTGCGGATCGGGTTGTCATCGGCCTTGAACGGTCCTTCCGGCCGGTCGGCAACAGCCACACCGAGGTGGAATACGCCGTTATAGTCCTTCGCGGAGAAGATGAGATAGTATTTGCCGTCTTTCTCCACGACATCGTTGTCCCACATCTGCTTCTCGGCCCATGCCACATCTTTGACATCGAGGATGACGCCGTTGTCTTTGACGGGTGAGGTCATGGGGTCATCGCCTTCGATGGACAGCACGTGGTAGTCGTGCATCTGGAAATGTCCGCCATCGTCGTCGAAGGCCTCACCCGAGTCCCAATCGTGAGAGGGATAGATGTACAGTTTGCCGTTGAACACGTTGGCAGACGGGTCTGCCATGTAATCGCTTGGAAATAAATATCTTGCTTGCATATTAGTTGATGGTTAATGGGTGGTGGGTGTTAATGGTTCGTTTATTGATAAGAAATTGTTGGAAATACTACTCAAAGAGGCGCTCGATGTCTTTCACTACCGGCTTTGCCTTTGCTTTGCGGTCGAAGAGCAGGGGATAGTTGGTTCGGCCTGGGACGGGCCAGTCGTTGAGCCATGATGAGGCGTCGGTGACACCCCAGAGGGTGACGCGCTCCACGTCTTTCGCATACTTGCGGTAGAGGCGGAAGAAGGCGAGGTAGCGCTCGTTGAAGACTTTCTGTGCTTGGCGTGTAAGCCCTTTCTTGTAAGGATCCATCGTCTTGGCATAGTCGGCATGCTGGCTGATCTCTGCACCTCCGAAGCCTTGTGGGTTTGGCAGCATATTGAGGTCGAGCTCTGTGAATTGAACCTTCACACCTTCATTGATAAACGCCTGGATCGACTTCTCATACTCTGTGAGGTCGGGGTAGTCGGTGCCGTTATGACTCTGCATGCCAACGGCATCGATGCGCAGGCCTTGGGCTTTGAGTTCCTTGATGAGTTGGCAGACGGCAGCTCGCTTCTCGGGTTTGGAGAGTGAATAGTCATTGTAATAGAGTTCTACATTCGGGTCGGCAGCATGGGCGAAGCGGAAAGCGAGCGGGATATAGTCTTTGCCGATAATCTTATAGTAAGGCGACTCACGGTAGGTGCCGTCATCGTTGAATGCCTCGTTGACGACATCCCATCCTTTGATTTTGCCTTTGAAATGCTGGACGACGGTCGTGATATGATGATACATACGGTCGATGAGTACTTCGCGTGTGACGGGCTTTCCGTTGCTGTCGGTGAACATCCATTTAGGTGGCTGCGAGTGCCAGATGAGACAGTGGCCGAAGACGGTCATGCCGTTTTCTTCGCCGAAACGCACGGCTTGGTCGGCGTCGCGCCAGTCGTAGGTGTCTTCTGTAGGATGGATGACCTCGCCTTTCATGCAGTTCTCTGCCACAAGCGAGTTGAAGTTGTTTTTGGCGATGCGTGCACCGATGCTGTCCCGTCCCCATACCTGGTCGGTGTTCATGGCGGTACCGATATAGAAATATTTGCCGACCGTCGACTTCAGCGTCTGCTGCGCAGAGAGGGTGCAACTGGCAAGGAGAAGGAAGGCGGGGAGAAAGATCTTTTTGATGGTCATATTGAGCGATGTTTTGATGGTTCTTGCGGTGGGCAGTCGCTATGCGACTGCGTACTCGACACGTTTAGAAAGAATACCTATACGGTGGGGAATGCTATTCTACCTTTGCCTGGAACGGTGCGGCGGGGAGGTTATTCGTACCACGTAGGTTGGCTTTAGCGGGATTGTTCTTCCACGCATAACGGACGAAGGCGGGGGTGGAGACCTCAGGACAAGAGAGGATGACCTCATTGCCTTTGGCTTCAGCCGTGGCGTTGTGGAATCTGTGGTCAGCACCGGCCAGCTCAAACTCGTGGATGTTACCGCTGAGGAGTTTCTGGTCGAAGGTCACGATAACCTTGCCGTTCGTTGTCTTGGCACTGACGGGCTCGGGCGAGAGCGTCACCTTCTTGCCGAAGCAGCAGCGGTCGAGGGCCTGCGACACGCGGTCTGCTACCTCCCGTTTGCGCAGTGGATGGATATCGTTCCATTCACCGAGGTCGATGGTCACGGCAAGGGCTGCGTGCGGATCTTCCTGAGCTCCCAATCGCTGTGCCTCACGTACGCCAGCCCAGCCCGTCTCTTGCGGTTGCTCCGAAGGAGCGAGGAAATTGGCGAGCTGCACGATGACGAACGGCAGATCCTTATCGTTGAATAATATGCGCCAGGAGCCTTTGAGCTTGCGCAACATGGGGAGGTACTCACTGGCCCGGTCGGTGTTCGACTCGCCCTGATACCACACGGCTCCAGCGATTGTCATTGGAGCGAGGGGATAGAGCATACTGTTGTACATCACTGTGGCGAGATTCTGAATGCCTGTGTCAGGCAGTGTCATTGTCGGCATCGTTGCTCCGATATGTGCGCGCCAGGTCTCTCCGAGGCGGAGCGTGTCACCATCGTTGAAGACGAGCGCACGTAGCTTGCCGGGTGTGAATGAGGCAGTGCCGCCTTTATTGATGAAACGGATAGCAATGACGTTGTCGCCCATGTGGAGCAATCCTGCAGGGATATTGTAACGGCGCGGCGGATACTGATAATAGGTCACACCGACCTGTCGGCCATTGACGTAGGTGTAGTCGGCATCATAGAGCGTGCCGAGGAGCAGCAGTGCAGCCTTGCCGTCATGAGCCTTATCGATGTGAAGATGTTGCCGCATCCAAATAGAGCCAACGATGCCCCTGCCGTTTTGTTGCGCCCAGGCTTTATCGTATTGGTCGTAGAACTTCCATTGGCTGTCGTCGCAGGAGCCCGTCCAGCCTTCACGCAGTCCCGGATCCTTGCGGCTGAGTTCTTCGGTCCATCGGTTGTTCATCAGGCTGTTGGCCTTGTTTTGGACCTCCACATACTGTGGTGTGTAGAGATGGAGCTTGTCGAGGTAACGGGGATAGTCGGAGAGCGAGTCTTCCGGCACCCAGGCTTCTATTGGTGTACCACCCCAACTGTTGCAGATGATGCCTTGTGGCACACCAGTCTCTTCCTCCCGTTTCCGTCCGAGGAAATAGCCGATGGCAGAAAAGTTAGCTGCCGACTGGGGGGTGAGATGATGCCAACCCGAAGTATGGAAGTCGATTTGAGGGCCGGCCACCGAGGCTACTTGGTCTACACGAAGTAGCCGCACGCGGTCGTTGCTGTAAGTCTCCGTAACCCCTGGATACTGGGGCGCCACACGAGAGATGGTGACGTCCATGTTCGATTGTCCCGAGCAGAGCCACACGTCACCCACGAGGATGTCGCGTAGCGTGTCACGGTCAATGATGAGACTGTAAGGCCCGCCGGCTTTCTGCTGAGGAAGCATGGCTTTCCAGTGGCCATTGCTGTCGGCCGTCACATTAATAGTCTTGCCTCGAAATATTACATTGAACGTCTCGCCTTTGTCTGCTGTGCCCCAGACGGCAATGGGCTTGTTGCGTTGTAGGACCATGCCGCTCTGGAAGATACGTGCCGGCTGAACCCTCGCCTGCACCACGGTGTGCGGAGTAAAGGTCAGCATAGCCAACAGCGCATATTGAAAGCAAAAGATTCTTTTAGTCATGAGTTTCTATACGGATTTTAATCTTTGAAGTTCAGAGGATCAATCAATAGTTTATCATGCTGCAAAATTAGGAAAATAAGACTAAAAGAGCCTTTTCTTTTGTTTCTGTTGCATTTCAATTTGTATCATCACGCAATTTTCTTTCTGTTCCGAGGGGGTCTGACACGTTCTTTTCGTTAATTTTTGTACTTGTAAGCTAAAGGAAACGCAATGGATGATAACGATAGGTCTAAAAAAATGCCATCGTGAAGAGATGGCATTAGAGTTAATAACCGTTATGGGTAATTGTCGCAAAGGATTAGTGTTTCCTCCCAAGCGTTCTTGTGATGCGACACTCAATGACGGGACAAACCTTGGCAAGCTTAAAGAGTTTTACGTAGCTACTGACACCTTGTTTCAAGTCTTTCACGTCATGGATGAGATCCGTCCCATCGTGTGTCTTCACTTCTGGCGAACCGCCCCAGAACAAGGCACCGGCATCAAAACCAATCTGCCAACGTGGGTCGCGCTTGTCGAGAGCTCCCATGAATCCGATACCAAGGTATGGCTTGAACTTGTTGGCCTTAGCTTTTGCCCATACCATGCTGTTTTCGTCCGGCTCCATGTTATAGTAATCCCCAGCTTTTGCTTTCAAGTCGCCCGCCTTGTGGATAATATCTCCAGTGATTTTGTCGACAACATCTTCTGTATAATAAACATCGTGCTTATAGGTACCGACATGGAGACCCATGCGGCCGTTGTTGGTGAACTTTTGAGCTATATCATCCGGCAAATAAACGTAAGTACCATCACTCGTGATGTAGTAAGGCTCGAGGTTGACCGCTTTCTCGTAGAGATTGTTGTACATGCCCACAGCGACGAGCGAGACCATAGCTTTCTTGTCGTTCTCTGCATAAGCTATCTCACTGTTACCGAGGAAGAAACCTGTGGTGACATGCCAGCGCTTGTCGTGCAATGGCTTGAAGTCGACGAGCAGTTTGAAGTTGTACATCTCCGGCGTGCCTTCCATGACGACCTTATTGTTTACCTTGTAACCGGTGAGGTCATAGAGCATGGATGACATCTTTTTGAACTTCGTCTCGCGTTGTTGGGCAGTTTGACTCTCGTCGCCTACTTGTACATGAAAGTCCATGTTGACTTTGAACCGTGGCTCCATCGTGAAGCCCGTACGTACATCCCACGACGGATTGATGTGTGAAGTGAGTTCCACACCAAGTCCCGTTGTACCTCCAGTGATGCCGAGGTCGAGATTCTTGAAAGGTTTGTACGTCTGGTTATCCTGAGCATGGGCACCAAGGCAGAGCATGGCTGCCAATAAGAGCAATGTATTTCGCATCATATCTCTCTTTTTAATTAATTTATTGCAAAGTTACTCATTATTCTTCATTGAACCCTAAATTTCTTGTGAAGATATGATGATATATTAGAAATAATTACGATATTTGCACAAAAATAGAAGTATTAGAACGTAATATCCAGATGAAAAAGCTTTTCTCTGCACTCTTGTTAGTGCTCTTCTTCTGCCTGCCTACTGAGGCCCAGAAAAAGTATAATGTTTATGCTGTGGGTTTCTACAACCTTGAGAACCTTTTCGACACCTGTCACGACGTAGGTAAAAAAGACTATGACTTCCTGCCCAATGGTTCGTATAAATGGAACGGCATGAAGTACACGCATAAGTTGCATAATATGGCTCGCGCCTTGTCTGACATGGGCACGTCGATGTTGCCGGGTTTGGGCTGTTCGGTTATTGGAGTGTCTGAGGTGGAGAACGACAATGTTCTCACTGCGCTCTGTGCACAGTCGGAACTGAGCAAGCGTGGTTATAAATTCTGTCATGTGGAAGGTCCGGATCACCGTGGAATCGACTGTGCATTACTGTACAATCCCGCCCTCTTTACGGTGAAATCGGTGCGTCTTTATCCTTATATCCCAACGGAGAAGCAAGACTCTACGTTTCGTACCCGTGGTTTCCTCGCGGTGAGTGGTGAGTTAGCCGGTGAACATCTGGTCGTCATTGTCAATCACTTACCGAGCCGATTCAATGGTTCTTATTATCGCGAGGTCGGTGCTGCCCAGATTAAGGCGCTGAAAGACCGTGTGTTGGCAGAAGATCCGAAAGCGAAGATCATTGTCATGGGCGACATGAATGATGATCCGACGAACAAGAGTATGCATGAGGTGCTGTCGGCCAAAGAGGAAGTGTCGATGGTTGGTAAGGACGACATGTACAACCCATGGTACAATGTACTGGCCAAGCAGGGAACGGGCACGCTGCAGTATCAGGGCTCGTGGAACCTCTTTGATCAGATCATCCTTTCGCCGAGTCTCATCAATAAAGATGGAAAGAAGGACTATACGACGCTGAAGTTCTTCAAGAACGAAGTCCAGCGCATGCCTTACCTCTTCCAGACAGAAGGCAAGTACAAAGGCAACACGAAACGTACTACTGCCGGTGGCGTGTGGCTTGACGGTTATTCCGATCACTTGCCGACTGTGGTTTACCTCGTAAAGGAGCAGACGACAAAGAAGAGTGAGCCGAAGGAAAGCGTCTTTGCTTTGCCCGAATATACGGAAGCAGAGAGAAAAAACATCGCTTCGTGCGAGGCAGAGAAGAAACGACTGGAGGAGAAAGACCACTAAGCCTCTCCCCATCCCTCCCCCGTAGGGAGGGGGGAAGCTCCCTACAAAGCAATAATAAAAAGAATTTTATGGACGATATAGAAACCCATCCCTTTGAACCGTTTCTTCCGAAGAACGCGCGGCTGCTGATGCTTGGCACTTTCCCGCCTGCACCCAAGCGTTGGTGTATGGAGTGGTATTATCCTAACTATACCAATGACATGTGGCGCATCGTAGGGTTGTGCTTCTTCGGTGACAAGATGCACTTCGTGGATGAGGCTAACAAAACCTATAAGTTGGCAGAACTGAAAGAGTTCTTGGCTGAGAAGGGTATCGCGATCTTTGACACCTGTCTGCGTATTCGTCGCACGACAGGTACGGCGGCTGACAAAGACTTAGAAGTGGTGGAGCGGGCTGACCTTGATGGGATGTTGCGTGCCCTGCCACTCTGCAAAGGCGTGTTGGCTGCGGGGCAGCTTGCTACAACGCTTTTTACGGAACATTATGGCATCGGTAAAGAGACGAAGAAAATGAAGATGGGCAGTCATGTCGACTTTACGTTTGAAGGCCGCGTTATCAGTCTCTATCGGGAACCGAGCTCAAGCCGCGCCTATCCAATGAAAGTGGAGGACAAAGCAGAATACTACAGACAGATGTTCAAAGACCTTGAGTTGATAGGATGAGCATCTGAACTTCTAAAAAATATAATGATATGAACGATAAACCAACTATTATCGGTATAGCCGGTGGCACAGGCTCTGGCAAGACTACTGTCGTGAAGAAGATTGTGGAGGCATTGCCGCCCGACTATGTAGCCGTAGTGCCTTTGGATTCTTATTACAACGATACAACAGGACTGACGGATGAGGAGCGCAAAGCTATCAACTTTGACCATCCCGATGCTTTCGACTGGAAGTTGCTCATCCATCAAGTCAATGAGTTGCGCCAGGGGAAGGCCATCGAGCAGCCTACCTATTCTTATATCCTTAGCAATCGTCTGCCCGAGACGATCCATGTCGACCCCAAGCCGGTGATTATCATTGAGGGTATCATGACACTGCTCAACAAGCGGTTGCGTGACATGATGGATCTGAAGATATTTGTCGATTGTGACTCGGATGAGCGCTTGATCCGTAATATTCAGCGCGACACGATAGACCGTGGCCGTACCGTCTCCATGGTCGTGGACCGCTATCTAAAAGTGCTCAAGCCGATGCACGAACAGTTCATTGAGCCTACAAAGCGCTTTGCCGATGTCATCATCCCACAAGGCGGTGAGAACGTCAAAGGTATCGGTATGCTGACGAATTACATCAAGACTTTAGTCCCGCGGGACCTTTAAGTTAGGAGTTAGGAGATAGAAAGAGTTAGGAGATAGGAGTTAGGAGTTTACTGCGGTATTCTTAACTCCTAACTCCTATCTCCTAACTCCTAACTCTCTTTGATTTCTTCTGCTTCTGCTTCTTGAGGCCCTTTAGGCTTTCCCATCTGCTTACGGCATTGGTGAATCTTGATGGAGTCGATGAGGTCGACAACACCATAGACGATCATACACCAGCCGAGCACGAGAAGCGGAGCAGTGGCAATGACAGATGGCTTTACTACAGCAATGAGGCCGATGAGGAGCACAAGTGTGGGGAATATCCACCACACGAAGCCGATGCTTGCAAAGCGGCGGGCAACCGTGAGGTTGAAGAACTGTGAGAGGGCGCCGAGAATCAGCATGGCAGCTAAGACGTACATCAGTCCGTTGACGAAACTGTTCGGGAACAAAGCCAGTACAGCTCCGAGAATGACGCTGCCCAACCCTACGATGGGGAAGGGTGGTGTCGGCGGTGTAAGGAGGTTGCCTTGCGCATCATAAAGGTCTACGCCGCCTGTTGAACCTTTGCGCTTGGCAGAGAACCATGCGGTAATGCTGATGATACCGCTCACTAAAAAAATGACACCAATGAGGACGGTGATCCATGTCACCGTCTGCTCCCGGTATTTGACTAACAACGCGCCGACGATGATTGCACAAAGGGCGCGGAAAATACTACTACGAAGAACTTTCATAAATCAGGCCTCTATCTCGTGTTTATGTTTGTTCTTCCAGTAGGGGATGCCATAATATAGAATAGCGAAGAGAGCTATAGCGTCTAAAACAAAGAACATCAAGTATGCACTCATATCAGTTTTGTTTTTTATTATCTTTATCAATATAAATTAGGAAAAGACCACCAACTAACGTCAAGAGAACCGTTGCGCCCCCAAGGACAGCAAGTGTAACTTCGCTGCCAATCTCGCCAAAGATTGTTGTGAGGACAACAGCTGTTGCTATATATTTGGCGATGTCCATTAACCATTTTCCTAATTCCGTCTTCATATTGCAAAGATAGGCTTTTTTCTTCGAACATTGAGCTTTTGCGTGTTATTTTTTTGTAATTTTGCAGCGTAAATTAAGTTTAGTAATTCCGTGTGATAGAACAGGATAACAACAAGCATACAATAATATATACATATCATGACAAAATTATATCTTGTGCGCCATGGCGAGACCGTGGCCAATGCAGCTCAGATCCTGCAAGGATGGCAGGGTGGTGAACTTAATGAGACAGGTAAGCAACAAGCCCAGGAGGTGGCTGAGAAAATGAAAGGAACGAAGATCGATGCTTTTGTGGCCAGTGACCTTCATCGTGCTATACAGACCTGTACGATCATTGCCGCAGCCCATGGCGTGAAGCAGGAAGACATCACGACAACACCGTTGCTTCGTGAGCGTGACTGGGGTTCTTTCACGGGAAAGTTTATTCCTGACCTGGAACATGCCGAATGGCCCGACGACGTCGAGAGCTTGGAGCACATGAAGAGCCGTGCCAAGAACTTTCTCACATGGATCAAGGTGACTTATCCCGATCAGACGGTGCTTGCCGTCGGTCATGGCATCATCAATAAAGCTATTCAGAGCGTGTATTTCAACAAGCCGATGAATGAGATACAGAAGATGATGAACGCGGAAGTTCGCGTGTTAATGTTATAAAACAATTGGGCGGCCCTTAGAGTCGCCCAAACTTGTATAAAAAAGGCAGAAGCCTCACATTCTCACGAATACGAGGCTTCTGTCTGTGTGTTCAAAAACTACGAACACATCTTTATCATAAAAGTGTATATTATTGTAAGAGAGATTATGCTCTATTATTAACCGCTACTCAGTGATTACTGAAGCAGTGATTTGATTTCATTCAGCGGACGTTTCTGCTGACTTCCGTCCGGCATTGTCACCATGAAGTAATCGTAGGCTGACTTACCGTTCTTGTAGGCAACTACTGCAACTCCTCCGTCGCGCAGCTGTAAGGTGAAGTAACCGTTACGCTTGCCATTGACGTATGTGCCGTGCAGTTTCTCCTTGCCGTTAGGATAGTAAGTTGTCACCTCGCCATTGAGCACTGTGTTCTTGTCGTTGCTCAGGTCTACGAAGTTGTAACCACCCTCAGCACGAAGCTTGCCGTTCATGTAATAGTCCTGGAACACATCCTCTTTCGTAAGGCCTGTGCCCTGGGTCTTCAACAGGCGGTAGTAAGCAGCCTGTCTTGAGTTGTTTACACTTTGCATATTTGCAGCGTAATATATGGTGTCACTCACAACCTTGGCGTTCTCACTTACGTGACTACGTCCGAAACTCACTACTGTCATCAGCAACATGGCTGACATCAAAATGATCTTTTTCATAAGGCTTATGTCCTTTCAGATTTTCTTGTTTTTCTTATTTTTCTTATTTCTGATGCAAAGGTATGCATTTTTTATGTAGGTTGTTCTTTTTCTTAACGTTATTTTATAATTATTTTTCGCTATCTGAAAACTGTTATTTTAGCCCCCTCTTATTTGATAAAATCGTATTTGTGCGCCTTATAAACTTTCACTTTGTAAAGGCATACTCTTGTTACACCTTTGTAATCTCATTATTTACTTACTTTTTGACGAACCGACAAAGGAATGTTTCGAAAGTCTACCAAAGTGTTTGTTCTGGCTCTTGTCGGTTGCATCACTTATTATGTAAATAATAATTACTATTAATCATAATTGATATAAATCAAATATAGATGGTAACAGATTGTAAGACGAGTAAGGCTCAAGCCGCCTATTTGAAGCGATTTGAGCCTTATTATATAAATATTGCGCAAGCAGATAATAGTGTTCCTTACAATTTTTAAGGTCTATAGTTGATTGGCATGTACATTCTGACAGAAACAGGCTTGCCGTTCTGCCTTCCTGGTATAAAGTTGGGCATTCCTTTGACGGTCATGGCAGCATGACGGTCAAGAATGGGGTGAATAGGCCTGAGGATACATACATCTTTTATCTTGCCGTCTTTATCAACGACAAAACTCGTATATTCCTTCACAGGCCCATTGAGGATAACGTCTGGTTTCGTGGTGTAGCTCATATATTGCTTCAATGCTTCGTCGCCCCCCTTGAAGGTCGGGTTCACTTCCACATTATTATATATAGAGTCTCCATCGATGATCTGCGGCTGTGTGATGACAGTTGGGCTTATCGTTTTCCCTTCTTTTGTGAAGAGCTTGCGTCCTTGTCTTGAGAAGGTGTAGGCGTAGGTAGCGAGTGGCATGGCTGCCGTGTATACCCTTGTGCTTTCAGCCGTTGAGGCTTTTACGAGAAAGTCGATGTTGCCTTCGTCTATCCAGACGCCCTCAATCTCACAACTCTGCATCGTATTGAAGAAGTCGTCGTCGAGTGGAGCGAAGAGATTGTCATAGAAGTCTTGTGGTTCGTTGCGCTCCACGACATTGTCGCTGATGAGATCCCGTGCATTGAACATCTTGCCATTAGGAATGTCGTAGACTACTACGCGTTCGCCCGATGTAGCGGGAATAGAGGACAGTTTGCCAGGTGCCACGTTGAGCGATAGCGAGTAAGCGATCCAGTGATTGGGGCTGTAGCCTACGATTCGGGCTGAGGCTGTGACGTAGCAGAAGCGCCGGTCATCGGGAATTGTTTTCAGCATGCCCGTTACAGGAACACCATAGTCGGCATAGATTTTTGTTCGCAGCGAGTCGAAGCTGAGATAAGATGTCCCTGTCAGGCTGGCGCTGATGCAGCTTTTCAGTTCGGGTGCATAACTGTATCCTAAGACCTCTGGCCATTCGATATCGTAGTCGACGACATTGAAGTCAGAGTCTTTCTGCAAGAAGAGATGCTCTTTCTCATATCGCACGCTATAAGCGACAGCGCGACTATCCACTGACTGCGCATGAACCGATGAGAAGAACAAAGCGAGAATAGCGGCAAGAAAGATCTTTTTCATCGTTTGTGTAAGATTACTATTTGCGATGCCGCCGAGGGCGGCGGCACACACAACTTAAGAGATGAAAGCTGAAGGGGTCAAACTGTATTAGGTGTACAGTCCGCCATTGACGTTGATGACGTCGCCGGTGACATAAGACGCACCGGGAGAGACGAGGAAAGCCACTACTTCGGCAATCTCTTCTGGTTTGGCGAAGCGTCGCATCGGGATCTGTTTCTTCAGTTCGTCCTCATTAAGGTCGCTTGTCATGTCAGTCTCCACGAATCCGGGGGCCACGGCATTGACAGTGACGTTTCTCGGAGCCACCTCGATGGCAAGCGCTTTCGTGGCGCCTATCAGTCCGGCCTTGGCGGCACTGTAGTTAGCCTGTCCAGGCAGACCTTTGACACCGGAGAGCGAGGCCATGTTCACGATTCGTCCACCCCGGTGGCGCGGCATCATGTGTTTGAGCACGCGGCGTGTGAGGTAGAAGAAACCGTTGAGGGTTGTGTTGAGCACACTGTGCCATTCGTCGTCAGTCATCATGAACATCACGTTGTCGTGACGGATGCCGGCGTTGTTGACGAGGATGGAGATATAGTCATCGGGATGCGCGTTCTCCCAGTCGTCCATAGCTTTGTTGACAGCTTCTTCGTCGGTAACGTCGAAAGGCATGAGCTCAGCCTGGCAGCCTTCAGCCTCAACGAGCTTCTTTACCTCCAGGGCTTTCGCTTCATTGGAGCGGTAGTTGATGATGATGGGTTGCCCCATCTTTGCCAGGCGCAGGGCTACGGTTCTGCCGATACCGCGCGAGGCGCCTGTGATTAATGTGTACTTCATATTTCTTCTTGTTCTTTTATTTTTACTATTGCAGCCACTCCCCATGTCACGGCTATGAGGACAAGGGTGAGGAAGAAGAAGCGGCGGTAGCCGAGCATCTCCTCCAGGCTGCCTGCCATGAGGCCGGGAAGCATCAGGGAGAGTGTCATCAATGCTGATGCGATGGCATAATGAGAGGTGCGGAACTCACCTCGGTTATAATAGATGAGGAACATCATGTAGGCCGTCAGTCCGAAGCCTGTGCTGGCCTGTTCGATAAACACCGCCACAGATACGACAGCAAGACTGTCTGGAAGCCAGTAGGAGAGGGCGAGGTAGATAACCGGTGGCAGCGAATAGGTGAGCACCATGGGCAAGAGCCATTTACGCAGGCCGCCTCGGCTCACGGCAAAGCCTCCGATAATCGAACCTATGATGACACCTACCATACCCACGGTACCTTGCACGAGACCATATTCCTGAGGAGCAAGGCCCAGGCCGCCGTTATGCGGAGCATCAATAAGGAAGAGTGGACTCACTTTTGAAAGCAAAGCCTCAGAGAGCCGGAAGAGCATGATGAAACACAGTGCCTGGATGATGCCCTCCTTTCGGAGGAATGTACGGAAGGTAAGCACGAAACCTGTGAGGATAGCACGTGCGCTGACGTAGGGGTGTTGCCGGTCGTTGCGGGCATGAGGCAACATCTGACTGTGCCACAGCCATAAGGCAAGGAAGACACCGGCTAGACCGTAGAACGTCAGGCTCCATGAATAGCGGATTGACCCGCGGAAGATGACCTGCAGATTGCCGGCCACCATGACCAGAACGCCTTGACCGAAGATTGTCGCCAGTCGGTCTGCCATCTGCCGGATGCCCATGAACCATGCCTGTTGCTGTTCGTTGAGAGCCAGGAGATAGAAACCATCGGCTGCCACACAGTGGGAGGCTCCGGTGAAGGCGGCAACCCAGAAGAAGAACAACGTGCCTTGTAGCCAGAACGACGTGGGAATCGTGAAAGCCACACCGCCGAAGGCTGCACCGAGCAGGATCTCCGTCAGCAGCACCCACCACCGTTTTGTCTTCACGAGGTCGATGAACGGGCTCCATATAGGTTTGAGAATCCACGGCAGATACATCCATGAGGTGTAGAAGGTGACGGCGGTGTTAGACAGGCCCATCTGCTTATAGAAGATGAGCGACACAGCCATCAGGATCACGAGCGGCAGACCGTCAGCAAACGACAGTGACGGTACCCACGCCCATGCGGCCTTTGTTCCCTTGGGAGAAGTGTTCTCTTGAGATGTATTCTCTTGTTCTCTTACCATGCTTTTTCTATCTGTGCGCCTGGATAATAATGCCTTAGGATCTCATCGTAGCTATACCCTTTGTCGCCCATGACGGCGGCGCCAATCTGGCACAATCCGACGCCATGGCCCCATCCGGCACCATAGATGTCGAACATGTCGTCGTGCTTCTCCACGACGAAGGCCGAACTGTAGAGATGGCTCTCGCTCAGGGCGCGCCGTATCTCGAGTTCCTTACCGATGACGATGGTCTCTTTGCTGCCTACGATCTTCAACTCGTAGATTCGTCCGCTCTTGCCACGTTTCAGAGGGATAAGGTCAAGGATCGTACCGAGATCCATGCCCAGCTTTCGGTTGACGAGTTCTGACAATTCGTCCTGCTTGTAACTGACATGCCAGCGGTAGAAGTCTGTCGTTTCCTGGTCATAGTCGTTGAGCACCTGGGAGAGGATACGCTTGTCTGTTGTGTTACAGAAACTTTCCGGCTTGCTTAATATCCATTGCCGTGCGTTCTCTTCTATTGTGAGGTCCGGAATTTTCTCCGACGGCGTATCGCCGATGCCTTTGAGATAAGGCTTGGGCGTGTCGTCCCAACAGTATTGGAACTCTTCCATGGCACCGCCGCAACATTTCGAGAAACGGGCATCGCAGATCTCACCGTCGTAGGTGAGAAGCTCGCCTTTGGTTCGACGGATAGCCTCCGCCACGTTTGGACTCGTCTCCATCGTGATGCCCTGGTAGCGCTGACAGTGGTCGTCGGCACAGACGTCGAAGAGCGTGTGGTCTGTGTGGTCGTACCAGCGAATGAAAGCATCGCCGTGGCGTTCCTGCGTGTTTGGCTTGGTCTTGTTCTCTTTCTGGCTCATGAGCCAGGAACGTGAGATGACGGCATGTGCCATGAGAAGCGGAAGATTGGATGTGGCACTCATCTCACTGGAGATGACGCTTTCCAGATAGTCTTCCACCGGCAGCTCATTGATAGCCCATATCTTACCTCCATTCGCCAATAGCCGCAGCGTCCCCCGGAACGTTTGTGTCTCGTGGCGTTCCCAATGGAAGTTGACACCGATGATAACATCTTGGAGCGAGAAGCAGTCGTTGGGCGACTGGGGTTCAAAGCGCAGTTGGGTATGAACCTTCCCGTCTAGGAGAATGAGTCCATTCTGGAGTGTTGCTGTGCGTGGCTCGTTTGTAGCACCATATCCGTTGAGAGAAAATGTGATACTCTTTGCACCGACGATGCCTACGCTGACGATGGGTATACTGTTATATCTATTAATCATGACTTCTGAATTTTGATTTCTGTTTCTTATTTGTGCAAAGGTAACGATTTTAAGCCATTTAACGGCATCTTTTAACGAGAAAGTTCGTACCTTTGCACATATAAGGTTAAGTAAATGGACAAGAAAATACTTTTGGGTCTCACACTCGATGAGTTGAAAGACGTGGCAAAGACTCTTGGCATGCCGGCTTTCACGGGCTCGCAGATTGCCAAATGGCTCTATGAGCGGCACGTGCGCTCCATCGACGAGATGACCAATATCTCCAAGCAGAACCGGCAGATCCTCTCCGACCATTATGAGATCGGCTGCATGGAACCGTTAGAGCACCGTACCTCCAAGGATGGTACTATCAAATATCTCTTCCCCGTTCGCACAACGGATGGCGATCTCAATCGCAAACGTTTCGTGGAGACGGTTTATATCCCTGAGGAGGGCGGTCATGCCACACTCTGCGTCTCGTGTGAGGTGGGCTGCAAGATGAACTGCCTCTTCTGTCAGACAGGCAAGCAGGGTTTCCACGGTTATCTCACTGCAGCTGACATTCTCAACCAGGTTTACAGTCTGCCAGAGGTCGACAACCTGACGAACATCGTCTATATGGGTCAGGGCGAGCCGATGGATAACCTCGACAACGTGCTGCGTTCTTCGCAGATCCTTACCGCTCCTTATGGCTGGGCGTGGAGTCCGAAGCGTATCACGGTGAGCTCCGTGGGTATCAAAGACAAGCTTGAGCGTTTCCTGGAAGAGAGTGACTGTCAGGTTGCCATCAGTCTTCATTCTCCGATCCACGAGCAGCGTGAGCAGCTCATGCCGGCAGAGAAAGGTATGACGATAGAACAGGTTGTGGAACTGCTTCGCAACTACGACTTCGCCCATCAGCGTCGTCTCACCTTTGAGTATATCGTCTTTGGTGGTCTCAACGACAGTCAGGCGCACGCCCGCGAGCTGTGCCGTTTGCTGAAAGGTCTCGACTGTCATGTCAACCTCATCCGTTTCCATCAGATTCCCAATGTGCCGCTTCATGGCGCCAGTCCGGAGCGCATGGAGTCGTTCCGTGACTATCTGACGGCTCACGGCTTCTATTGCACGATCCGTGCCAGTCGTGGTGAGGATATCGAGGCAGCCTGCGGACTGCTAAGCACGAAGCGGTTTGACACGCAGCGAAAAGACGCTGCGCTAAAGAAAGACGCTGCGCTAAAGAATAAAGAATAAGGAAGACTTTGAGCAGGTGATAGGTGATGAAGGTTAATGGTTTGCATGGTACTCCATTGGAGGCTCTTCTCCCTCCCTACGGGGGAGGGCCGGGGAGAGGCCTTTACGGGGGAGGGTCGGTGAGAGGCCTGTTGTTTTTCCTATGCATCCTCCTCTTCGCCTCTTGCGACGACCGTGGCGGCAGTCTGTTGCCTCCCTCCGGCGGCAAGCTCTTTGAGACACTGCTCGTCGGAGATAGCAATGACATCGTGAGAAATGCCTTGCAGACGGACATGCCGGGACTGCCACAGAGTGAGCCACAGTGGGATGTGTCGTCCGTTGACTCCTCTGCTTTCGGCTCTTCCCTGAAGGTGACGCGCAATATTGTCATTGTAAGGACTTCCCCGGCATTGTACAGCACAGTACGCATTCGTTATGAGCGCAATGTGTGGGCAGAGCCACAGATGGTCATCACCCTCACGGCTCCGACAGCCAAGGTGATCAATGACAGCATCAATCGGGTCGCTCCAACGTTGCTTCGATTACTCAATCGTTCAGAGATGGGAAAGACGTTGTCGTTGCTCCGGACACAGCGTAACATCAAGGCTGAGCGCATGGTGGACAGTATCTTCCATATCCACATGTGGATACCGCTCGATATGACGGCGTGTCGCAAAGGTAAAGATTTTCTTTGGCTGAGCAACAACTCGCCGACGATTATGAACAATATCGTCATCTATCGCACGCCAGTGCACGATAACTTCATCGCCAGTCGCGACAGTGCCTTAGGTTTGAACATCAAAGGTGAGACGGACCGCATGCAGATGGCGACCGTGGCGCAGACTGTGATGCAAAACGAGAACGGCTCGTTTTACCGTGGTCTTTGGGAGATGCAAGGCGACAACATGGGCGGCCCCTTTATCAGCAGACGGATTAAAACGGCTGACGGCAAGGGCGAACTGAACATCGAGGGTTTCGTCTTCGCTCCGGGTAAGGCCAAGCGTAACCCAATCCGTCAGCTCGAGGCAGTATTGTATTCTGTCAACCGGAAGCTAACGGCGCAACAAACTGGACAGAAGATTGGACAGAAAAATGTGCAGAAAAATAAACAAGAAAATAAAAGATAAACAAACTATATATGGACAATAAGAAAATACGTGTGGCGTTGACCCACGGCGATACTAACGGCATCGGCTACGAGCTTATCTTCAAGGCTTTCAGCACGCCGGCAATGTTTGACATCTGTACTCCGATCATCTATGGCTCTCCGAAGATTGCTGCCTACCATTGTGATGCGCTCGGCCTGGACGGCAACACGTTCAGCATCATCTCCAATGCCTCAGAGGCCAAGGATGGCCGTCTCAACCTGCTGGCTGCCTTCGATGATGATGTGAAGGTCGACTTAGGTATGCCTTCGCAGGATGCCAGTCGTGCGGCTATCAAGAGCATCGACCGTGCCATCACCGACTTCAAAGATGGTCTCTTCGACGTCCTCGTAATGGCTCCTGTGGAGAAAGAGAACATGCATGTCGACGGCTTCGACTTCCCTTGCAACGAGAAGTTCATCGAGAGCTGCATCGCCACAGATAAGAAAGGCCTCGACATCCTCGTGAGTGATCAGATGCGTCTGACATCGCTGACCTGTGACATGCCACTGCGGGATGTGCCTGGCGCCATCACGGCTGAAGGAATTATTGACAAAGTGGCTCAACTCTATGCTACCCTTCGCCGCGACTTCTCCATTGAGGCCCCGCGTATTGCTGTGCTCGCCCTCAACCCGAACGACACGGAGTCTCATCCTCAGAAGGAAGAGCAGGAAATCATCATCCCGGCTATCCAGAAGCTGTCCGATGCCGGTGTCTGTGTCTTTGGCCCTTACCAAAGCGAGTCGTTCTTCGGTAATGGCGACTTCATGGCCTTCGACGGCATTCTCTCGATGTATGAAGGTCAGGGTGCCGCTCCCATGAAAGCGCTCTGCCCCGATGGCGATGTCCATTATCTTGCAGGTCTGCCTATCATCGGTACATCTCCTGACATGTCGCCTCGTTACGACATCGCAGGCCAGGGTAAGGCTGATGTCACAGCTATGCGCAATGCTATCTATCTTGCCATCGACTGCTTCCGCAGACGTAACGGCTTTGATGCTCCTTATGCTAATCCGTTGCAGAAACTCTATAAAGAGAAGAAGGACGAGAGCGAGAAGGTTCGCTTCACCATTCCTAAGAAGCATGCTCCGCAGAATGGTCCTCAGAGCGCTCCGCAGAAAGCTCAGCAGAAGCAGAAGCCTGTTCAGAAAGAACCAACGCAGAAAGAACCAGCACAGAAAGAAGCAACGCAAAAAGAAGCTGAATAGTGAAAAAGAAGTACCAGAACGCGTTCTTCATCTTCGGCGTTGTAGTCTTCGCCTTGATGGTGACACAGCTCGACTTTGCTCAAGTCTGGCAAGGACTGAAGCATGCGGGATACTGGTTTCTTGTCGTCCTCTTTCTGTGGGCCGGGTTGTATATCTTCAATACGGCCGCATGGTACCTTATTATAAAAGGTGTATGTCGACGGTCGGCCGATGATGTCAATCAGCCGAAAGTCAACGTACGCCATCCTGTCTCCCTGCCGTGGCTGTATAAGGTCACGGTGTCGGGATTTGCCCTCAACTATGCCACGCCGGGCGGACTGATGGGTGGAGAGCCATACCGCATCATGGAGCTCGCACCAAGGATAGGCACGGAGCGTGCCTCGTCGTCGGTCATCCTCTATGCCATGACCCATATCTTCAGTCATTTCTGGTTCTGGCTGCTTTCATTGATCCTCCTCTTCGTCACCCATCATGTGGGAGTGGCGCTTTGGCCGTTGGCAGCCTTGACGGGCGCCTTCTGCATCTTAGGCATCTGGTTCTTCATGTCCGGCTACCGCAAGGGTATGGCGAACAGGCTCATGAAGTTCTTGGGCCATATTCCTTTAGTCAAGCGCTGGGCTAAGCCTTTCGTGGAGAACCATCGCGAGCAGCTCGATACCATTGACCGGCAGATAGCGGCGCTCCATCGCCAGGACCCCATCTTCTTTGTCTCCTCTGTCTTGTTGGAGCTCGCTTGTCGCGTAGCCTCGGCACTGGAGATCTATTTCATTCTTCTCGTCCTCATGCCGTCGCCGAATTATCTCGACTGCATCCTTATCCTTGCCTTCACCTCTCTCTTTGCAAACCTTCTTTTCTTCATCCCCTTGCAGCTTGGTGGCCGTGAGGGTGGTTTCCTCATGTCATCGACGGCTTTGGGTCTTACCTCTTCTGCGGGCATCTTCGTAGCCCTCATCGTCCGTCTGCGTGAGTTGATTTGGGTAGGAATTGGCTTGCTGCTTATCAAGATTGAGAAGCGACAAAAGAAGTAAATCACAGCGTATCTGAGTAAAAAACTAATGAGTTTATGAAGTATCTGGATTTTGTCTTTAGGTTCGCCTTGGCTTATGGCTTATGTTTTCTGGTCTTTGTTGGCCTTGATCTACTTTTTGGCGACAAGATTGATTGGGTCAAAGAACTTATCAGGCCACTTGTCTTATTTGCAGGTATAGCCTTGTTTAAAGGCCTGGAAATATTGCACAACAGGCTGAACAAATGAACATCTTCATACGGCTGATGTCGTGTAGGCAGTCACATAGTGACTGCAAATCGGAATGCCATCTTTTCGCGGCTGCGTCACGATCATTACGCAGCTGCGTCACGATCTTTTCGTAGCTGCGTCACGATTGTGACGCAGCTACGGTACAATGTCGTAGCGCTTTACGGATATTATCGATCAACCTTAAAAATAATCTGCCAAAATTGCAGCCGTCTCCGAAAAAATATGTAATTTTGTCACCCAATGAATACATCAGAACTACAAAGGATAAAGCAACGGTACAACATCGTGGGCAACTGCGATGAGTTGAACCATGCACTCGACGTGGCCCTTCAGGTTGCGCCGACCGACCTCAGTGTGCTCATCGTCGGTGAGAGCGGTGTGGGTAAGGAGATTATCCCGCGTGTCATCCACGATAATTCGCCGCGTCGTCGGGAGAAATATTTCGCTATCAACTGTGGATCTATCCCTGAGGGGACGATCGACAGTGAGCTCTTCGGTCATGAGAAAGGCGCCTACACAGGTGCCATCGGTGAGGCCGACGGCTACTTTGGCGTAGCCAACAAGGGTACGATCTTCCTCGATGAGGTCGGTGAGCTGCCGATGGCAACGCAGGCCCGACTGCTCCGTGTCTTGGAGACAGGTGAGTATATTCGTGTCGGCGGTCAGGAGATCCGTAAGACCGATGTGCGCATCGTTGCCGCGACGAATGTCAACATGCGTAAGGCCATCTCAGAAGGCCGGTTCCGCGAAGATCTCTATTATCGTCTCAACACCATCCCTATCCAGATGCCGCCGCTGCGCGACCGTGGCAACGATATTCTGCTGCTCTTCCGCCTCTTCGCCATGCAGATGGCTGAGAAATACCGGCTGCCGAAGATCACGCTGACTGATGACGCCAAGCAGCTCATGCTCCATTATAAATGGCCGGGCAACGTGCGTCAGCTCAAGAACATCACCGAGCAGATGTCTGTGCTCTCAGAGAAGCGTGAGATCGATGCCAATGACCTGAAGAAGTTCATCCCCGATGATCCTGACTCTACGGAGCTCGCTACTATCAGTAAGCCTGGACAGCACTCTTATGAGAGTGAGCGTGAGATCCTTTATAAGATTCTCTACGAGCTTCGTGGCAACATCACGGACCTGCGCCGTGATCTCACGAGCATGCGCAAGCAACTGGACGAGGAACGCGAGATTCGTCAGGCTACTGTCGGCCACGATATGATTGAGGGTAGCACGAAGTTGCCGTCTGTCATGGGCAACGAAAGCTATAACCGAAGTGTGCCTTACAACCAGACATCTGCTGAGGATGCCGAGGCTGAAGAGATAAAAGCAGACGAGCCCGAGAGCCTGAACCTGAATGACTTAGGTCGGCAGATGGTAGAGAAGGCGCTCGAGCGCAATGAAGGTAACCGAAAGAAGGCGGCACAGGAGCTCGGTATCTCCGACCGTACACTCTATAGAAGAATAAAACAATATGGTCTCGATAAGAAAGAAGAGTAATGCTCTTGCAGAACTGGTGGGCGTTGTGCTCATGGTCGTTCTTCTTGGTGCCTGCAGCGTGAAGTATGGCTTCAACGGTGCGAGCATCGACTATACGAAGACCAAAACGATTCAGATATCCGACTTCCCGATCCGTTCGAGCTACGTATGGGGACCGATGGGGCCGATGTTCAACAATCAGTTGAAAGACGTCTTTGCCAGTCACACGCGCCTGCAACAGGTGAAGCGTAACGGCGACCTCGTCATTGCCGGTGAGATAACCAACTATTCACAGCGCAACAAGTCGGTGTCGAGTGAGGGCTATTCGGCGCAGACCGAGCTCTCTATCACCGTCAACGTGCGTTTTACAAACAACAAGAACCACAAGGAGGACTTTGAACAGCAGTTCACTTCCGCCAAGACCTACGAGACAACACAGAGCTTAGCCAGCGTGCAGGAAGAGCTCGTCACGGAGATGGTCAAAGACCTCTGCGACCAGATCTTCAACGCAACGGTAGCTAACTGGTAATGCCAGCAAATCGATTCATGGATATAGCTAATCTTATACAGCATCCGGAACTATTGGACCGCGACACGCTCTACGAGCTTCGCGGTCTGTTGGCGTTGTATCCCTACTATCAGTCGGCCCGCCTGCTCTTGCTCCAGAACCTTTTCCTTTTGCATGATCCGTCTTTCAATGAGGAGCTTCGTCAAGCAGCGCTCTATATCACCGACCGTAAGGTGATCTTCAATCTTGTGGAGGCTGCCCATTATCAGTTGCCGAAGCCTTCAGCTCAAAACAGGGAGGAGCGTCCTAAGACCGAGCAGAAAGAAGATCGGACGATCTCTCTTATCGACGACTTCCTTGACTCTATCCCCGATGATGAACGGCCCGACAAGCAAAAGCGCAAGCGGAAGCCGACACCGGCTGATGCCGCTATCGACTATGTGTCGTATCTGCTCGAGACGGAGAGTGAGGAGGAGAAGGAAGAGGAGAAGAAAGCGCCTCAGATGAAAGGTCAGAGTCTCATCGACGACTTCATCAATAATGATAAAGGTAAAATAAAACTCAAAGAAGAGCCCGAATATAAGCCGGATATTGAGGAGAGTGCCCCTGAAGGGGATAAAGACGGCAATGAGAGCTACTTCACAGAGACCTTGGCGAAGATTTACATCAAACAAGGCAGATATGAGAAGGCACTCGAAATAATTCAACGCTTAAATTTGAATTATCCGAAAAAAAATGCTTACTTTGCAGATCAAATACGTTTCTTAGAGAAACTAATACTCAACGATAAAAATAAAAAACAATAATAAGTAAAGAAAAATGTACACATTATTCATCGTACTCATCGTGCTGGCATCCCTGCTGATGATCTTCATCGTGCTCATCCAAGAGTCTAAGGGTGGTGGTCTTGCCAGCAACTTTTCTGCTTCGAACTCCATCATGGGTGTTCGCAAGACGACGGACTTCATTGAGAAGGCTACATGGGGTCTTGCTGCTGCCATGGTCGTGTTCAGCATCGTCTGTGCTTACACAGCACCTCAGGCTGTGACCGACGAGAGCGTGCTTGAGAAGAGCGCTACACAGTCGCAGAGCACTAACGCTGCCAACACGCAGGGCTTCGGTGCTGCTCAGGCTCCCGCTCAGGGTCAGCAAGGCCAGCAGGGTGCACAGGGTCAGCAAGCACCGGCACAAGGTGCACAGGCTCCCGCTGCTCCGGCTGCACCTGCTAAATAAGGGTATTGAGGTCTCTACCGCCTTTCTCCCTCTCTACGGGGGAGGGTTGGGGAGAGGCCGATATTTTTTTCTAAAAAAACTTGCCGATTTATTTGGCGGTATAAAAGAAAAGCAGTACCTTTGCACTCGCTTTCCAACAGAAAGCAATTCTCTAACATGGTGGGTGTAGTTCAGTTGGTTAGAGCGTCAGATTGTGGTTCTGAATGTCGTGGGTTCGAGTCCCTCCTCCCACCCGTAAATAAACCCTGTGGTTCGTACGAATCGCAGGGTTTGTTGTTGATACATAATATCATCAGTAACTTTTCCTGCCATTTCACTTGTCAATAACAAATATTATCCTTATCTTTGCGGTATTAATACTATTGCACATTAATTTAGATAGAAATATGGAACTCAATTTAAGGGAAATCTTCGACAACTGGGACAAGGTGCCTGTTGAAGTTAAAAAAGAAATTGCCAGAAGAAGGAAAGAAGCTATTGACAAGTATCAAGGCTCTATTATTATTAAGGATCCCACATCATTAGGAATGGCATGAGGTTATTGCTTGACACCAATGCACTTATATATTGGGCTACCGATAAGGATATGCTCAATCAAGATGTGCGAGAGATGCTTGAGGATTATTCTAATTTGCCTTGTGTAAGTGTGGAGAGTCTTCGTGAGCTTGTCGTTCTTTTTAACAACAAGGGAATTGTCTCTCATTTTTGGCCTACTGCTGACGCTATGTTGAAGGCTATTGGAACAGAGATTATGGTAGATGTTCTTCCCTTGGATGCTAACGTTATGCGTACTTACGCTAACCTCCGCCTCAACACTGCTCAAGATCACCGTGATCCTTCCGATCACGTCATCATTTCCCATGCTATCACACTTGGGATACCACTCATCAGTTCCGATCGAAAATTTCCTTTCTATCGCAGTCAAGGCCTTGAACTGATTGAAAACTTCAAATGAATTTTTATTCTGCCCTATCATATGATCGTCAGCAGCAGGATGAGGCTGTCTGGCGAGAGGTCTTTGCGTAAAGTGGCAAAGCCTCGTCTCTTCATTACTTTTACTGTGTTGACGGCGATGCCGAGTTGTTCGGCGATTTCTGCATTGCGCTTGCCTTTCATGGCAAGTAGAAAAACCTCGCGCTGACGTTGTGGCAGACGGTCGATGCTCTCGAAGAGGTGCTGATAAACTTCCTCCTTGTGATAAACATCTTCTGTATCTTCGTCGGCTTTATCAAACTCTCCTTCTTTCGCATCTTCGATGTTCACCACATGTCCTTCATTCCTATTTCGCTGCCGGATAAGACTGATGGCTTTGTTGTGCGTGGCATTATAGAGGTATGCTTTTAGGGATGCATGCGACTCAAATTGGGGTGCGAGTTGTACCAACCGGAGAAAGACATCCTGTACAACGTCTTGCGCTTCCTCATTTCCAATTATATTGACGGCATACAATACAAGCACACGATAGAACCGGTCGTAGAGCCAGTCTACAGCCGATTTATCCCATTGATTCAGTTGTTCTATCGTTCTCTCTTCTGCCATGCTTCCTTGTTCTGTGTATGTGCAAAGTTAACGAATATTTATGGATGAACCTTCATTTT
The DNA here is from genome assembly GCA_002353825.1 of Prevotella sp. UBA2725. GTDB lineage: Bacteria > Bacteroidota > Bacteroidia > Bacteroidales > Bacteroidaceae > Prevotella. Next base: position 45,738 of record DEKJ01000056.1, on the reverse strand, counting down.
TGTTACTGATTATTAGAAAAAGATGATTTTTATGTACTACCGTTAATCTATTTTGGCGTATTATGTATAAAGACGACAAAATAGAGAATACTATGCATAGCGATATCAACCTGTTGTTTGCCCACGCTCTTCAGGGACGCCTGACAGAAACGGAGCGAACAGAACTCAATCAGCGTTTGGCTGATAATCCGGCCTTACGCGAGAAGTATCAGCGGTTGCTCGACAGCCGTGACTTGACGGATGCTTACGCTGTCTGGCAGCATATTGATGTGGAGGCAGCTAAGAAGGAAGCTCGCCAAATGCTTCGTCCTCAGCATCGTTATAGGACTTACGTTCTGACAGGTCTGCTGAGTGCAGCTGCCGTGTTGCTCTTTGTGTTCTTGCTCAATCGGCCGAAGCCGACGTTCCATCCTCAGCCGCCAGTCCTCTCTTCTGCTATGAAGGAAGGTATGGAGAAGGTCGAGAAGAGTGGACAGAGTGGGGCAACGTTGATTATCAATGGCTCCAAGACCGTAGCTGTCGCCTCCGGTTCTGCCGCTCAGCAAGCCTCTTCTCAGGCGGCACAGAGCCTCGGTGATGAGGCTGATGAAGCCACGGCAACGATGGTGACAGAGCATAGCAAGGAGTTTTGGATGACGCTCGATGACGGCACGCGTGTACATCTTAATAATAACAGCAGCGTGACCTATCCGCTCCACTTCGGTGACAAGGAGCGGCGTGTCAGCGTCAAGGGTGAAGCTTACTTCTGTGTGGCACATGACAGCAAACGACCGTTCATCGTCGAGACACCACAGGGTGAGGTGCGCGACTACGGCACCGAGTTTGACGTCAGCACGGAGCAGGCTGAGCATACGACGGTCGTCCTTGTCCAGGGTAAGGTCAGTGTTAGTCTGAAAGACGGACGGGAGCAGATGCTCCGACCGGGCATGAAAGCCGTGATGGCAACAGGCAAGGCCATCGAGACAACGATGACCGACCTTACGCCTTATCTCGCTTGGAATACAGGTCAGTATACGTTCGACGGATCTACGCTGTCGGAACTCATGGCTGTCGTCTGCAAGTGGTACGACATGGATGTGGTGTTCAAGGATGATGCTGCTCGCAACGTACGCTTCTCGGGTAATCTTGACAAGTATGAGAATATCCAGCCGACGTTGCAGGCCATAGAGACCATCACGGGAAGGAATATAACGCTAAGGAACCGCCAGATTATTATCAAGTAATTATAGCATAAAGTATATTGTAAAAGTATAGAAAGATGAAGATGAGAAAGATTATGGCATTGTTAGTGTTGCTCTGTGTGACACTCACAATGGCAGCCGTCAAGAAGACCGACCTGAGCGTTTTGTATGTCGGAGGTCATTCCGATATAGAGACTTTCGACACTCCCTACGACACGCTTGCCAACGCCAAGAGTATCGTGGCACGCACCAAGGCATGGGTCGACTACCTGAACACGTATTTCACGACGGTGAAAGCCGTGCAAGGTAAGGACTATGACTTCCACATGTCGTATAATTATGATGTGACGATTATCGACGGTGACCCCAAACCGTTGGAGCCTAAGCAGGTGATTTATAAGAATGGTAGGTTCTCCAAGATGGTATATGCCAAGTATTTCCCGGATGACTTCGACCGGCCCGTCATCACCATTGCCGACGAGGGTGAGACGGTAGGCCGTCGTATCGGTACGAAGAACGACTGGTACTGCCTCTGCCTGTTGGGCAAGGCTTTCAATCTGCGTCGTGACAATGCTATCTTTAAAGGTCCATACCCAGTGAAGATTACGCTGAAAGACCTGCCGACACCTGATGGCGCCTTAGAGTTTGCCAAGATGATGGGTGATAAAGTGCCGGCCACGACTCCGATGTGGACGGTTCATAACCATGACTACGGCAATACTCCAGGCTATAAGGCCGGTATGGTCAGTCGTGAGTGGGGCTATTTAGACTCTCCCGATGCAGAGGTCATCTCCGGTGGTCAGTGTGCAAAGAGCTACGACGCCATTGCCATTGGCCGTCATGCGAACTTCATGACCTGGGGTTTTGCTGGCTCACCAGCAGATATGACGGAAGAGGCTAAGCCCGTCTTTGCCAACGCTGTGATTTATATGTCTAAGTTCAAGGGGCATCGGGTCATCGCGCGTAAGCTCGATGAGGGCATTGCTACCCGCTTCAATGCAGACCAGATGGCACGCTTGGCAACAAAAGAGCAGTATGATGATTATGCAGAAGAGATAAATGGTTTCAACAAGCAAATCATGCACATTGCTGACTCGCTGAAGGCTGTAAAGGCTGCCGGTGGTAAGATTGAGGGGCCTTATACTATGTATGCGGATCTCACGCCTGACCAGTTGGAAAAGGTACCGACTTATGAGGGGTATTTGAAAGATCGTTATGATGACCTTTATGCGAAGTTTGGTACGGATGCCAAGGCTTATAGTGATTATTACATTTCTAACAAGCCTTATTTCTATGGTAGTCTCCAAGGCTACGACCTTACGCTCGACAATGATGCTAAGAGTTTAGGCATCGCCAATAATGATATCCGACTGCTTCAGAAAGCTGTTGAACTGTGGAAGAGTGGCAAGGATGTAGCCATGGGCAAGCGTCTGCTCTATCGTTATACGCTGTTGCGTTACAAAACGCCTGAGGAGTTTGAGAACTGGCTGAAGCGTTATGGCAAGCAGCTCTTCTTCACAGAGAGTGGCGGATGGAAATGGCTTGTCAATGATCTCACACCAGGTACACCGGGCAATGACTACAGTGTAGTAGAGGCTGAATTGAACAGCGAGACTGTCTCTGATGATAGTATGAAGACCACAGAGGGCGATCCGGTAGCTTTGTCTTCATCTCTTGAGAGATCGGGCAACGATTGCGTGCTCACCATCCAAATGAAGATTCATCCGGGATACCATATCTACAACATTGTAAGCAGCAAGGATCCTTTTATTGCGACGACCTATAAGATATCAGGCAAGGGCTATGAGCTCAACGGGGATATGCAGAAACCTATCGGACGTCGCCTTAATGCCAATGGCTCGATGATTTATGAGAATGAGGTTGTGCTCACTCAGAAGTTTACGGCAAAGGGTCATGGCACTATTTCTGTGGAGGTCAACTATCAGGCTTGCAATGACAAGGCTTGTCTCATGCCGATGACCAAGACAGTTAAAGAGGAATTTTAAATTAATATAGTTATAAGAGAGTTTATGGGAGATCAAAAAAAGAAAAGTGTATCACGATGTCTGTCTGCTATCCTTGCTATTTGGATGTTGATGGTTGCCGGCACATCAGCCGTGATGGCTCAGAACATCAGGAAGCCGGTTACGATGAACGTCACGGCTCAGCCGGTAAAAACTGTTCTTGCTGAAATAAAGAAGCAGACAGGACTTAACTTCATTTATAGTACTGATTTGGCCAAGACTTGGCCGAAAGTGACGGTTAAGGTGCAGAACGTACCTGCTTCTCGTGTCCTTGACCTTGTCTTGGCAGAGGCAGGTTGCCGTTATGACGTTGACGGCAACCTCGTCACCATCACACGGCGTGTCAGTGGCGCACGGGTTCGGACGGTTATGGGCCATGTCACCGATGAGACGGGCGAGCCGTTGCCGGGCGTGAGTATCTGTATCGATGACAGTAAGGTGTGTACAATTACCGACTCGGAAGGTTTCTATACCCTGAAAGTACCTGCGACAAAATGCAGTCTTATCTATTCTTATATCGGAATGGAGAAGGCCGTCGCCTTGTTGCAGGCTGGTACGACTTCTGTCAAGCGCGATGTCAAGATGACGGGCGACAACAGTCTGAACGAAGTGGTCGTGACGGGTTACCAGGAAATCTCCAAGCCGAAAATGACAGGTTCGGTAACGACTATCAATGCGGACAAGCTTGAAGACCGTTACACGACGAATCTGATGAGTAACCTCGAAGGCCGCGTTGCCGGTCTGTCTACCTATGGCGGTGTGATGAAGATCCGTGGCACCAGTTCTCTCTATGCCGAGACAACGCCCCTGCTCGTTGTCGACGGACTGCCGATGGAAGGTAAGGTGGAGGACCTTAACCAATACGACATCCAGTCAATCAACGTGTTGAAGGATGCTGCCGCCACGGCTATCTATGGTGCCCGTGCCTCCAATGGTGTGATAGTCATCACCACTAAGAATGCCAATAAGAAGGGCAAAGTGGACATTGACTTCACTGCAAACCTCACCGTGTATAATAAGCGGAACATGGACTACAACGACAACTTCTATATGAATGCTGCCCAACAAGTAGCCAAAGAGTCCGATTATTTTGAATACATGTTCTTTGGGGGTGGCTCGTCAGATCCGATAGGTGATTTTGAGTCAAGAATCAGTAATGGTAGTCAATCAATCTCAGAACTGAATTATGCCTACTATCAGTTAGCAAAAGGAGACATTACGCGCGATCAGCTTGAGACGATTAAGGCTCAGCTTTCCAAGAACAATTATGCCAAGGAGTATGCTGATGCTGTTTATAAGCGCCAGGTTCTTCAGGAATATAACCTCTCGCTGCGTAGCCGTGGAGACAAGAGTCAGAATAACCTGACGTTGAATATACAACATGATAATACGGGGGTTATCAATGCTTTTGACAAGCGTTTTACAGCTAACTACAAAGGCTCGTTCAATCTTGCCAAATGGCTCACGACGAATGTCAGTATCAATGCGGTCTATAACAAGGACAAGTATGCAGGCGACGATTATTCGTCTAAGAACGATTCGCCTTGGTACCGCCCTGCCTATGAGCGCTTCTACAATGATGACGGGAGCATCAAAACCCAATATGGCTGGTATGATGGTAATCAATACTATACATGGCAGGATGGCATTACACCGCTCGGCAGCAATGCAGTCGATGAGTGCTATAACAATACTGTCACTTCTCGCCGTACCCACATGCGTTTCCATGGTGAGCTGCTGTTCCATATCTTCGATGGATTCTCACTGAGCACGCAACTCGTTTATGAGAGCGACCATGTCACAAGCGACCATCTCTATACCTCTGACTCGCACCCCTCACGTGTCGTCAAGGACGCCTATGCTACCTATAATTCTTCGACAGGAGCAGTGACTTATCCCATCATGGAGACGGGAGGCATGAAACAGACGAGAAACACCGATGGGCAGTATTGGACAGCTCGTGCACAGGCCAACTATGTCAAGACCTTCGGGCGTCATGCCATTAATGCTATTGCCGGCATGGAGTTTCGTGAGACGAAGACCACAGGTACCAATGCGCTGATGGTTGGCTATGACAACCAGCTCCAGACAGCTACGACATCAACGATCAACTTCGGCGACCTGCGCAGTGCGAGATGGTCTCCTTATTTTATGAATGGTAACTTCCCGGCTATGCAGTTTGCTTTTCAACCTTATCTATCGAATGGTATGGATCCGGTGGTTGAGGTGCGTCACCGTTACGCTTCCGGCTATGCCAACGTCACCTATACTTATAATGACCGCTATAATATCTTCGGATCCTTCCGTAAAGACTATGCTGATGTCTATGGACTGAATGCCAAATACCGTGGCCGTCCTCTGTGGTCGGTCGGCGGTGCCTGGAACATGGACCAGGAGGACTTCATGAAACCAATGAGGTGGGTGAACTTCCTGAAACTTCGCTTGAGCTATGGTGCTACGGGTAATATCTATCAGGGCGCTACGAGCTATTTGACGGCAAGAACTGGAGAACTCAACAATTATACCAACCTGCCTTATGCCACAATCGTGTCGCCGGCCAATCCGGATCTGAGTTGGGAGAAGACTTATTCGACGAACCTCGGTATCGACTACTCGTTGTGGGACAACCGCGTACGTGGTAGCCTCGATTACTATCATAAGCGGTCTACAGATGTCTTCTCAAACAAGAGCCTTGACCCAACGACAGGTTACACTTCGATGTTCGTCAATGCTGCCTCGATGACGAACAACGGTATCGAGCTACAGGTTACCGGTGAGTGGTTCCGTCCTATGAATCGCAATAGCTTCGGGTGGGAGACAAGTTTAGCCCTCTCGCACAATAGCAACAAGGTGACGAGTGTCGACAATCCAGCTACTTATGCCTACCAGCTTGTTGAAACGCCTTATAAGAAAGGTTATCCTGCTTCAGCATTATGGTCCTACCGTTTCGCTGGCATCGATGACGGCACCTATGGCTCTAAGGGTACGACACTCTGGTATGGCAATGACAACACTATCAGTCATGGTGTTACAGGAGCCAGCCCGGATGTATTGGAATATAGTGGTCAGACAGAGCCGAAGGTTGTGATGGGACTTGACAACCGGTTCAGTTTCTATGGTTTCACACTGTCGGTGATGATGGCCTATTATGGTGGTCATGTGATGCGTGCCTTGCCTGAGACAGAGACTTTCGCCGGGACCTACGGACCTATCGCCAGCTACTTCCTTAACTCTTGGACCCCCGAGAACCCGACAAGCACACCAGGATGGGGACAGTACAGTTCAACGTCCCTCGGCTCGGAACCGGACTATGGAAATATTGCCGTGCGCAAAGCCGACTTCATCAAGATTCGTAATATCGTCTTGGGATGGACCGTGCCACAGCCTTGGTTGCATTATATTGGCGCCAGCCGTGCTATGCTCCAGTTCCAGGTCAACAACCCCTGTTTCCTTTGGCGGGCCAATAAGGTGCATGTCGACCCAGAAACGCTTACGAGTAACAATGGTGTGAGCCTGCCGGCAAGCTATGTGTTCTCATTAAACATCAACTTTTAGTAAGGTTCTAATCAGAAATGAACATGAAATATACAATCAATCATATCATACATAAAGGCATAGCGGCTGTTGGCTTTCTGGCATTGCTTCTGTTGCCTGCTGCTTGCTCCGACTTCACCGATATCCAGCCCAAAGGCAAGAACTTGCTCAAGTCTACCAATGACTTGGAACTGTTGTTGAATAACGAGATGGAGCTGGAAATGACCGATTTCTTAGAGGTTGGTGGTAGTGTCCTCTACGCTTATAGCAGTGTGCCAGCTGCTATCTCTGTTGACAATCCTTCGCGTTCTGCTTATCTGATGGGATGGAAAGATTCGGAACAGGACATCAAGCGCTTTCAGTTGCTTACCACTTCTGACAGTTATTATACGGACTGCTATTCTTATATTGGCACCATTGCCAATCCTATCCTGCAACAGTTGCCCTCGGCGAGCGGGTCAGAGACCGTCAAGAACGAGCTTAAGGCTGAGGCCTTGGCACTGCGTGCCTATTTCCATTTCATGGTGCTGCAGAAGTATGCCAAGGCTTACAACCCTGCCACTGCCGACAAAGATCCAGGCGTGGCTTATATGACGGAGGATGTAGATATCAGTACCCTGCAACCAAAGAAAACCGTCAAGGAGGCATACACGCTGGCTTTGAAGGATATCGACGATGCCATTGCCCTTAATGCCTTACCTGTGAAGAATGCTTCCACGATGCGTATGAACAAAGCAGCAGCTTATGCTATCAAAGCACATATCTGCATGGCGATGCGCGACTATATCCAGGCGGAGGAAGCTGCTAAAGCAGCGTTGGAAACCCAGGGAGACCTCTACGACTACTGGTCGCATGCTACAACACAACAGAGCTATGGCGGCGTTTCTTATCAGTCGGCTACAGCGGATTACCGCTATAATCCAGAGAGCTATTTCATTCTGCCAAATCTGATTATATACTCTTGGGTGCAGCCCGACACGTGGAACAGTATTGAGGACGGCTACGCCATGCGTGATCTGATGCCAACGATGGGCAAGGTGTATAAAGGATATGCCGGTGGCGCATTGGATGACTATGGTGCTACGTTAGGGCTGCCTGGCTGGCAGAGTGGATGGGACGTAACCAACTACTCCAATGGCTCCGGACTCTGCTCACCGATGATGTATCTCTATTTAGCAGAGTGTGAGATACGGAACGGGAATATAGACAAGGGAATGGAGTATTTGGACATCCTTCGTGCCAAGCGCCTGCCTTCAGACGGTTTCAAGGCTTGGAAAGGTACGGTGACAGATAAGGCAACAGCCATCGCCAAGTTGAAACAGACTTCCTTGGCTGAGAATCTGTGGAATGGCTGGAACTTCATCCAACGCAAGCGCTGGAACACAGAAGACGACTGGAAAGAGACGCTCACCCGTACCATCGGTACAACGGCCTATACCCTCGCGCCTACGTCTAATCTCTGGGTGCTCCCTATTCCGTCAAGTGTCTCGGAGAAGAACAGTAATCTGACTCCTAATACAAACGAATAACTTTAACTGATATACAAGTATGATAAAACGTATTTTAGCAATGCTGCCTCTTTGGGTATTGGCTACAATGCCTATGGCAGCGCAGAACCTTTCAACAACGGTGAAGGGTCACGTCAAAGGCTACCCCGATGGTACTAAGGTCTACATTGGGACTTTAGCCGATGTACCGGACCGCTACACCGACTCAACCACTGTGAAAGGCGGTGAGTTCGCTTTCTTTGTGCCTGACAATGCTCAGACAAAGAGTAGTCCTCTTGTGGTCAATTGTGTGACAGATCCGACCCATTTCTCGGCAACGGAACTGTATGCGGCACCAGGAAACACGCTTGATTGTTATATTGATGCAGCAGAGGAGGGCATGGGAAATTATGTAATGGGATCGCCCCTCAATTTTATCAACCATAAGTTGATCGAGGAGCTGAAGCCTATTTATGATCAGATAATACCGCTGCGAAAGACAGTCAGAGATGCCAATGCTTCTGCTGAGGCTAAGAAGAAAGCAGAGCAACAGGCAGATAGCCTATACAGTATTTCAACAAAAATACAGAAAAACTATGCTTTCAGCAACATGGATAATATCTTCGGTATTGGCCTGCTTCGTAATCTGAGCTACGAGATGACCCTCAACGAAATGGACAGCGTGTTACGCCTCGTCCCTGAGACGATGAAGAATAATCCACAGGTCGTGGCTTTGCAGAAGAGCTTGGATACGGACCGTAAGACCGTAGATGGTAACCCGATGATAGATGTGACGCTGCCTAACGTTAAGGGTAAGATGACAAGCCTGTCGTCTCTCGTCAAGAAGAACAAACTCACCATCGTCGACTTCTGGGCTTCCTGGTGTGGCCCGTGCCGTGCTGAACTGCCGGAGATGAAGAAGATCTACGCTGAGTTCAAGAGTAAGGGCGTCGGTATGGTCGGTGTCTCCTTCGACAGTAAGAAAGAGGCATGGCTCAAAGCTATCAAGACCATGGGTCTCGACTATCAGCATATCAGTGACCTGAAAGGTTGGGGAAGCGCCGCTGCCAAAGCCTATAACGTCAAAGGTATCCCCTTCACGATGCTCATCAACAAGAAAGGAGTCATCGTAGGACGTGACCTCCACGGAGATGATCTGAAGGCGCGTATCGTGGAGTTGCTGAAGTGATTAAGATGAATAAAGGCGACTAGAATGGCCGCCTTTATTTTTCTTCAGAATCCAAACATATTCACAAAGTCACTTGGGCTTATAACCTTGGTTGACACTGGATAGTGCTTTAGGTTGCCGGTAACCAAAAAAGAGTCATCTTTGGATAACGATATCTCATAGAACACTCTGTCGCTTTCATCGGGCATCGATTCAGCGAAGGGTGTTCTACCCATTTGTATTCCTTGGTCTAGGAACATTTCTATCAAACTGTCTATAACATCAGCTTTTATCTTGAACTTCTTACGGCTTAGCACTCGCCGGTATTCATCGAGGATATCCTCGTCATACATGGGCGTGATATCATAACTTATCACATGACGTAATACCTTGACAGTGGAGGCGTCATGATGTCGTGTGATAAAAGCAGAAACGATGACATTCGTATCAATAACAGCGTAAATCATGCCTCGCTATTTTGCTTTCGTTCTTGGCGTGCGAGATAGATCTCGTGATTGATCTCGTCTAAGCTCATGTCGGGAGTCTTCCCTTCTTCTGCCAATTGTCTTTGACGTTGGAACATTTCGGCAAACTTCTCCCGAGAATCTTCCTTTTGATTAGTCTCTACAGTTACCATGAAGGGTAAGCTTTTGCTTCGAACCATCTGGTTGACGAAAATATTGATTGCTGTATTGGCACTCATACCAATCTCTTGGCAGAGCTCGTCGAATTTTCTTTTTTTCTCAGAGTCGAGACGTACAGTGATAGCTGTTGTTGCCATAATTCCTCCTTTTCTAAATTAGATTGCAATATGATGTTTATCCGGTTGCAAATATACATATTATTTGTGATATCGACAAGTATTTCTTTATTATTTTTCTCTCAGCCTCGTCAGTGCCTCAAGATAATAATAGTCGGCATAGATGATACTGGCGTCAATCTCCGAGCCGGCAGGATGATGACCAGTGGAGTGGAGCAGGAAACTGTCGTTGCGCTTGCCACTGAGATAGGCGGGCGTACTGAGTTGGGCAAGTGTTGCTACGGCGATATCGTGGTAATGCTTGCCTTTTTCGTTGCCTACATACTGGGAAAGTTCTAAGAGTGCATCTGCTACGACACAGGCAGCGCTCGCATCCTTCGAGGCCTTCGGGTCCGGATCATCAAAGTCCCACTTCGGGATCAAGTCTTTTCGAGCGAGGATATCAGTTGTTATCTTGTCTTCATTACTACCGATAAGTCGGCGGAGATAAGCATCAGTCACCTTCTCGGCAAACTTCAGGAACACGGGGTTCTTCGTATAACGATAGACCATCGTATAGCCATATATAGCCCACGACTGTCCACGTGCCCACATCGACGAGTCGGCATAACCCTGATGGGTTACACCTTTGATGAAATGACCGTCGACGGGATCGTAGACGGCGACATGGTAGCAGGAACCGTCGGGACGGAAATGATGCTCCATTGTTGTCTTGGCATGACTCACGGCAAGATCATAAAGCAATGGGTTGCCGCCGTTCTTTGCAGCCCAGAACATCATGTCGAGGTTCATCATGTTGTCCATGATGGTGTTGTGACCACCGAACATCTTCACATTGCGGGGCCAGGAGAGGATCGTGCCGACCATTGGGTTGAAGAGCGTGGCGAGAGAATCGGCAGAGGCAAAGATGATCTTCTTGTAGTCGGCATTGTGTGTAGCCTCGTATCCTTTGCCGAAAGAGCAGAACATCAGGAAGCCGATGTCGTGGTCGAAGATCGGCTCATAGGCGATGTGACGCAAAGCCTGCGTGTAGCCTTCTGCTGCCTTCTCGATATTCTCATCCTTTGTGAGGCTGTAGTCCATCCACAGGATGCCGGGCCAGAAGCCGCCGCACCACTCCTCAGCCGTTGCCGGACGGCAGTTCCAGCCTTTCTGCTTGTCGGTAGCGAGGATGTTGCGAGGTTCTTTACTGTAGTCGTAGGAACCGTCAGACTGCCGCAGGTCCTTGAGAGCGCGGAGGATCTGTGTGTGGCAATAGTTCAGTTGTTTGTCCACATCGAGCGTCTGAGCGGAGGCAAGGAGTGGCAAGAAAACTAAGAGAAGAAGGATATATGACTTTTTCATTGTGCTGATAATTTTATTGATGATCTGTTTTTTGCAGGGTGTAGCCCTGCATATGATTACCGCTGCCAGTAAACTACATACCGTTCGTGGTGGGCATCATAGAACGGGTGGAGGTGGATGCCGTTGGGAGTGATGTATTCCAACGGTCCAATCGTTTTCAGACTCTTGATGCCATCCAGGTGACCGTCTTTGGCGACTGTAGACGGGATGTTGTAATTGAATGTATAATAGTCGTTGTATTTCTTCGGGTCACTGAATGGATGTGCCACGGTCTGCAGTTTTCCCGACAGCACGATAGGACCATAGAGCACTGCAAAGCGGTTCGGATCATCTTTGGTCGTCTCTTCGTGGAGCGCCATGCCATAACAAACCTCAATAGATTCTTTTCCTCCTTTTGTCGCACTTTGCTTGGATGAGGCGGTTGCCATAGGTGGAATGATGATATCGTCTTTCTGCCAAACGATGCCTTTAGCTTTCTTTCCATTAACCTTTACACTGATACTTGTTGCCCAAGCAGGTCTGCGAAGATTGACGTTGAAACGACGAGGCTTGCCCGTGAAGGTGAGCGTGGTTATGCCGCTCTCGGGGAAGTTGGTTGCCTGTGTCACCGTAGTACCTTGCCACGTAAGGCGCGAGGGGATAAGGAGGTTGACGAAGAGGTCACGGTCGCCGTCGTGCCCATAGATGAAACGGGCATAGCCTACGTGACTCTCGAAGCCACTGCCCACACAACACCAGAAGCTACTGTCGCGGGTGGAGTAAAGGCGGTAGGCACCCGACTGCAGAGGCGTGAAATAGCAGACCATTGATGTCTGCGGATCCTGCTGTCCGAGGATATGATTGTAGAGTGCACGCTCACAATAAGAGACGGTTTGTTCCCGTTTCGCTGCATCCCGGATGCTCCAACTGTAGACGTGTGTGGCGAGCTTCAGAAGGTTGAATGTGCAGCAGTTCTCACCGTCGTAACCGGAAAGATGCTTACTTTGTTTCTGTGGGTCGAAGAGATGTTCCTTGTCGGAGACCTCACCCGTGACAAAAGCATGCTTGAAGGCGAGGGTATTGAAAAGAAGGGAAGCCGCTGAGGCCTCTCCCCGCCCCTGCAACTCATACCCACGTGCTTCCCCGATGAGCTTCGGGATAAACGTGTTGGCATGGTTCGTGCCGAGATTGTCGTTGCCCTGTTTCAGAGGATCAATCTTTACAGCATCGTAGAAGAACCGAGCCGTCTTGAGGTAGCGCTCGTCTTTCGTGAGCCCATACAACTGGTACATGGCATCGTTGAAACCACCAAACTCATTGCGCAGCATTCGTTTACGGGTCTCCTCAGATAGATCCTTTGTCTTGTTGTATGCCCAGAGGCCCATCCGCTTGGCGATGGCGAGAGCGGTATCGTTGCCACAGAGCGTATATTGGTCGATGAGGCCTTGAAGAATCTTGTGCAGTGTGTACCACGGTGCCCATACGCTTTTCCCCTCAATGTTCCGGTCGATGAGGCCTTCGCCGAAAGCACAGAGGTAACCCGAGTTGCCATAGGCGTGCTGCACCTCGTTGAGGCCGTTGACGATGCTGTCCGCCTTGGCTTTCACTGTTGCTGAGCTGGTCTGAGCATAAAGCGTAGCGAGGGCGGATAGCAAGTGCCCGGTGATATGACCGCGCAGGTCACAGTCCATCGACTCCCAGCCCGCGAGTTTCTTCACTGTCATGTATCCTCCCTCCTTCCCGGCATAGGCACCGGCTGTGGTCTGGAAACTGTGAAGCAACGACGGCACGGGGATCGACATCATCCATGCCGAGTCACGCTTGAAGTTGTCCTGGAAGCGGGAGGGCAAGAGCCGTACACTGCTCAGAGGGAAAAAGGCTGACTGTGCCGCTGCCGTGACGAACGGTAAAATCAGCAAGAGCAACAGCAAGCTGAATCTGATCGTATTCTTTTTCATAGTGGTTATTTTATAAGAATACGATTGAGATAAGAATTTTACGCAATCAATACTTAGCCCTGTCTTAAAACTACTGAATGCCTTTTAAGATAATATCCTTTGGAAGAACGACCTGGAGCGGTTGCACGGCACCTTTAAACTTTCCATCGGGCTCTGCCACTGCTACAAGCCAGCAACTGAAAGAGCGGCGCGGGTTGTCCCAACCAGCCTCATAAGGATAGACTTCAAAGGTATTGTCACCACTCTTTTTCACGGGTCCACAGACGACCTCAATGTGCAGCTTTCCTTTACCATGGTTCTTCGAGACCGTCGAATGGGTAGAGTCTGTATAGACAGGCTTCAGGCTGAATGTCAGTTTTTTGCTTGTAGGCACAAAAGTCCATTTCATTTCGCCTTGAAGCTTCTCATTAAAGGGTATAAGCTTATCCTTATCCATGAATCCGACATACTGCATGGCCTTGCCTCGGGTCTCACGGTAGCGTGCCTCAGTAAGTTCAGCCATCTCACGGTCAAAATACCAGAAAGCATCGTGTGGATCGCCTTTATATTCAGCGTACGGAGCCGGAGCTGGTCTGTTAGTCTCAATAACGGGCATCTTTCCTTTGTCTGCGCCATCTGTGCCCATGATGTCCGGATGATAACGTTCTGCCAACCAACCGTCCTGAGGGTTGACTTTCTTCAATGTCCCGTTGCTTTGCAGCCGTGATTTCATCGACTTTTCGATGAACTTAGCGATATATCCAGCTGTCTTTTCAGCACAATCGAAGTGGCCGTGACCTGTGTCGCAAAGAAAACTGATGCAACTCTTCGGATACATCATGCGGAAGGCGAGGGCGGGGCGCACGCGTGCTTCCCACCATTCATACTCCCCCTCGATCATCAGTCCGGGTATGCCGTCGATGTTCCGTGTCCGTCCCCATTCTACATTGGAGGTGCCGAAGCCACAGAGGTTTGTTCGGGGTGCATCGCCATGGAAGGAGATGATGCAGAGCGTGCGGTTCGGGTTCCAGGCTGCGAAGTTCCAGGGGAATGTAGCCTGTGCTGAGTGACCGAAGGGGATGATCGGTGCCTTGGCAATCTCCATGTGCCCGCTTTGGAAAGCGATGGCTGTCATCATCTCTTCGAAAGTGGTCTGGCACGATGTTGCCGGGTCCCATTTCTGTGAGAAGGCTGGTGCCACCCAAAGGAGAGCCACATGCAGGCGTTTCATCTCCTTTTGAAATGATGGCATTTTATAGAGTTGTTCTTCTGTCATGTTTTGCTGTGCCAGCATCACGGCTTTGACGGTGTCGCAGTGCTCGGGTACCCAGAGGTAAGCTGTGGGCGCTTGGCCCGTTTCCGGAGAAATATAACGTGTCAGCGACACGCTGTATTGATACATGCCACTTGCACCGGTGGCATGAATGTTCAATGCGATGAAGAGAAAGAGTAATAAGGAAAGAAGTCGATTGTGAGTCTTCATTATGTATATTTTATTGTAAATACGGATAAAAGTAGGCTATTTCGCAATTTGTTATGACGGAGCTCTTTCTATGCATAACAAAGAAGCCCTCCCAGTATGGGAGGGCTTCTTCTATTCTTCTTGTTTTATTGTTCGTCTCCGTTCAGCCAGTCGGTTGAAGACGGTTGATCATTGTCTTCGAAGAAGAAGCCTTGTTTGGCCAGACCGGTAGCATTCGTAGGAGCATCACCTTTGATGCTTGCACCTGTGGCACTTGCTGCAAGCATGGAGGTGGTCTCCATGTTCTTGACCTTCACTGCTGGAGCTTGATATGTCTTTTTCATGACTTCCTATTTTTGTATATTGTAAATTTTTACTGCTCTTCTCCCTCCCCTATTGGATTCCTGGCCCCCGATAACGGGGGAACCGAAGGGGGTTGGTTGGGGAGAGACCTTATTTTACCACGAACTTCTTACCGTTCTTGATGTAGATACCCTTTGGGAGGTTCTTGCCCATACGCATACCCTGAATGTTATAAACAGGAGCGTTGGCGCTCTCGTCGTTCGTGATATTGCTGATGTTTGTTGTGCCGTTATAGTTGATCTTCAGACTCTTCGCTGTAGCAGCGGTAGCGGTGAGGTAAGCGTGGTTGGCATCAATCTTGTTGGTTGAGCCGTCAGCCTTGTAGAAGCCGATACCGTCGGTGCCATTGTAGAGGATGTAAGAACCGGAAGGAGCAGTCGTAGAAGTCCAGACGCCGGTCAGTGCGTCCTTTGCGGGAGCAGCTGCCTTCGTTGTCTTTGTATCGGTAGCCTCGAATGTATAAGTACCGGCTGTAGCGTTGATCAGCACAGGCGTGTTGGCGGGAATTGTTGTGCTCACTTCGGTAGCCGAAACCTCGTCACCAGAAGTATAGCTCAATGTGTAAGCCTTTACACCGGAAGGAATTGTAGCCTCGTAGGGGAGCACGAGCGTAGCAGCACCTGCGTCACCAACGGTCAAATCATAGCTTGCCTTTTTGTAGACGAGGGTCAACTGAGGAATGAGATCTGAGGCACTTGCTGTTGTTGTAGTACCATCGCTGAGCTTCACGGTAAGATCGCCCTGTTCCTTGGTGAAGAACTTGGTAGCAAGGTCCTGATCGTCAGTCTTACCAAGAAGAATATTCATATATTCAGAACCGAGGCTGTTGGCATAATCGGTGAGGTCAACGGTTGTCTGCCATTTAGAGATGTCTGCATCATCGGATGCGATAGCATCAGTTCCCAGAGCCTTGTTCCATACACCACAGTTCACAGTAAAACTCTTAAGAGCTGTTGAACCAGTAGCGGCAGTAACATAGCTTTCTTCATTGCTATAGTTCGTGTTTTCTGCAAAGTCATTGCCGTAAGCATAAACACTCATGTTGTTCTTACCTTTGATTCGCTCGGTGGTCAAACGAAGTTGGGCAGAAGTGATGGTGTAGTTGCTGCCAGGGAGAGCGAAAGCCATTAAGCCATAGAGATATTTATCCTTGCTGCTATAGGTCGTGATCTCCATCGTCGTAGCAGTGCTACGGTCAGATGTTGCATTCTTCATGATCCAAGTATCCTTTGCAGAAGTCTCTGTCTTGGTGCTTACACCTGTCTCCTCCTCATACTCTACGGTGAGCTGCGGGTAGAGGTCGGCAGCTTTGAAAGTAAAGTTCAAATTGCTGTTTGTCACGTCCGTAGCCTCTTTTGAGTAAATCTGACTAGAATTGTTCTGGTTGTACACCTTCTGCAGTAGCATGCTTACCTGACCGTCATTAGCGTGGCTCTTTACGAGGTCGGTGACGTCTACGTTCACCTGCCACTTGTCGACTGCAGAATAGTCAGATGTCACACCTCCGTCTGTAGGAGCATAGTTTCCAGGGCTGTTGATCTTGAAGTCAGCAGCAGCCGTAGCGGCGATGGCTGATGTGATAGAGCTCTCCAAAGTGGAATAGACATCCGACTCCTTAAAACCAGCGGGAAAGTCATAGAGCTTGACCTCAGAGTCGCCTTTCTTGTAACGGGCTGTCAGGCGCAGGGTGGCCTTCTTTACGGTATAGCCTGCATTGGGCTTCGTGAAAGAGAAGGCGAGAAGTGCATAGTAGTTGGTGGTAGTCGAACCTGAGTTGTAGCTTCGGATTTCTACAGTGTTGGAACTTTCGTTGCTTTTTGTAATTCCTGTTCCCACCCACGTGTCAGCAGTAGGATTAGTCACTGAGTTGTCTTGAGCACTGACAGAGACAGTCAGCAGTGCGGCGCATGCCGTGAAAAGTAATTGTTTGATCATAGGATATGAATTAAAATTGGTTTTGTTATTAATTCGTATGGTAGGGAGATTTTACGTAAGGTTAAAATAAAAAACAGGGGCGATTGTTTAAACCGTCCCTGCATGAATTGAATTATTATCTTGCGAACATCAGTGTGCCGTAGCCTAACTGGTCGAAGCCGCCGCTGTTGGGTCCGTAGTCACCGGCACCACCGTCACCATAGCCATTGTACTTACGCATCTGCTCTACCCATTTCTGACAATAGATAGCAGAGACGTTATGAGCCTTGGCATAACCGTAGAACAGTTCCCATGCCGGACGCTTCGTACCGCGCTGAGCCTCAGAAATCTTAGGTGTGCTCTG
The DNA here is from genome assembly GCA_002353825.1 of Prevotella sp. UBA2725. Taxonomy (GTDB): domain Bacteria; phylum Bacteroidota; class Bacteroidia; order Bacteroidales; family Bacteroidaceae; genus Prevotella. Next base: position 28,221 of record DEKJ01000056.1, on the reverse strand, counting down.
CGACGGGTTGCTGTAAGCCGTGAAGGGGAAGGTAGCGGAGTCGTATTGGAAATACGTGCCGTCAAAGCCGTTCTGTGTGTTACTGGCTTTCTGGAAACCTTCGTCTGTGTAGAGATTGTACTTACCTACATATTCGGCCATGTCGAGAGCACGGTAGTTGTCGTAGGCAAAGAGATCCTCACCAAGGTTGTAAGCCATCTGGCAGAAGGCACCCATGAGGGCGACACAGAGCGTAGCATGGCCCTGGTCACGTCCTGACTCCTCGCACTGACCTAACTTTTCCTGCGAGTCGGGATCGTCGTGGATGTAAGGCACGGCGTTCTTGATGTTACCATTCTCGGTGAACATCCCTTCCTCGTTCTTGAAATAGTTGATGGCGAAGTTGATGGCGTAGTTGTCATCGTTCAGAATACCGATGGAGAGGACGGCTGTCATTGAAGCGAGGTCCCAGTTGAGCCATGCATGCTGGGTGCCCTGACCACCCTGGTGGTTCATCAGATATTGAAGAGCTACAGAATAGAATGCATTCTTCATCCAGCTCTGGAAGCCTTGGAAGTCGGATGCCTGCCAGCCACTGTAGTCGCGCAGCAGCTCGGCTGCATTAGCCATCTGATGAACATTGATCATGATGAGGAACTCGTTAGGGTCGGGGATGGAGTCGGTGTAGCCACCGAGCTTCAGCAGACCTTTACACTTGTCTTTCCAGGCATTCATCACCTTCACGGCAGCGTCGGCATAGGCCGTCTCGCCGCTGAGCTGATAGCGCAGAGCCAGCTGGTAAGTGGCGGCAGCGTCGCGCATGAAAGCCGTGTAGTTGTTGTAGTCGGCATACTTGCCGCTCCAGTTTTTCTGATCCATACGTTTCAGGTAACCGTCGAGCAGTGCTGCGGTGCCGTCGGTATAGGAGCTCTGGGCATAAGCACTCTGGCAGAGATGCTCGTAAGCCTCCTTCCAGGGGGAAGCGGTGAGCTGACCTTTCACGCGGGCGATGTCGGCAGAGGTATGGAGCATCGTGGGATGTTTGAGCGGAAGATAGTTTTTGGTCACGATGCGCTCTTCGAAGGTCGGCAGATTGTTGAAGTAATCGGCGTTGCCCTCAGGAATCTCGCTGCTGCAAGCAGCCATACCGAAGATGGCTGTTGCAGCGAGGATGATAGATGAAAATATATTCTTTTTCATGATATGATCTTCTTGTTTGCTTGTCTTTGACAATTATTTATTAGCGAAAGCTTTCAGCTCATCGAGCGTCTTGAAGGTATGTACCCAATAGAGGGTGTAAGTACCAGCATAGGTTGACGGAATGTCGGCGATGAGGAGCTTGAAGGTCGTCAACTTCGTGGCATCGAGACCGGTTTTCGAGAAGTAGTACGGGTTGGTACCGAACTCCTGTTGCAGGTCGAAGTAGATCACCTCTGGCTGGTCCATCGGTGCTTCGCTCTCCTTGCCTTCGTAGCCGAGGATAGAGTAGCGGTTGTTACCGTTGCCGGTCTTCTGCTCATAACGGCCCTTGCTAGTGTCGAGGGCTATAGTGCCTTGACCATTCGTGTTTTGGATATACTTGCCCGGACGGGTCATCTTGATGGCGAGGTAGCGGTAGGTACCCACATTGAGCTGTACACCATAGCTGTTGCTACCAAGGCACCAGTCACCGCGCCACTTGTTACCCTTCTTCATGGTTACCACGAGCCCGTTGCTGTCGTAGGTGTAGGTACCATGGTTGGCATTGATGTACCATTTGCCTGCGCCGGTAGTGAAGTCCTGATTGATCGTACCTTGTCCGACGGTGATGGTCGTTGTCTTAGAGGTGCCGTTGGATGCTGTGGCTGTGATGGTAGCCGTGCCGTAGCCTTTGGCTGTGAGGTGTCCCTGGTTGTTGACAGTGGCAACCTTTTCGTTGCTGCTGGTCCAAGTCAGCAGGTCAGCGGTAGCATCTGAGGGGATAAGGTGACAGATGATGTTGGCTTCGTCACCGACGTTCAGGTCATAGCCCGGAGTCTCAAGATCGATTCCTGTCACCGGTACAACCTTTTTGACCGTCAGCTGGGCTGTCGCCGTGAGATTGGAGCCGTCGGTGGTTTTTGCCGTGATGGTAGTAGTGCCGGGCTGTTTTGCCACGATGCTGTCGTCTTTGATCTCTGCTATGTTATTGTCAGCTACTGACCATTCGAGGTTGTCGTAAGCGTCAGCCGGTGTGAGCACAGCTTCAGCGGGAGCTTTCGTGCCTTCGTACAGGCTGCGGTCGTTCAGTGCGATGGCTGTTGCCTTAGGCTTGACGTTGACGGTGAGCGTGGTGAGGTCACCGGCGTTGCCTTCCTGACGGATATGGATAGTGGCCTGGCCGGCTCCTACTCCCGTGACGTTACCGCTCTGGTCCACGGTAGCGATGTCCGTGTTGTAGGAAGTCCAGACAAGTGTGGGGTATTGTACGTCGGTGGGGTCGATGGTAGCAGACACTTGTTGCGTCATGCCGACGGCTATCTTGATCTCGTTGCCTGTGCTGAGGGTTACCTTATTGATGAGCTGCGCCTCGTTCATGGGGTCGCCCGTATCTTTGTCCTTGCTGCAAGAGGTAAAGAGCGCGCCTGCAAGCAAAAGACAAGCACAGAGAGCTTTGCTGTTGATATATGCTGAGATTTTCATGATTGTCTTGTGTTGAAAAAATCCTGTTGTTACTGTAATATGGTTACTGTAAACACACGCTTGTCTTAATTCCATCCTGGATTCTGTCCGAGGTTAGGATCGAGCTCGAGCTGGGTTGAAGGGATAGGATAGAGGTAGTTCTTCTCCGTCCACTGGCGTGTGCCGTCCATGATGAGGCAGCCCTCGCTGTCCTTCTCCTGGCTGGGTCGGGTGTTGCTACCCCAGTTGCTCTCAAACTCTGTGCCTACATATTTCACACCGAGCAATGGCTGGTTCATGACCTGTACGGCTGTTCCCCAGCGTTTGAGGTCATCGAGGCGGAAACCTTCGAGGTAGAGCTCTACGGTGCGCTCGCGACGGATCTCTTCTTCCATGTTGAGACCATTGGCAGAGACGAAACTGTTGCTGAGTTTCGGCATGTTCGGATTGGCACGAAGGCGAACGAGGTTCAAGCTGATGTCAAGGTCAGCATCACTGATCTTGCCGTCACGCTCGTAGACAGCCTCGGCATAGTTGAGCAGCACCTCTGCATAGCGGATGACGGGGTAGTCGTAACCTTCCTGGGCATCCTGCATGGCACGCTCGGTACCCCATTTCTGGTTGTTGTAGCCGGAGCCGTGACCGACGTTGTAGATGATACCGTTGCCGCCGCCCGGCTTGATGTCCGTCTTCCACACCCATGTAGTGCGGGGGTTATCGTTGGTCCAGAAGTATTGTCCGGGCACAAGCAGAGAGTATTTCATGCGGTTGTCGCGGTTCTGGAACTCAGAGTTACGCTTCTGGTAGCCTTCAAACTTCTTGCTCTTCTCGATAGGCAGACCATCGGAGCAGAGGTAGAGGTTAGCGAAGTTGCGTGTCACCCACATCACGTTGTTGACATATCCGTGAGTGATGTTCATACCGACGGTAGAGAGGTTCGTGTCGTGAAGACGGCGGAAGATGTACTCATGATTGGCTGACTTCTGGATACCGGCAGGGTTGCTCTTCTCGTTCTCAAGAATGAACATATACTTATAGGCACTGTCACCGAGCACTTTGCTCTGGTCGCGTGTACCGAAGAGATAGAACTGTCCGCCGTCCATCACTTTCTTGGCAGCCTTAGCCGAAGTGTCAAGCATCGTGTTGGCGAGTGTGGCATCACCGTTGTGGAACTTCTCCCAGGTACCTTCGTAGAGCGCCACGCGGCTGAGGAAGGCTTCAGCGGCCTCCTTACTGACGTGTCCGTCCTCGGAGGTGGGGATGTCGGCATAGTTGGGCAGAAGCTCGATGGCTTTCTCAAGATCGCTGACGATGAACTTAGCAACATCCTGACGGCTGTCGCGCTTAGCCTGCAGCTGCTCACTGCTTACATCGATAGGGTCGGTCACGATGATGGCATCACCGAAGCACTGGAGCAGCTCGAAATAGCTGTAAGCGCGGAAGAAATAGGCGTCGCCTACATACTCTTTGATCTCCGACTGGTTGGAATAGCTGTTGGCTGCCTGAAGCAATAGGTTGCAACGGCGGATATGACTGTAGTTGTTGGTATAGTTGCCATCGTTGGAAGGAATGGTATTGGAACCACGGCTATACTCATTGGGCGTCTGGAAAGTGATGAGGTCGGAACGGCTGTCGCTGTGAGGGCCGTTGTCGTTGCTTCCGAAATCGCGTGTCCAGCCGTAGAAGTTGTTGGCAAACTCCTTGAACTCGTTGGCGTTCTCCCACATGTTTTTGCCGCCAATCTGGTCTTGTGGGTCAAGGTTCAGGCACGACTGCAAGGACATGATGCCGAGGAGTGCGGTCATTCCCAAAGCCTTGTATATTTTGTTTTTTATGTTTTTCATGATTGATACGTTTAATATTTATCACCTAACAATTAACACCTTTCTCTTAGAACGTAACGTCTAATCCTACGGTGTAGGAACGGCAGAACGGATAACGGTAGATAGCGTTGCTGTCGGAGTCGCTGTAAGCGTTGCGGCTCTGCTCCGGATCCCATCCGTCACGAATCTTGCTGGTCTCCCAGAGGTCGTTGCCTGTGAAATAGATGCGGAGCTTGGTCAGCGGCTTGAGGTGCTGCAGAATGCTCTGGGGCAGTGTGTAGCCGATGGTGAGATTCTTCAGGCGCATGTAAGCACCGTTCTCAACACTCCAGGAGGATATCTGATAGTTGTACTGGTTGATCCACTTGGTGTTGGAATAGGTGGGATAATAAGCGTCGCGGTTCTCCGGGCTCCATGTGTTGCCGATGTGATAAATTGATATAAATCAACTAAAAAGGCGTAAACTCTCGCCAACTCCTTTAGCGGGTTGTCCATTTTGTTGAACTTATTGATTAATAGCTTATTAGCATTATTCCATCTACTTTAGACAAACTTGACGGACCAACTTAATAAGGCTCAAGCTGCGTTAAAATCTGCTTTTCATCGTTTGTCACGTGCCAACCAATCGTTTGTCACGTGCCAACCAATCGTTTGCCACGTGACGGCCAATCGGCTGTCGAACGCCGAATGATTGTTTGTCGAACGCCGAACGATTGTTTGCCGAACGCCGCACGATTGTTTGCCGAACGCCGAACGATTGCATTTGGGTTGTGACTTTTGCTGAACATTGTTTTTCCAGTAGAAGATTGATGTCGCGGGACAGCCTCGGAGAGGCTGACTTCTTCATAACCCCAGTCTAAGGAGCGGAGCGACGCAGACTGTGGTGTTATGTGTGAGTTCGTTTGACTGATTTCCTGCCTCGGAGAGGCAGGCTGCACGATAGTGCGTAATGTCTGTTTACACTAACATAGCGCGCCTAAGGTGCAGTCAGCCTCTTCGAGGCTGGAACTCAGTTAATCAGTCCTCAGTATATACCCCAGACTGCAGTCGCTATCGCTCCCTTAGTCTGGGGTTATGGATAATTGTGCCTCTCCGAGGCACTCTTCGATACGGGAACCGGGAGAACAATGTATTTCAACCGTACAGGTCGAATAATTTGCACTATTTGTGCTCCTTGAGGTATTCTGTAGGTGTCATGCCTTCCACTTTGCGGAAGGTAGTGAAGAAACTCGACTTCTTGAAGCCGCACTTGGCACTGAGGGCAAGGAGGGTATATTGCTTGTCTTTGCCTTCAGCGATGAGCCGCTTGAACTCTTCCAGGCGGTAACGGTTAATGAAGTCGTACCAGTTCTCTTTCAGGTAGAGGTTGAAGACCTGCGAGAGCTTGCTCGAAGAGAGGCCGAGATGCTCTGCAAGGTCACTCATCTTCAGGTCGGGGTCTGTATAGATCTTGTTCTTTTCGATATAGTCTTTCATGCGTTTGACGATTTCGGCACACTCAGCCTCGTCAACTTTTACACGTTCGTATTTGGCTGCAGCTCTTTCCGAATCTTCTTTGGGAGCCTCGGCTTGTTGCAGTTCGCTTTGTTGTTTTTCTGTCTCAGTCTCGATAAGTGCCTCCTCGATCTCGTTGCGCTCTTGTAGCAGCGTATTCGTACTCTTGCGGTAGCGGTACCACAAGACGAAAGCAATGACAGCAACGATGAACAACAAAAGTTCGAGGATAGCCCAACCGGAGGGAGACACAGAGATCTGATAGGTCGTGAGTGTGCCGGGAGCGCCAGCCAGTCTCACCTCGAGATGGTGACGGCCGATACTCAAGTGTTGGAGGCGGATGTCCTCACCGTCACGCACGATTCGCCATTTCTTCTCGCCGTCTAACTTATATTCATAGAGACGGCCGTAGGGACGGGCATAGTCGGCGAGCAACGGTCGTAGAGTAAGGACGGAGGAAGCGAGGTTCCAGCTCATGCTGAGACGGTGGTTGTCGTTGATGTCGCTCTCTGTGCCCAGTTCCACAGGATTGCCATCAATGTAGACATGATAAAGGAGAAGCTTGTATTTGGCTTGTCTTTGCCATCTCTGGAGGTCTTCCATGCGGACGTGCATCAGACCGTTGGATGTGCACACCCAGATGTTATGGTTGCTGTTCATGCTGATACGTCCGGCGATGAGCTGGCAGCAGAGCCCTTCGCCATAGCCGAAGTGAAGAACATTCGTGCCTGGATAGTCGCTGCAAAACAGTCCGTCCTCCGTTGCTACCCAGTAGTGACCACGGAAGTCATCAAGGATGGAGATACAATTGTTGAGCGTAATATTCTGCGGTGGCGTGGCTTCACCAAAGTGGCGGATGGCAGCATCGGTATAATAAATGTTGCTACCCGCATTAAAGATATAATTTCCTTGATGCCCGGTGATTATCTCTTTAATATTGGCAGTGCTGAAGAAGTTGGTTGGGAAATGGTCCTTTTCAAAGTTGCCGTTTTTACTGTTGTACAAGCACAATCCGCTTGGTCCACCCAACCATGCGTTGCCATTGGGCATGAATTGTATAGCCGTGATGAGCCCACCGATGATACGTGAGTTGTCTTCCGTGTAATGCCTCAATTGTCCGTTGGCATCGAGAATGAATAGTCCTTCTCCAGAGCCTATCCAGAGGTTGCCCCGGTTATCGGGTACGAGTGATCCTATCGTTGTGGTTGAGAGCACAGGCTCTGGAGGGTTCGGCAGTCGATCGAAGTTGTTGGCTGAGAATCTCATCAATCCGGCATCGAAGCTTCCTACGTAATAAGCTCCATTGAAATAAGCTAACTGTGAAATGGCATGTGCATCTCCGAGCTGTTCGGAAGAATAATGCTTCACAAGATGACGTTGCTCATCGATGAACCACAGGTCGTTGGCTGTGCCTATCACTTTCTGTGGCCCATGTACAAGCACGCTGCGCACATCAAGACCCTCTGAGGTGAAGTCGCCGAACTTATAGATGTGAAACAGATTTTCTGAATGGTAGAAATAAGCTGCGCCATAACGATAGAGACCAAACCAGTCGACACCATTGTGGTCGCGGTAGTAGCAGTTGACGGCATCCGTTGGCAGATCACCGTGGCCCTCGCGGTCTTTTTGTACAAACTGTTTGACGATCTGTCCGTTGTGAGCGTTGAGCAGGAAGGCTCCTCCACCACTTACGGTGATACAGCCAGCCGGTGCAGCAGTGAGGGCACCGATGGTGTTGCCGATACCTTTAACGCGAGAGGCCTGTCGTGTCTTCGTGGAATAGATATAAAGTCCGTTATTTTTCGTGCCGATAAAGAAATGGCCGGCGACGGGCAAGAGCCTCGATAAAGCAGCGCGTGGGGGCAACAGATGTGCGATGTCGTAGGATGAGACGCGACCGGTCTTGAGGTTGTAACAGTGAAGACCGTAGCGGCTGACGAACCATACATTGCCATCCTTTCCGCACTTGATATCCCGGATGCCGTTCTCAATACCTGTGGGGGTCGAACCAACGGTAATAGTGCGTACTTTACCATCGTACAGGATATTGAATCCCTGACGGTTACCAACGAAGAGCGTCTCGCCCACGGCGAGGATGGTCTCGGCTATTTTGATGGATGGATAGATCTGTCGGAAAGCGTTGTCGCCTCTATTGAGACGGTAGATGCCGCTCTTGGTTGCGGCGTAGAGTGTGCCATGTGCATCAAAAGTGAGCGAGAAGGTAAAGTTGGGTCTCTTTGTCTCCTTCGGAAAAGGAAAAGAGAGAAGGTCACGTCCGTTATAGCGGCACACACCGTTATCGGTGGCTATCCACACCTGTCCAGTGGCGTCGGTGATGATCTGGTTGACGGTCTCTCCTGGCAGTCCTTTTTCTTTTGTGAGGTAGCACATGCGGTCGTTGCTGAACTCGTCGGCAACGGCGTTGTGCGGAAAAACCATCATGATGATGGTCAAAAAGGCATATATAATAATGTGTAAACGCACAGATTTCATCATATAGATGTTTTCTGTGCGTAAAATTAGTTATAATTATTTAAACTACAAAGGGGATAGTGTTATTTTTTTGTTTACTTAAACGTTATGTTGTCAACATGCTCCCCTATGAAACAGTTGAACATGTCGGAGGTCTTGTACCATTTGGGCTTGCCGGACATGTCGTCGCTGATCTTCTTGCCGTTGACGACAAGGTTCTCGAAACGGATGTTGCGGACCCTACGGTTGTCGTCATAGCCGGCGATGATGCTCATGTTGGGCTCTGAACCTGTGTAACTAACGTTACGGAGCGTGATGTCTTCGATGCCACGTCCCGGTGCTGTGCAGTATTTGCGGTTGAAGCAGACGCGGAAGTTGAAGAGCATGCCTTTGCGGATGTTCTCGATATGGATATTGTCGAAGAGCATGTTGTGGACGAGGATGTCGTCGCCGTCGTTGATACCAATGCAGCCCTGATAGTCGATCTGGTTCTCTGCGTGGTTGAGAATGTCAATGTCTGCATAGCGTACGTTCGTGATCTCTTCTTGTTCTTCGGTCTGACTGTGAAGGCCGATCATGATGGGGTGGGCGACATCGGCCCAGTAGATGGCGTCGGAGATGTCGATATTACGGCTGGAGCCGTGATATCCTTTGCGCGTGCAGTAGATCGTGGAGCAGTCGTCGCTCGTGCGGGCGAAGAGGTGGTGCTGACGGATGTTAGAGGAAGCGAAGATGTTAAAGCCGTCGCCCCATCCATACCAGCTCATGACCTTACAGTTGCGTACCTCTACCGAGTCGCTGCCGCCGACGGGAATCTGCGTTGTCAGTGGGCCGTCGATAAGGATGTTCTTCGAATAGCGCACCATGATGCCTTCGTGATGCCCGGGCATGACGAGGCCGTGGCCGAGGATGCGCACGTTGTGAGCATTGTAGACCGAGAACCAGCCTTTGACGACGGCTCCTTGGTCGAGGAACACCGTCTTCCCCGACGCCACGGCAATGGAGTCGCCGTGGAAGTCGTGGATGCCGGGACCAAAATAGATAAGGTCTCTCTTCTTTGCCTTGGGTTTGTTCATGAGGGTGTCGGCAAAGATGTGGAGGTTGTTGTAGATGTCGCTGTTGACCTCGACGGAGAGGTAGCGCGGCCTGTCAATGAAGATTTGGAGGGTGTCGCCCTGCTGCTTGACCGGGATGCGGTAAGAGAGCGGGCGAACTTGATAACTATTTATATGTTGTGTCTTACTGATGACGCGCAGTTCGACGGTTCCGCTGAACTCGAACTTCGCCCCCGACACTTTCCTGACGTTGTGGCGTGCTCCTTTCACCTCGTCGACCTGCATCAGGTAAGTGTCGAGGGGTTTCCATTGTCCGCCGGGGATGCGGGCAGCTACCTCAAAGTCGTGCTTCAGATCGGCGCCTTGTGGAGCAGGGGCTGTGCGAAGCTCGGAGGCGGAGGCGGTGAGACAGAGAAAGAGAGAGATGAATGTAAAGAGTGTTTTCATGGTGATGCTATTGGGAGACGCTTCCCTAAAGGGAAGCGCACAGAACTTGTTGTTACTTTGTTGGGACGAATCTTACAGCAGCGCCACCCGACGACAGGAGATGAAGGGTGATGGGCTTGCCGCCTTTGATCGTGAGCATCTGCGTGCGGACATTCGTGCGTGTCTTGAGTGTCGGGTCATCGGTGTAGAGCTCCATCGTGTATTTCTTGCCCTTCTTGAGGAAGCAGGCGGTGTTAAGGACAACGGTGCGCTCCGTAAGGCCATTCATGGCACTGACGTACCACTCGTTGCCACTGCGCCGTGCCTGGACGATATATTCACCGGGCTCCCCGTCAAGAGCAATGCTCTCATCCCATACCGTGGGACAGTGTTTCCAGAAGTCGAGCTCCTCTTCGCCGCGATAAAGCTCGGGCTTGTCGTACCAGTATAGGAAGGTGATGGGGGAGTAGTATACCACCGGCATGGCGAGCTGATGAGTATGGGTGTTCTTTACGCGTCCGTTGAAATAACATGGCGTGTAGTCGGCCGGTCCACAGAGGAAACGTGTGAAGGGAAGGATGGTGTTATGCTGCGCGTTCGGCATCTCCTCATTGCCACCGACACCTTCTTGTGTCATGAGGTTCGGATAGGTGCGGCTCCAACCTGTAGGGCGGTATTCGTCATGGATGTCAACCATGATATGATATCGCGCGCATTTCTCGACGGCCTGGTGCAGCCATGTTGTCCATTCCTGAGAGCCGACCTGTACGAAGCCGAACTTGATTCCGCTCACGCCCCACTCATTGAAGCGCGGCAGGATACTGTCGAGCTGCTGCCACAAGGCCCGCTGATTGACATAGAGCCATACACCGATGCCTTTCTCGCGGGCATACTGGCAGAGACGTGGCATGTCGATGTCGCGGTTGGAAGCCACACGAAGAGCTGACGATTCTACGCGCATCTCCGGACCATACCAGCCGGCGTCGAGCTCAATGTACTGTAAGCCGCGGTCCACTGCAAAGTCAACACATTTCATGGCTGCAGCCATGTTGAGTTGTGTCACGCGGATGGCCTTACCCGGACGGATCCAGGATGTGTCACTGATGCGGCAAGGTGCATTGAGGTTGAGGAAGAGTTGTTTGTTGTTGATGAGGTCGACAGCTTTTTCTCCGGCCATGATGACACGCCACGGCATATCGTACGGAGTAATGATATCGGCGGTGTCGTACATCGACATACCTAAGACATTGTCTGCCGTGAGTTTCAGTTTGCCACGGACAAAATCGGAGAGGGCAGCTTCTCCGATGGCAGTATATAGTCCATTTGGCAGATGGAGCAGGAGCGGACGCTCGCTCTCATTGCACCAGGCGGGTTCAGACTTTAAGAGTTTTACTCGTGAATATTGTGCCTGAGCCCAGGCAGCATGCCATGCCTCAGTACCGTCGGCAAAGGCGAATGAGGTGCGGTCGGACGTGATGTGCATGAAGAGACCGTTGGTGGCCTCGGGAAAATGGTAACGGATAGCGATACCCTCATCGTAAGCACGCACGATGATGTCGAAGAGATATTGTTTGCGCTTGTCGTAAGCTGTGCCGTTAGCACCTTCTGTAGAGCCTTTTGCGAAATGGAGCGTCAGCTCGTTGTAATGGTCGCGCAACTGGGCGTATTCGCCGTAGACCGGTGTCCAGGTAGTATCTTTTGAGAGGGTCTCAGTTCCGGTCAGCCGCATCCCAGCTGTCCATACGCGGTTTGTGTCAGTAGGAATGCCCATGGCCGACTCTACGAGATGGTTGTCGATGTCGACGCCGAGTTCGCCGTGTGTCATGTCCTTGCCATTGAAGGAGAGACGGTAGGTGAGGCGGTTGTGGACCTGTGCAAAGGTGAACGAATATCTTCCGTCAGGAGAAGTCACGGTCTGCGAAAGGACAGTGCAAAGGCATCCTGTGAGGAAGAGGATGATGAGAAAGATGTTTTTTTTATTCATTGTGATTATTTCTTCTCTATTTTTCCGTTTTCATGAATCGTAAAGGTCAGGGTGTGTCCATCTTTGAGCTTCACCTTGATCCCTACAGCGTTCTTCTCCTTGGGGCTGAAGAAGTTGACAGAAGCAATGTCGCCAGGCTCTGTGTCGGAAGATGGTTCGTAAACGCAGACGAAGGGATGGGCCCATGCCTCGCCATGCTGTCTTGCCACGAATGTCAGTACCGGTTGTTTCTCGATGTCGTACGGCTGGTTCGGCATGCGTTCATATTCTAAGTTGACGGGTGCAAGGGCTTTGAAGATCGTGCGGTTCTGAGAGGGTGCCATCCACATTGTCATCGTGATGCTGTGCTGGTTGTCCATGGCTTTGACGACCTTGTCGCTTTCTATCTTTGTAGTAAACGTGGCCTTGACGCCTTTTGTTGTCTCTACGCTCTCCTTATTATATAAATAGGAGTAGGCATAGAGATGACCGCCGGCGAAGGCGAGCTCTTCTGTAGGCTTCGTCGGGAGTGCGTTGCCATTGAAGTCGGTGAGCGTCATTGTCTGTCCGAGGTTGTGATAGAAGTAGTCGTGCGTCTTGTCGCCACCTTCCATTTTCTTGCTACGGAACACATCGATGTAGAAACCACCCTTCTCGCTTGTTTTTACTACGGCCACGGTACGTTGCTGCTGGGCATGGCTCTCGGGCTCAATGAAACTCACCGTGGTGTAGGAGAATTCGTTGTCCTTCTCCGACAACTTTGTTGAGGCCGGCTGGTCTGCTGTGACGGTGGGGTAGGAGACCATGAGCTTGAACGGATGGTTCGACATCATCACGGGGTAGGAGGAGATGCCATCGACGACGACCGTGTTATGAGCCGGCATCTGCGAATAGTATTCCGAATAGTCGAGTCCGCTATAAAGGTATTTACCAATACCTGCATCGGGACCGAGTACATAGCCTTTTCCATAGAGTTCGATGGAGAGACCGTTGGCATGCTGGTGGTTGCCGAGACTGGCGTTGAGCGATGCCATGAGGTCGTGCTGCTTGTTCATGCCTGTGCGCAACGTTATCCAAGATACATTGGGTGCATAGAACACGCCACTGGTATATTGGGCGATGTCTTTATCGGCGGCAGTAGGCAGTATGACTTTTTTCAAGTCGGTCATATTTTCCCCCAACTGCGTGTTGTGATGCCGTGTGGCATAATCGATGACGCGGTCTATCCCTTCAGTCTTAATATACGAAGGGTGGCTGTCGCCAAAGCCGACAAACATCCGGTTGGGGAAGAGGTATTGAGGAGACGTCTCAAGTGCTTTGATGAGGATGGGATGCTGAGTGAAGAGGTCAATATTTGCCTTACTATCAAGATTGTTGGCGAAGTCAGCGAAGGTGTTGAGCACCGTTAGACTGTAGCCCGGCGCCTCATACCATGTATTGGACCGACTATTGAAGCCGAAACTGATGAGCTTATCCATACTCCACTGCCTGATACTGTTGTCATGGGTGATGGCTGCAAGGTAATGCTGGCGGCCCTTGCCATCGGCATAGCTTTGGTCATCATTGAGGACGAGAGCAATCTTCTGGATGAAGTCAGCCTGGAAGAGATCCCAGTTGTTATGAGGCACGCCGTTGGCAATGATGTTGTCGGCCCATTTCTTGAATGCAGCGTCCACAAGCGTCGTATCGCTTCCAAGGAGTGGCTTGATGAGCGGATAGGTCTGGGTCAACTCATTAATGATATCCTCGTGAATAACCTCGAATGTCGTCATGCCCACGAGCGTCTGCTGGTGACCGTGGTTGAGGTCAATGGGCACGTTGCGGTAATAGATACCTTTCATATAAACATCGAAGACGCGTGCTGCCATGTTGCCATAGGCGGTATCGGCTGTGGCTGCATATATTTTAGCAGCATCACGGACGATACTCATGATTTGCCGGTTCACCCCTTGAATGTTGCAGCCGGTCTTGGCGGGACTGGTCTTCTCCATCTTGCCCGACTGCTTATTAATATAGGTGACATCTCCAGCAGCGTCATCATCGTAAGGAACGATATCTTCGAGCTTGGGCCGGTCATATTGCGACTCGGTGCCACGTGTGCCGGCGAACTTAACCGTGGGCTCGGGAGCACGGTTGCCGCCGGGGTGGTCGAAAGCCTCGCCACGGATGTAGACATCGATGGCATGTGACGACCAGTACATCTGCAAGCGGGAGATGAGCCAGTCGGGCTGAGCCTGGACGAGTTTTACATATCGTTCGGTCTTTGCCTTGAGCTTGGCGGTTTCCACATCGTTTGTCTCGGCCGATACGTTAACGGCCAACGAGAGGAATATCAGTAATGATAGAATATTGAGTTTCATAAAATGTTTTGTTATTAATACGTTGGAGAAGAAGAATCTACTTAAAATATGAACGATAAACACGCGCTTGGACAAAAAAGCACTAAAAATGTACGGAAAAACCTATTGTGTGCGCAAACAATTTGCTAACTTTGCAATCGAATAACGTAGAAGTAACTTTTAAATCGTATAATAAACAACATTATATTTAAAGCATAACATTATTAAAGCAATGGGAAAAATAGTAACTCTTGGCGAGATTATGCTCCGCCTTTCTCCTGATGGAAATGACCGTTTCATTCAGACAGACCATTTCCGTATCATCCCCGGTGGCGGTGAGGCTAACGTAGCAGTGAGCCTGGCTAACTATGGTCATGAGGCTGTGTTCGTGACTAAACTGCCGAAGCATGAGATTGGTCAGATTGCTGTCAATGCTCTGCGTCGTTATGGTGTGGACACTCGCTACATCGTTCGTGGCGGTGACCGTGTAGGTCTCTACTATGCTGAGACTGGTGCTTCCATGCGTCCGAGCAAGGTTATCTACGATCGTGCTCACTCTGCTATTGCTGAGGCACACGCCGATGAGTTCGATTTCGATAAGATCTTCGAGGGTGCACAGTGGTTCCACTGGAGTGGCATCACACCGGCTATCAGCGACAATGCAGCTGAGATTACAAAGAAAGCGTGTGAGGCTGCCAAGCGTCATGGTGTGACAGTGAGCGTGGACCTGAACTTCCGTAAGAAACTGTGGACTTCAGAGAAGGCTATCTCTGTGATGCGTCCGTTGATGCAGTATGTCGATGTTTGTATCGGCAATGAAGAGGATGCTCAGCTCTGCCTCGGCTTCAAGCCCGACGCTGATGTGGAAGGGGGTAAGACAGATGCTTCCGGCTATCACAAGATCTTCGAGCAGATGGCTAAGCAGTTCGGCTTCAAATATGTCGTCTCTACGCTCCGTGAGTCTTATTCCGCTACGCACAATGGCTGGAAGGCACTGATCTATAATGGTGAGGAGTTCTATGAGAGCCGTCACTATGACATCGACCCGATCATTGACCGTGTCGGTGGTGGTGACTCATTTGCCGGAGGCTTGATCCATGGCCTGCTGACAAAGCCGACACAGGGTGAGGCCCTGGAGTTCGCTGTGGCTGCATCTGCCCTGAAGCACACTATCAACGGTGACTTCAACCTCGTGTCTGAGGCAGAGGTGGAGAGCCTGGCAGCAGGTAATGCTAACGGAAGAGTACAAAGATAAAAACAAAAACAATAAAAGAAATGGCTAAGTTTGATAAGATTGCTGTATTACAGAAGATAGGTGAGACAGGCATGGTGCCTGTATATTATAATGGTGACATCGAGGTGGCTAAGAGGGTCATCAAGGCCTGCTACGATGGTGGTGTGCGCGCTTTCGAGTTCACAAACCGCGGCGACTTCGCACACGAGGTGTTCGGCGAGCTCGTGAAGTGGGCTGATAAGGAGTGCCCGGAATTGGCTCTTGGTGCTGGTACCGTTATCGATGCTCCTACAGCAGCCCTTTACATCCAGTTGGGTGCCAACTTCATCGTTGGTCCGTTGTTCAACGAGGAGGTCGCTCCTGTCTGCAACCGTCGTCTCGTGCCTTACTGCCCTGGTTGCGCTACAGCCAGTGAGGTAGGCAAGGCTCAGGAGCTCGGCTCTGACCTGACAAAGGTGTTCCCTGGTGACGTCTATGGACCTAAGTTCGTCAAGGACATCATGGCTCCGATGCGCTGGTCGAAGATCATGGTTACTGGTGGTGTCGCTCCTACGCACGAGAACCTCGAGCAGTGGTTCAAGGCCGGTGCTTATTGTGTCGGCATGGGCTCTAAGCTCTTCCCGAAAGACAAGGTTGCTGCAGGCGACTGGGATTATATCACAAATCTCTGCCGCGACTGCATCGCCTTTATCAAGACTGTGAAGAAATAATGGTAGCAGGATCAGATAAGTTCCAGGTGGTGCATCACCCTTTCACGATGCGCGAGGCCATTGATGAGGCCAAGCGTTGCTTGCAGTGCAAGGTGCCGCAGTGTGAGAAGGGATGCCCCATCTCCAATCATATCAAGGAGTTCAACCACCAGTTGTCGAAAGGTAACCTCGGTGCGGCAATGGAGGTCATCAATGAGACTTCCAACTTGCCGGCTATCTGTGGACGTGTATGTCCGCATGAGAAGCAGTGTCAAGGTCACTGTGTGCTGAACCGCAAAGGCAACCCTGTGCAGATTGGCCGCATAGAGTCGTTTATTGCCGATTTCGATACGAAGATGCGCCTCTTCCGTGAGCCTGTGCCGCAGAAGACACGTGGTAACATTGCCGTCATTGGCTCAGGCCCTGCAGGACTGACTGTTGCCGGTGATTTGGCACGCAAAGGCTTTGCCGTGACGATCTATGAGGCACAACCTGAGCCTGGTGGCGTGCTCATGTGGGGTATACCCGAGTATCGTCTGCCGAAAGATGTAGTGCGCTCTGAGATCCAAAAGATTGCTGAGCTCGGCGTCAACTTTGTCACCAACGCCATGATTGGCGAGAATGGTGAGAATGTCGACACGCTCTTTGCCAAAGGTTATGATGCTATCTTCATGGGTACGGGTACAGCTATTCCGCAGAATATGGACGATGTGCCGGGCAGTAAGCTCCGTGGCGTGAGCCAGTCGACTTACCTTCTTCATCAAGTCAACGCTTACAATGAGGGTGCTATTGGTGCTGAGATGGTACCGGCTCGTAAAGGCGAGCGTGTAGGCGTTATTGGTGGCGGTAATGTCGCCATGGATGCCGCACGTACAGCTATTCGTCTGGGTTGTGATGTGACGGTCATCTATCGACGCACTGAGGAAGAGATGCCGGCTATTAAGGCTGAGTATGAGGATGCCGTGAAGGAAGGTGTCAAGTTCTGGTGGAAGTCGTCAGTGACTGAGTTCATTGAAGGTGAGAACGGACGTTTAGGCAGTGTTCGTGTCCATTCAGAAGATGGCGACCGCATTGAGCCTTTCGATCGTATCTATCTTGCTATCGGCTCTCGTCCGGCCAACCGTATTGTCTCTACAACAGAAGGCATCGAGGTGGACGAGAAAGGCTACGTGAAAGTAGTCGACCGTCCTTTCGGCATGACAACACGTCGTGGCGTCTTCGCCGGTGGTGATGTCGTCCATCGTCCACAGACGGTTGTCCTGGCTATGAAGGCAGCCAAGGATGTGGCGCTCGGCATTGAACAGTATGTCGATGCAGTCAAGCTCTTGCAATATATTGATGGAGAAGAGAAGCAGACTAATGATACAGAGGATAATGTAGGTTAACTGTTAATTAAGACTAAGAATATCAAAGTTCTTGCTTCTTGTTTTTACATTTAAAAGATATTTGGTTAACTTTGCAGACGCTTTAGTAGTGAGGTGTATTTCTCTCATGCTAAAGCGTCTGATGGTTTGGTTCCGTAGCTCAGCTGGATAGAGCAACAGATTTCTAATCTGTGGGTCTTGGGTTCGAATCCCAACGGAATCACTTTTCTATTCTTTTCCCAAGAATCTTTGTCATGTATGCTCGTACATCCTTCCATTTGTAATAAGGACCGGTGTAGGCTTTGATGGGAAGTGTAGCCTCATTCTCGTTGAGCAACACCTTGACAAGGATGTCTTTCGTAGTGTCTTTCTGATTTTTGTAGAACACGAACTGGACATTGCAGCCCATCGGGAAAACATTGTATACATCCCAGTCCTCGTCATCCAATTTTTCAAGTGAGGAGCGCGGATTGCCGAAGCCATTGATGTTGAGAAGACATACGAATGGCAGCACGTCGCTCTCATGAGCGAAACGCAGCGTAGCGCCAGGATGAGAAAGCTGTACGCATGAGTCGGCGGTCTCAAGGATGTTCTTTACGAGGTTGAGCTGTGTGTACATTCCCGCTCCATTATTGAGTTTGTTAGGGCCTGCAACAGAGTACCAATAGGCAGTTGTCATGAGCCAATGGTTGTAGAGCTCATCGGGTGAGAATATATCCCAGATGGGCTTGAACTGATGACGCAGCTCCGTGTTTTGCAAGGCTATGGCCATGTTGAAAAGCTGGGTGCCAAGTGCCTGACTATTGATATGCTTGGCGTAATCGGCATCATTGAAGATCGTCTTCATCATAAAAGGCACATCACTGTGTCGCTTTTCGAAGGCCTCTAAGCTGTCGATGGCAGCAACGGTACGAATCATGGGGCGATAAGGACTTGTGCTGTTATCGTTCATGTAGTACATATCGTGATAAGAGGCGTCACTCGTAAACGAGATCTTCGGATTGAGGGCTGCGAGCTGCAACAATTCATTCTCCATGGACAGGATGCAGCGGATGACCACCGTAGAGCGGGCATCGACATGGGTCTGTCCGGCAAAGACCTGTGGGAAACGTTCGTACATGCGCTTGGCAATGCCGCGATGCTGTTCTGCGCCGAGTTGTGTGAGTTCTCCCTCCCGGCTCATTCCCTGCTGCCGCATGGTCTTGACGAGAGCAAAGACTTCTTTGCCGCGTGCGGTCAGTTTGCCTAATGAGTCGGCATGAGCCAAGGTGTAATAGGGCCTGTTGAAAGCATCCTTGCCAATGAGCCAGCGTGAGCCGTGGCGTCCATAGTGACTGATATAGAAAGGTTCATAGCCTTTAGGAGCCAGTGTTAGTTTGGCCGTGGGGACAGGGTAGTCACGGTAGTTGTTTGCTGCGAGATTGGGGTTGGCTTTGATCTCTTCTCTTGAACGCTGGGCATTGGCACCTAACAGTGAGAGGGAGAGACAAGCAAATAGAAGAATGTACTTTCTCATTTTCTGAGTTGCTGATTTGAATTGTGAAATTACAATATATCGTATTAAAGTAATACAACAAAGGTAAGCAAAACTATCGAAAGGGTATACACTTTGTTTGTGTTTAACTATTTTTTTGTAACTTTGCTGCTACTATTGCATAACAATAGTAGATAGATATGGAAGGGAAACATACACATATATATATTATACTGGCAGTGATTGCCGTTATCCTTGGCGGTTTTGCAGCTATATCGCTGGCTACGCATAAGGATGAGGAGATAGCCAAGAAGGACACGGTTATCCAGCAGAAGAAGGTCGTGGCTGCCTTGAAAAAGAAAGAGGCTGTCGAGAAAAAGGCTCAGGAAGACTCTGTGCCTTTTGTTGATCCTACTGTTCGAGGAACACTCACCGATAGTCTCGGCAATCCAATGAAAGGGGTTGTTGTGAGTGATGGTTATACATGCACAGTTACGAACGATAAAGGCATGTATATCTTCCTTCGCGATAAGAACGCCCGTTTTGTGTGGTACTCTGTTCCCGCCGACTGCGAGATCCCTACTCATTCTGCAGAAGACCATACGGCTCTGTTTTACAAGTCATTGTCTGCCAAGCGCAATGTCTATAACTTCACGCTTAAGCGGTTGCCCAACGGGCCGGAGCGCGACTATCGGCTCATCGTTTTTGGTGATCCGCAGGTTACGAATGCCTTCAGTCCTTACTACACTGGACCTAATGATAATCCCGTAAAGAAAAGTGATGTTGCACGTTTCACAGACGAGACGATGACTGATGTGAGGCAGACCATTGCCGGATGGTCTCCTTCCATGCCCGTCTATGCCATCTCTATGGGCGACGATGTGCAGTATTATGGAGGTTACAATGCTTCGCTGGAAGGTCAGATCCGTAAGGCATTAGGCTCGTCACGGGCAACTGTATTCTCCGTCATTGGTAACCACGATCAGGATGGTCGTGACCTTTATCTCCGAAAATGGGAACAGAGCTTTGGTCCTACCGATTATAGCTTTAACCGTGGTGATGTCCATTATGTGTGCTTCAATGATGTGCACTTCTATCGTGGCACGCTTTATTGGCAACCGGGTGAACTGACAGCCTCGCAATTGCAGTGGTTGAAGGAAGACCTCCAACTGGCAGACCATAATAAGAAAGTCATCCTTTGTTATCATATTCCGTTGACCTTTGGCAACCGTCCTCGCAAGGGTGCCGCTTCATTGGGTTTGGAGTCGGAGCCGGGACACTATTCTTCTTCAGTTCTGAGCCGTGTACTTAAGGAGTTGGATACGTTCAAGGGCGGCTATGATCTTTTTTGTGGTCATACGCATTTCGCTATCAACCATGAGATTGAATATCATGGTCGTCACATCTTAGAGCATTGTCATGCTGCGGCCTGCGGCAATATCTGGCAGTCGAACATCAATATCTGCGGCACGCCGAATGGTTATTACGTCTATGCCTTGAACGGTACGCGTATCTCAGACAGTTATTATAAGGGGACCTTCTGGCCTCGTATGCGCCAGATGACGATTTTCCGCGCTTCGACGGTCTTCAATGGCGAGTCATATGCCAACGACTGGGAGTTGCCGTTAGATAAGGGCGTCATCGTTGCCAATGTGTTCAATGCCGATTCGCGTTGGCGTGTCGTTGCCGTTGAGGACGGAGTCGAGCATGAAATGAAGCGTATCAACCATCAAGGCCAGGATGCTTTCGCAGCCGGTTATCATCATCGTTACAGTCAGTCGGTGAGCTATCAGTTTGTCAGTAAGCGTAATGGCTATCTCATCATGAACCACCTTTATTATTATGAGCCGCGTTCAGCAGAGAGCCGTATTCTCATTAAAGCAACGGATCCTTACGGCACCACTTATACTGCGTCATCCAATGATGCCGTGACAGAACCGTTCTTCAACTTTGCACACTTCTACGCTTCGCTAAAGAAGAAAGAATAAAGAAGAAAGAAAACAGATAAGGAAACAAAAACAAACTTTTTTGTTCTTTTTTATTGCAATTCTTTTGTGTTGTCATCAAAAGGCTGTAACTTTGTAAAACTAAATAACCATACTTACATAACGTAGACCTGAAATGAGACAACTGAAGATTACGAAAGCTATTACAACCCGCAATAGCGAGTCGTTGGACAGGTATCTGACGGAGATAGCGCGCGAACCGATGCTTACACCGGAAGATGAGGCGGTGCTTGCCAGAAAAGTCCATATGGGCGGCAGGGCAGGTGAAGAGGCGAGAGACCGGCTCGTAAGGTCTAACTTGCGCTTTGTCGTTTCCGTTGCCAAGCAGTATCAGCATCAGGGCATCTCGCTTACCGATCTTATCAATGAAGGTAATGTGGGACTGGTGAAAGCTGCCGAAAAGTTTGACGAGACCCGTGGCTTCAAATTCATCAGCTACGCAGTGTGGTGGATTCGTCAGAGCATCATGGAGGCGCTTGCCGTAAAGAGCCGTTTGGTGCGTGTTCCTCTAAATCAGATGGGTACGGCTTTGAAGGTGAATCGTGCCACGGAATCATTCATGCAGGAGCACGGTCGTCTGCCGTCTGTCCATGAGCTTTCTGTGATAACTGGATTGGATGAGGATGCTATCGAGTCGGCTAAGGATGCTAACAGTAAGGCTACGAGTATTGATGCACCGCTTGGCAACGACGACACCGATAACACGATAGGTGACATGTTGTCGTCTGACGACAAGGATTATCGTTCCGACAGTACCGTGGACAGTGAGTCGCTCAACATCTTTGTTCAAGATCTTTTGAAGGAAGTGCTTAGCGAGCGTGAGCAGCAGATAGTAAAAGAATCGTTCGGCATCGGTTGTCAGGAGAAGAGCTTGGAAGAGATAGCCAACGAGATGGGAATGACGCGCGAGCGTATTCGTCAGGTCCGCGAGAAAGCCATCCGGAAAATCAAGCATTCGCCCGCTTCTAAGATCCTTCGACAATATTTAGGCTGATCTTTTCCTCTCATTCTGCGAAATTCTTCGTACCTTTGCACGCGGTTACAAATTTTTATAACAGGGGTACTTGCTCAACCCCCTTTAACAAAACAAGATATGACAAAACAACCGCGTGCTGAGGTAAGCGTGCTTTTCATGCTCTTCAGTATTTTCTTTTGCGTTTGCCTTATTTTGGCAAACATTCTCGAGACGAAGCAGATAGCTGTAGGACCTGTCAATCTGACGGGAGGCTTGCTTGTCTTCCCAGTCTCTTATATCATCAATGATTGTGTTTGTGAGGTATGGGGCTATCGTAAAGCTCGTCTGCTCATCTGGACAGGCTTTGCCATGAACTTCTTCTTTGTTGCTATGGGTGCCCTGTGTGACTGGATCCCCGGTGCACCCTACTGGCACAACGATGCCGGCTTCCATGCTGTGTTTGGTCTGGCACCCCGTATCGCTGCAGCCTCCTTTGTGGCATTTCTCGTAGGGAGTTTCATGAATGCCTATGTCATGAGCCGCATGAAGATTCACGACCAGGGACGTCATTTTTCAGCCCGTGCCATCCTGAGCACGGTGGCGGGAGAGAGCTGCGACTCGCTCATCTTCTTCCCGTTGGCTTTAGGTGGTGTGGTCCCTGCTTCGGAACTGCCGAAGCTCATGTTGTGGCAAGTGTTTCTCAAGACATTCTACGAGGTAATCGCTTTGCCGTTGACTATTCGTGTCGTGAAGTTCTTGAAGAAGCATGAAGGTGAGGACGTCTACGACGAAGGCGTCAACTATAGTGTATGGAAGATTTTTAATGTATAATAATATGGAACGTAGAGACGAAGGCTTAAAGGCTCTTGGAGCCAAGACAAAATACAAGATGGACTATGCACCGGAGGTGCTGGAAACGTTTACGAACAAGCATCAGGAAAACGACTATTGGGTACGTTTCAACTGTCCTGAGTTCACGTCGCTTTGTCCTATCACGGGTCAGCCTGACTTTGCCGAGATCCGTATCTGCTATGTTCCCGATGTTCGCATGGTGGAGAGCAAGAGCTTAAAACTCTACCTCTTCTCCTTTCGCAACCACGGCGACTTCCATGAGGACTGTGTCAATATCATCATGAAAGATCTCATCAAACTTATGGATCCCAAATATATCGAGGTGACGGGCTTGTTCACACCACGCGGTGGCATCAGCATCTATCCGTATGCCAACTATGGACGGCCGGGCACGAAATATGAGCAGTTGGCCGAGAAGCGATTCGAAGAATATTCAATAAGATAAGGCCTTTCCTCCGACCCCTCCCCCGTAGGGAGGGGAGAAGTTCACCAACACCTATTTAGCCGTATCCTTCGAGCTGCGTTTTTCCCGATGATAGCTACGATACTCGTCGAGCGGAATCTCGACATCGGGTTCTTGGAGCGCTCCTTCGCGCGGGAGGCGGAAGCGGAGGTACCGGATGTTGAGGCCGCGCTCCATCCACATGCCTTCATAATAAGTATGGATCGAGAGCAGGGGCGAGCCTTGCAAGCCTTCGGGTGTGGCATGGTAGAGGTCTTCCGTGCAGTAGTCGACAGGCAGATGGTTCTTCTCTACCATATAGCGGGTATAGGTGAAGAGAAAGTTAGAGTCGGTCTTAAGGTTCACGATACCTCCGTCAACAAGAAAATGGCGGTAGCGCTCCATGAAATAAGTGGAGGTAAGACGTTTACGCGGATTCTTCATCTGTGGGTCGGAGAACGTGAGCCACAGTTCCTGTACTTCATCTTCAGAAAAGAAACGGTCGATAATCTCAATGCTGGTTCGTAGGAAGGCCACGTTGGGAAGCTCTTCTTCCAATGCTAGCTTGGCACCCGTGTACATGCGCGCTCCCTTAATGTCCACACCAATGAAGTTGACATTGGGGTACATGCGCGCCAACCCTACAGCATACTCGCCACGGCCACATCCGAGCTCCAGCACGATAGGGTTGTCATTCTTGAAATATTGCTCCCGCCAGTGGCCTTTCATCTCAAAAGGTACGTCACTGATGACAGAGTATGGATACTGGAAGACGTTTTTGAACGTCTCCATCTCTGCGAACTTCTGAAGTTTCCCTTTTCCCATTGTGATATTGTTTGGTGCAAAGGTACGACAATTTTTTCCCATCTTTGATGAAAAAGTAGCTTAATCGTGCCAATAGTAGAAAGAAACTTACTAATTTTGCACGAAAACATAACTAAGCGGTGGGTGGCCGCCACTTTGGGCGGCCACTGCAAAGCATAAAAGAGAATGACATTATGTGTGGAATAGTTGGATATATTGGCCCACGTCAAGCTTATGGCTTGCTCATCAAAGGCCTTCATCGCCTCGAATACCGTGGCTACGACTCAGCCGGCGTAGCTCTTATCAATGCTCAGGACGAGTTGCATGTCTATAAGGCTAAAGGCAAGGTAGCTGATCTTGAGAATGCTGCTGCAGGAAAAGACTGCAGCGGAAACATCGGCATAGCACATACCCGTTGGGCCACTCATGGTGAGCCTTCAGTGAGGAATGCACACCCGCATGTCTCAGAGTCGGGCAATATCGTCATCGTCCACAATGGTATTATCGAGAACTTCATCGTGCTTCGCGACCAGCTCAAGAAGCGTGGGTTCCATTTCAAGAGCGACACCGATACAGAGGTTCTCGTACAGCTTATCGAATATGCTCAGGAGAAGCATCATTGCAACCTTGAGGAGGCTGTACGTCATGCACTGCGTAAGTGTATCGGTGCTTACGCCATTGCCGTCATCGACAAGCGTGATCCGCATACTATCGTCGCTGCACGCAAGGGTTCTCCGCTCGTTATCGGTGTGACGAAGGACAACAGTGAGTTCTTCATTGCCTCCGATGCTACGCCTATCGCCGAATACACCAAAGATGTCGTTTATATCGACGATGAGCAGATTGCCGTCTGCCATCCGGGTGAAAAGCTGCGGATCATCGACCTGCGCAACAAGTCGGTCGATGTCAATGTCAAGCAGATTGATATGGACCTTGATATGCTGGACCGTGGTGGTTTCCCCCATTTCATGCTGAAAGAAATCTTCGATCAGCCCCGCTGCCTGCGCGACTGCATGAGCGGTCGTCTCTTTGACGACGACGTCATCCTCTCTGCCGTACGCAGCAATCGTGCCCGCCTGCTCTCCGCTACCCGTTTCATCATCGTGGCTTGCGGTACGTCATGGCATGCCGGACTGATAGGGAAGCAGCTCTTGGAGCATTTCTGCAAGATCCCGGTAGAGGTCGATTATGCCTCGGAGTTCCGTTATCGTGACCCGGTCATCTATCCTACCGATGTCGTCATTGCCATCTCTCAGAGTGGTGAGACGGCCGATACTTTGGCTGCCATCAAGCTCGCCAAAGAGCACGGTGCCTGCATCTTTGGCATCGTCAATGCTGTAGGCTCTTCTATTGCCCGAGAGACAGATACGGGTATTTATATCCATGTCGGACCGGAGATTGGTGTGGCTTCTACCAAGGCATTCACGGGTCAGCTCACCTGCCTGACGCTTCTCACCCTCGCACTGGCCAATGCCAAAGGTACGCTTGGGCACGATGAGTTCGTCGCTTTGACGAAAGAGCTCAAGACTATTCCCGATAAGATTGAAGAGGTGTTGAAGAAGAACGACGAGATCAAGAACCTCGCCCGTGTTTATACTTATGCCTCTAACTTTCTTTATCTCGGCCGTGGATGGAACTATCCGGTAGCTCTGGAAGGAGCCTTAAAACTGAAGGAAATCAGTTATATCCATGCAGAGGGTTATCCTGCTGCCGAGATGAAACATGGTCCTATCGCCTTAGTAGACAACATGATGCCGGTGCTCTTTATCGCTACGCATCACACGGGTTACGAGAAGATCATCTCCAACATGCAGGAGGTGAAGGCACGTGGAGGACGTATCATCGCTGTCATCACTGAGGGCGATACGGATATGGCTAAGATTGCCGATGAGACGATCAGTGTGCCGCAGACATTGGCACCCTTGGCTCCGTTGCTCTCTGTCATTCCTCTGCAGCTCCTCGCTTATCATATCGCAGTGGAGAAAGGTCTCAACGTCGACCAGCCGCGTAATCTCGCCAAGAGCGTTACGGTGGAGTAGAAATCTGCCTCCACCATAGTTGTAGTGCGAATGTGTGGAATCATACTTTCCCTAATAAGCGTCAACACAATAGGGTTTTTCCCTCACAGCATAGGGAAATGCCATGATTTCTATGAAACTTTCTTCATAACTTTGCAACGTGATAAAGAAAAAAGAATATAATCACGAATAACAATAAAAATACATACAGCTATGAAAAGGTTATTTACAGCACTCGCACTCTTGCTCACCATCACGCTGAGCACTTCGGCCATGAGTTATGACCAGGCACGCGATGAGGCTCTTTTCCTGACGGACAAGATGGCCTACGAGCTTAACCTCACCGACGAGCAGTATGAAGCAGCCTATGAGATCAATCTCGACTACCTCATGCGTATTGACGACTACAACGACCTCTACGGTGTCTACTGGCGGCAGCGCAATCTCGACCTGAGCTACATCTTGCTCGACTGGCAGTATCGCGCTTACTGCGGTGCTTCTTACTTCTACCGTCCGCTCTACTGGAGCGATGGCTTCTGGCACTTCGGTATCTATGCGCGCTATCCGCACCGCGACTACTTCTTTTTCGGTTGTCCTAACTTCGTGTTCACCTACACCGGGGGTCATTCCTGGCATTATAATGGTGGACGCTCCTGGTACTACGGACGTGTATGGCACGGACCGCGCGATGGTGGACCTTATTTAGGCATGCGCCATGGCTGGGACAATGGACGTTACGGTGGCGGTTATGTCTACCAGTCGGGACGCCGCACGTGGGCACAGGCCCGTCCGCAGTACAACAATCGTTCGAACAACAACCGTTCTTTCGGCAACCGTACCTTCGGCAACATGCAGCGCGGTGGTGTCAACGACAGTCCGCTCCGCACCGGCAACCGCTCTTTCGGCTCGCAGCCTCAGTCGCAGGCTCGCCCCCGTTCCTTCGGCATGTCTACTGACACGAACCGTTCCTTCGGCATCCCGCGTGAGAGCAGCACGCGCTCTACGGTGAACCGTTCTTCGGAGCGATCTTTCGGCAGCGGTGTCTTCGGCAACCATTCCTCTTCTCCCCGCAACACGTTCACTCCACAGCAGAGCGCACCGGCCCGCAGCTATTCCGCACCCACGCGTTCGTCTTCTCAGGGCTCACCTTTCGGCGGCCACAGCACGGGTTCGTTTGGCAGCAGAAGCACCTCGGGCAGTGGCTCCTTCGGTGGAGGACGAAGCTCGGGCGGCGGCACCTTCGGAAGAAGATAAGCTCAACGGATAAGATAAATATTGCTTGATGTACCTTTTAATAAGCGTAAAAGGTTTTGGTATTGGTTGCAAGGCGTGCCTTGCAACCTTTTTTAATGGGATAAGTTCTGTGAGTAAAACGTATTGAATGTTGAATCATTATTCAAATCATCATTCAACATTCAACACTTCACATTGAACATTGTATCATTATTCAAATCATCATTCAACATTCAACACTTCACATTGAACATTGAATCATCATTCAACACTCAACACTTCACATTCAACACTTCAAATTATCCTAAATATTTGATGAGGAGCTTAGCGTAGCCGCTCTCACGCAGTTTGACGATGCTCTTCTCGCGAATCTGGCGAACGCGCTCCCGAGTCAGGCCGAGCTGGTCGCCGATCTCCTCAAGTCCTTTCTCATGGCAACCGATACCAAAGCACTCACGCA
The DNA here is from genome assembly GCA_002353825.1 of Prevotella sp. UBA2725. Classification (GTDB taxonomy): domain Bacteria; phylum Bacteroidota; class Bacteroidia; order Bacteroidales; family Bacteroidaceae; genus Prevotella. Next base: position 499 of record DEKJ01000056.1, on the reverse strand, counting down.
CGATGGTGATCTCACGTTCCTTCAGCACGTTGCGCAGCACGGTGTCGAGCTCCTTGGCCATGCTCTCGTAGTCGACCTGCTTGTCGGCGCGGCTGTCCTCGCCCGAAGCTAAGACATCAGCCATCGAGTTGTCGTCATCCTCCTGAAACGGCGCGTCAATACTCATGTGATGATTGTCGGCCTTGATGGTCTGGTCAATCTTCGTCTCATCGATATTCGTCAGCGACGAGAGCTCCTGCACGGATGGACGGCGCTGATTCTTCTGCTCAAACTTGGAAATCTCTGAGTTGATCTTCGACAGGGCACCTACCTGATTAAGGGGCAGGCGCACAATACGGCTCTGCTCGGCGATGGCCTGCAGGATGCTCTGGCGAATCCACCATACGGCATAAGAAATGAACTTGAATCCTCGCGTCTCATCAAATTTCTCTGCGGCTTTCACCAGTCCGATATTGCCTTCATCGATAAGATCGGTGAGGCCAAGACCCTGATGCTGGTA
>DEKJ01000035.1 GCA_002353825.1 Prevotella sp. UBA2725 | reverse complement strand
TCCACCCAGCTGAATAGTTACTGTATGGTTCTGAAGAAAAAATAGCATTAATTACCTCATTATTTCGTCAAATTTGCGTGAGTTTCAACCCAATTTATGTAAATTTGCAAAAAGATAGATATTTAACAGAGTAAAATTTAGTTTTAAGTTTGTTTCGCATGAGAAGAATTCTGCTATTGCTTTTACTTGCTGCGTTGATCAATCCCGCACAAGTATCAGCAAAACGATCGAAGAAAAAGAAAGGCACCGACTCTACGTTGGTCAAGAAGCTGATGACCGATGACTGGACAAAGGCTACCAAGGGAGCAAAACGTCTAACTGGTATGTTTCCAGTCTATTATAATGCCAAAGACAATAAACTGCTCTTTGAGCTGGCTGACTCCGTTTTTGGGAAAGACTATATTCTATCCAACCGTGTGGCCAGCACGAGCAACACTCATGATTATGTTGCAGGGCAAATCGTAGACCGCCCTGAGCTCATCCGCTTTTCCTGTGACAGCAGCAAAGTCATGCTTCATATCATTCAGGACGAGAATGTAGTGACTCCCGGTGACCCCATTGCCGCAAGTTTCAAGAAGAATTTTGCGGATCCTATTCTTAAGGGATTCAAGATTGCAGCACGGAAGAAGGGGAAAGTGCTCATCGACGTAAGTACTTTTTTCGGCGGCAACGAGAAGAGCCTGAGTCCTATCAAGCCAGACAATCCTCTGTCGGTCCTCATTGGTGGAAGCAAGAATCTCAAAGGCTCGTTCCAGAGCGATGCCTCCGGAATACAGGAGGTAAAGGATTTTCCGCTCAATATCGAGATCAAGACATTGCTGTCTTTCTCGCTCTCACCGAATAATGAGCCTTATTCTGTTGTGATGCATCGCTCACTCTACGAAGCACCAAAAACAAAGATGCAGCCGCGTCTTCACGACAACCGGGTGGGATATTTCATGACTGATCAAAAAGTTTACTCGTCCAATGCTGACCGTGTAGAGCCTCGCTCCATCATCCATCGCTGGCGTCTGGAGCCGAAAGACGAGGACCGTGACCGCTATTTTGCCGGTGAGCTCGTAGAGCCGAAGAAGCCCATCGTCTTTTATGTCGATTCAGCCTTCCCTGAGAAATGGCGTGAAACCGTAAAACAAGGAATCCTAGACTGGAACACAGCCTTCGAGGCAGCAGGGTTCAAGAATGCCGTCGTCGCAAAGGACTATCCAAAAAATGATCCTGACTTTGATCCTGATGACATGCGGTACAGCTGTGTGAAATATGCTGTCACGGAGACTGCCAATGCCATGGGCCCCAGCTACGTCGACCCCCGCACGGGTGAGATTCTCACAGCAGACGTCATCTGGTATCACAATGTCGTCAGCCTCCTTCACTACTGGCGTTTCGTCCAGACAGGTGCCGTAGACTACCGTACTCACAAGCGTGTCTTCGACGATAGTCTTATGAAGGAGTCCATGCGTTATGTCACCTCACATGAAATTGGTCACACCCTGGGTCTCATGCATAATATGGGCGCCAGCTATTCCTTCCCCGTTGACAGTCTGCGCAGTCCATCGTTCACGCAGAAGTATGGCACGACACCGAGCATCATGGACTATGCCCGAAACAACTATATTGCACAGCCCGGAGACATGCAGCGTGGCGTGAAGCTCACTCCACCAATCATCGGCGTGGAAGACATCAATGCTATCCGGTGGGGATACAAGCTCATTAAAGGTGCCAGTACCATGGAGGCCGAGAAGCCTACCCTGACAAAATGGATCGATGAAAAGAAGAACGATCCTATGTATGAATTCGGAGCCCAGCAAGTCTTTGGCACAGTCGATGTCAGCGACCAGACGGAGGATCTTGGCAATGACCATGTCAAAGCCGGCAACTATGCTGTCAGCAATTTGAAGATCATCATGAAGAACCTCGAGAAATGGACTGCTGAGCGCGGCGAGAATTATAACTACATGACAGAAGTCTATAAGAATGTCGTTCGACAGTATGCCCGCCACCTCGGGCATGTGACTCCTTACCTCGGTGGCGTCATTTATCATGAGGCCCGCCAGGGAGACAACATTCCCGCTATAGAGTATCTGGACAAGGCTTCCCAGTGGAAAGCCATGAACTGGCTCGTCGGCCAGGCCCGTACTTATCGTTCCTGGCTCTGTCCCCAGCAGCTTCTGGAAAAACTGGAGCGCCCGGATGAGATACAGATGAACTTTGAGAGTTCCGTCATTTCCGCCATCTATGGCAGCACGAAGCTGCAGCGGGTCAGCGACGGCTTTAAGAGCAATCCAAAACGCAACTACAGTCTTGACAAATACGTAGCCGATGCCTTCTCCCAAATCTTCCAGCCTACATTGCAGGGCAGAAGTCTCTCCGAAAGCGATTTGAAGCTGGAGAGCGCAGCCATCGATTTCTATACGAAGAACAGTGGTCTTCAGCCGCAGCAGGCCAAGAAGAGTATCCTGGGACTTGACTCCAAGGATGCCATCACGGTCAATGTCGCAGCCGACAAGCTACCCTGTGAGGCCGCAGAGGCGGAGACGGGCTTCGTTAGGATCAACTACGGCCTTCCTGCCCTGGATAGTAACATCTACAAGCCGATGATGACAGGACAGCTCAAGCGCGTACTTCAGCTTTTCCGTGCCAAGCGCAACACGGGAGATATAAAGACCCGCAACTTCTATGACTATCAGATTCTCACTATCAATAAATTATTGAATAAGTAAGTGCATATCATAACGCTTAAAAATGTATATATGAAAGAGAAATTATTCACACTCTGCCTTGCTGCCTGTCTATCGACAGCAGCCTGGGCACAAAACCAGACCGTCAAGGGCACTGTTGTTGATCATGATGGGGAACCCGTCATAGGTGCCGTGGTGAGAGGAGCAGACGGTAAGGTAGTGGCGGTCACTGACGCCAATGGTACTTTTACTGTATCCTTGCCACAGGGCAAGGGAGAGCTTACTGTCAAGGCTCTTGGACTCAAAGAACAGAAATACCTCGCTGTAGCTGGCCAGCCCATTAATATCAAGATGGGGGCAAAGGATGAGCTCCTCGATGAGATCGTCGTTGTAGGCTACGGCACACAGAAGAAGTCTTCGCTCACCGGATCAGTAGAGGTGGTCAAGGGAGAGGAACTGATGAAGATGCCTACCACAAAGCTCGACGAAGCCCTTGCAGGCCAGGTTGCCGGACTTACAGTGATGGCCATAACCGGTGACCCTGGATCTCCCCGCGAGAGTCAGATCAACATCCGTGCCGTGGCGGGTGCCACGGCTAACCCATTGCTCGTCATTGACGGTGTACCGCGCTTTTCAGACAACACCTCAGAGGGAGAGCAGCGTCTTAGCGACCTTAACCCAGACGACATCGAGAGCATCAGCATTCTGAAAGATGCGGCTGCCGCTGCTGTCTATGGAGTGCGCGCAGCCAATGGTGTCATCCTCGTTACCACAAAGCGCGGCAAGGCCATGGGTAAAGTACGCATTAACTATCGTGGACAGTATACCACCACAAAGGCCACCATGCTTCCGCACTTCCTGAACAGCTATGAATATGCCAAGCTTTACAATAAAGCCATCGAGGGACAGACGCGTTATGAGCCTTTTACCGATGAAGAGCTCGAGATGCTCCGTACACAGAGCAATCCCGACCAGCTGGCCAACTCCAATCTCCTTGACTATCTCAAGAAGCACGGTTCGAGTCAGATGCACAACGTAAGCATCTCGGGTGGCAACAATGCAGTACGCTATTACCTTTCTGCTGCATTGAGCAACAATACCGGTCTTTACTCCGGAACCGGCACGAAACGCCTTAACTACAGTGCCAAGCTTGACATCAACCTGACCAAAGGCCTGACAGCGTCACTCGACTTCACGGGTGTGAGATCTCACAACAAGAACACCAGCTATACCACTATTGACCAGGCTTACTCGGTTGATCCTACCCAACCCCTCATACTGAGCAACGGAGAACTGGCAAGCCAGAATGGCGGCAACCCACTTATCAATGTCTTCAGACTTGGCGGATACGTGGAGAATACTATCAACATGCACACAGTCAGCGGCACGATCCGATGGGAACTGCCCTGGATAAAGGGACTGAGTGTCTACGGCAAGATGACCTACGACGACAACAACTCCTATCAGGACAAGTTCTCCAAGCCCGTAGCCCTCTATCTGTATAATGCCGAAACAGGAAGCATCGACGTAGACCGCAACACCATCTATCCGAATGCCAAGATCTCAATGTTCAACCAGGATCAGTTCATGGAGAACAACCTATGGGAAGCAGGCTTGAACTATGACAACTATTTTGGCAAGCATCATGTCACCGGCATGTTCATTGCCAACTACCAGGTTTACAAGCATCGCACGATGTACGGTACGAACAACAACCTTCCCGGAATCTACCCCGAGATCCTTGGCAACACGGCACAGGGTGACCTCCACGGAAACAAACAGCGTATCCAGCGCAAGTCCTATGTAGGCCGTCTCACCTACGGCTTCTCCAACCGTTACTTCGCTGAGTTTAACTTCCGCGTTGACGGATCGGCCAAGTTTGCCCCAGAGAACCGCTGGGCTTTCTTCCCATCCTTCTCTGCCTCGTGGATTCTGAGCAATGAGTCTTTCTTCAAAAACTGGAAACAAAATGTTGTCTCCAATGTGAAGTTCCGTGCTTCGACGGGTCTCCTCGGCCGTGACGGCGGCATCGCTGACTACAGCTATCTGCTGCAGTATATCTATTCTCCAAGCAATGGTTACAACATCGGCGGCGTCTTTCTCCCGGGGGTCATCGCTTCGGGAAGCTATCCCAACCCCGACCTTGAGTGGGAGAAAAGCCGCGACTATAACTTCGCAGCAGACCTCGGGTTCTGGGACAACCGCTTTGGACTGACATTTGAGTATTATATCCGCTATCGCACCAACCTCATCATGGATGCACCGGCTTCACTGTATCCTTATTCCACAGGTGTGAGCAGCGTGCCGAACATGAACTTCGGCAAGATTAAAGCCTGGGGATATGATCTGACACTGACTCACCGCAATACCATAGGACGGGACTTCAGATATAACGCAGACTTCACGCTCTCTTACGGCCGTGACAAGATCCTCGATTACGGTGATGAGTCCAACGAGCTGGAGAACCTCCGCAGAAAAGGTCACTCTACCGGTGACAGCTACATGTACGAGGCTCTTGGGCTCTTCCAGTCCCAGGAGGAGATTGATAACTATGAACTCGATCAGACTGACTCATGGAAAGGTAAGAACAATGGCTTGGCGCCAGGTGATATCAAGTATAAGGACCAGGATGGCGACGGCAAGCTCACGCAGAAGGACATGATTGCCGTAAAGAACTCCCGTTACCCTGATTTCTACTACGGCATAAAGCTTGGCATTGAGTGGAAGGGCTTCTATGTCAATACACTTTTCCAGGGTGTTGCCGGATACAAACAGTACGTCAGCGAAAGCTATACCATGGAGAATGGCACCATGGTGAAGTTCCAGGACTACCATCTCACCGATACCTGGACACCAGAGAACCCAAATGCAGACTATCCTAGAGTGAAAATCGCTGCCAGTACCGATAACAACCGTAAGACTTCCACTTTCTGGCTTCGCAACAACGATTTCCTGCGCTGGAAATACCTCAACATCGGCTATCGTTTGCCAAGTAAATGGCTGCGTAACCTTTGGTGCAATAATGTGCAGATAGGTTTCACTGCCAGCAACCTCCACACTTGGAGCAAGCTGAAGCACATGGATCCTGAGTCACACATGGGATATCCTATCCAACGGTCCTATGGATTCAATGTCAATATCGGTTTCTAACTCTTTTCTTCAATAAACATGAAAACAATGAATATATTAAAATATGCCTCACAGGCAGCCATAGCGCTTGTCATGATATCTGGAACGGCAGGCTGCAGCTTTGACGACGAGCCGTATGACAAGCTGACTGATGCCAGCATCTGGAAGAGCGACAACCTGCTTGACGAGTATACAACGGCTTGGTACTCCAATATGTCGGGGGGGGTGGACGCTGTTGCTAAGTTCCAACTGGCTGATGAAGAACATGTCCCATGTGCCGGATGTATTCTATTCCGACCAGCTGACCTACGGACGCTCCAACATGGTCAACTCTGGTGTAGGTAACTTTATCAAGTCGCAGGAGACAACTGTTACCCTTTATGCCCGCAACATTTGGAGCAGCTATTATACCCAGATACAGAGCATCAACCGCCTAATAGGCAATGAGGCTCAGCTGCCGGATACTTACAAGCAGCGTATCATGGGTGAGGCGCATTTCTTCCGTGCTTACTATTATTACAAACTGCTGCAGCGCTTTGGGGCACCTCTTCTCATCGACCACAATTATGATCCGCTGATCTCCGATGAGAAGTTCCCGCGCGCCACCTATGCCCAGGCTGTTGACTTCATCGTCAATGAGGCAAAGACCGCCGCTGAAATGCTCCCAGCTACCCAGGACAGCCGCAACACAGGCCGTGTGACGAAAGGTGCGGCTATCATGCTGCAGGCCAAGGCTTATTTCTGGGCAGGCAGCCCACAGTTCCAGAACAAGTCCAAGGAGTATTATGGCTTCACCGATGACAAGAGCCAAGAGTACATGGCAAAAGCCATTGAATGCTACAAGGAACTGGAAGGCTTAGGAGTCTATGGACTCTTGCCTGTATCAGGAAGCACAGAGAAGCAGATAGCAAATAGTTATCATGATCTTTTTCTCACGCATAACAGCAAGGAGGCGATACTGGAATATCAGCACGGAGAGTCAAAACTTACCGCAGAGGGAGCCCACTCGCTTGATGCAGATGGACTTCCGCCGTCGCTTACCGGTACCAGCTGTGACTACTGTCCGACGCAGAACCATGTCGATGACTATGGTATGCGTTCTGGATACACCTACAACGATCAGGATCCTTACGTAGGACGTGACTATCGTTTCTATGCCAACATACTTTATGATGGAAGTGAGTTCCGTGACAGTGTCATGCGCATTCACTATACTATCGTGAACGGCAAGGAGAAAGCTGCCAACGGACTGACGAAATACGGCTCGAGCCGCAACAATGGATTCACGCGTACTGGTTACTACATGCGTAAATTTATGGATCCAAGCATTCGCATTCCTTATAATGACAATGAAGGCTCCAATCAGAACTATCCAATCTGGCGTTATGCAGAGGCTCTCCTTGACCATGCAGAGGCAGCCTTCCGCACCGGCGATGCCAAGACAGCCCTGACGCTAGTTAACCAAGTAAGAGAACGCGTTCACATGCCGGCTCTTACAAACGTTACTCTCGAAGACATCCTAAAAGAGCGCCGTGTGGAGCTGGCATTCGAAGAGGCGGCATATTGGGATGAGATTCGTCTCGGAAAAGCCTTTAATGATCTCAACGGCTCTACAAATCCGCTTCGTACCGTAAAGATTGTCTACAATACTGATGGCACCAAGACCTACTCTTATGCTGCCATGGAAGGACAAAGCGATGAGCGGCAGTTCCGTGAGTACCAGTATTATCTGCCCATTCCTTGGGCTGAGGTTCGCTTCCAAGGTATAGAGCAGAACGAAGGATGGACTGAACAGGAATAAATTCTTTCACAAGCTAAACAAAAAGGTCTTCGAGTTGACTTTCATATACAAGCCAAATCGAAGACCTTTTTAATTTATGCAATATCATTTTATACCAGAGCACTTCATGGAAATGCAATTCTGATTTCATTTTCATGAATGATGATTTCAATTCAATATACAGAAAAAATGTGCAGCTTAAGCTCACGCTCCAGCCACACATTCAAGTATGTCATTAAACATACCAATCTTATTAAAAGCAATACAAAGATAATTGAAAATGAATCAGTAAAAAGACTGCTCATAACGAAATCAAGAGCATCAAATCTCTTCAATTTTATGCAATTAACTGATTTATAGAATCATAATACAACAATTTCTTTCTTCATGAATAAAAAAAATCAAAAGATTATCTTCTTACCTTATTGATCTATGGCCTTGATATCTTTTCAATAATAGGCGTTCATTCCCACCAAAGCTTTCACCAAATGTGGTATTGGACAAAAACTGTTATCACATTCATGAACATTCAGCCTACCCAGTACCACGACTTCATTCTATCTCAGATTAGTTAGCCAGGCCTTAACATTCTTATGGTTGTGAACTTTTACTATCCAAAGTTTCCTTCATATTGTCGAGGATGGTCCGGCAAAACAGGTTTATGGATCAATTACCCAAAAGACAGAACCTTCCATAGAAGAGCAAGTAGAGAAGTCGATTCGTTTAGCCATTGTAGGGCCGGAAATGCTTTTATATGGTTTAGATTTTCGCAAAGAGATGAATTTTCTAAAAATTACATAACTTATTAATACTAAACAAGTTAATATCAATAAAGATCGCAAGTGATGTTTTGATTATCTTTTGGTGAGCTTTTATCATCATTTCCATTTGTATAATTTTGCAAAAAAAGAAATCATAATCTAAAAACATCAACATGAAAAAGACTACATGCTTTTTATTTTTGTGTTTTCTGCTGTTGTTTTGTCTCACAACAGAAGCAGCATCAGGCATTTATCTAAGAGGAGAGGTGAATAGTTGGGCAGCTTCAGCCGACTGGGAGTTTACCGAGGAGGGAGATGGAGTTTACACATTGCTCAACAAGACTGTGAAGGGGCAATTTAAGATTGCAGACGCATCTTGGTCCAAAGACTGCAATTATGGCTCTAATGGAGACATCATGACAGCAAACCATGATTATATTTTGAAGAGCGGAGATAATCCTGGCAATATCTCCTGTGGCTCAGCCACCATTGCCTGCACGAAAATCACCCTTACCATCAAAGACGGCACGGCAATACTTAGGATGGATGGTGATGACGGGCGTCCACAGATACCGGAGAACTACACCCCAGAGGCAACAACGATGAAAGTAGAGCCTGCCAATGTCATACTCGTACCTGAGCTGCCTTCAAAGATTAAGGTACTCTCGCTTAACAACAGCCTTATCTATTACAACGATCAAAGACAGGTATTCAACGACATTTGTAAAGCCATGGGGAAAGATGCATCGTGGGTTGCACATACTAACTTAGGAAAGACCCTAAACTACCATTTCAAAGAAGCAGATGACACAGGCAACAATTCTGAAGGACAGCCATCGGCGAAAACAATGATAAAGAAAGATGCTTGGACGCATATCATCCTTCAAGAACAATCCAGTCTTCCACGTACAGATCCTGCTACCGTGTTACAATCTGTAACAAAGTGGATTGAATACATTCGTGAGAGCTGCCCGAACCCCAATGCTATTGTCATCATGCCTATCAACTGGGCATATAGCAGTGACAAGGATAACTTTGCAACATATAATAAGAAATTTGTCGATAACTGTTTGGATATTGCCCAGAGATGTGGCATCACACTCTGTCCTGTTGCTGTTGCTTATGACAACTGCGGCAAAGATGACTGGAATGAGTTGCTGACATGGTTCCAAGATGACCGTCATCCGACAGAAAAGTCAACCTACCTTGCGGCATGTATGGAATATGCCACTATTTTTGGTGAAGATCCTCTCACTATCACCTATGCTCCTTCATCTGTCAGCGATGCCGATGCCCTCAAGATGCGTCAATATGCCAGCCAGGCATGGAAGGGGTTCTCTCAGCCTGTCAGCCAGCTTAAAGGAACTGTCAGCTATAAAGCAACGGTATACGATCAGTATAATGTAAAGATGACCGTTACGGAAAATCCTGTCTTCACCCTTTCCGGCACAGGCAGTCTCTCATCAGATGGCGTTTATACAGCTGGCGACAAAGGGACCTCCACTATCAGTGCCAGTGTAGCAGGCTTTCTGTCCTCTACTTCTGTCGACAATGCAAGACCAAAGACAACGGTAAAGGAAGAACCAGCTCTGGTACTTAGCAATACTCAAACGAAGCTCTCCGAGAATTTCGATGGGATGAGCCAGGATGAGCCGGGGACGCTACCTAAAGCCTGGAGGATAGATCGTCCTGGGGGCGCGCCCCGGACAGTTGGCTATTATCTCTCTGCTGTCGACACACTGCAGTATGCCGGTGGAGTGTCACTGCCCAAAAATGCCAAAAACGGCACTTGGAATTTTGGAGAAGGCAGTGACCGTGCAGTAGGAGGAATCTCTACAGGTGTCGATGGTGGTACACGGTGCATCAATGTTTATGTGCATATCAAGAACATTGGTGAAAAAATAGAAAGTCCATTGGTGGAATATGATGTGGAGAAATACCGCAAAGGTTCCAATGCAGCAGGATTTAATGTGCAGATGTTTTACTCCGCAGATGGCAATTCATGGACTTCGGCAGGTGACGATTTCTTAACCCATTTCAATCCCGACAATATAACAGAAGGATATGCTGTCATCCCCGGAAAGACAGTTCATGTAACACATAAACTGCCAGTTACTCTTAATTCCGATGGAGACCTTTATCTGGCATGGAACATTAGTGTTGCGAGCGGCACAAACTGTGCTTCTGCCATGGCACTTGCCATAGATAACTTTGTATTGACAACGAAAGATGCAACAGCTATCAAAAGTATAGAGCTAAAGAAAGGGAAAAAGAATGTTATTTATAATCTTGCAGGGCAACAGGTGAGAGACGGTTTTCCAGGACTGAAAATCATTAATGGAAAGAAATATCTAAAATAGACATTCCCGCTCCAATACCGCGGTCTGGTCAAAACAGGGAGAGTAAGGTCAACTTACCCTCCCTGTTTTGAATTATATTCCTGTATAAGAGTCAAAACTATCTAATAATAAACTATCATCTTCACTCTATTTAAATGATACGATAATCAACAGAAATGAATACGGATGAATTACTCCTATCAAACAGGAAAATCAGAAGAGTCCTTTGTAGTATTGATTAATTTTCATAACTTTGCAATCACATACACTCACATATATGATAAGAACATTCTGCGCATTCATCTTGCTCTTGATAAGCGGCAACGCGTACTGTTCCGCCAACCAAGATACTAAATACCTATATCGCGTTTTGGACCAGAAACTGGATTCCCAAAGCATATTTCGTGCTCGGAAACAAGAGAAAATAAACATTCTGACAAAAGAGTTATTCAGGCATGGGCTGAGCATTACCGATCGCTATTATGTCTGCAGTCATCTTTATGACGAATACATAGCCTTCAATTTTGATTCGGCATCTGTCTATGTCAATAAGTCCATTGACTATGCGCGTCAGATGGGAAATGAGGATTTTCTGGCCACCTCACTCGTGAACAAATCCCATATTCTGGCTGTAGCCGGCATGTTTGATGAAGCCGAGAGCATCCTTGGCGAGGTGGACACTGCCAGAATAAGCCACAACAGTCTGGCCCTATACTATTCTCAGATGAGTGACCTGTATTTATACAAGGCTGAATTCACGCTGGGAACAGAGTACTATATGAATTCACTCAAGACGCTCAGACACTATCGTATACTGCCCTTGAAATATGCACGCAAGGGCACCTTTGAGTATTACAATGCCCTGGCCAATCACGAAGGTGATCTTAATCACTATAAGAAAGCATGTGAGATATTACTTCCTTATTTTCGAACTCTCCATTCAGGAGACAGGCAGTACAGCATAGTTGCAAGCACCCTTGCCTTTTTCTACAAGCAGCTGGGCAACGAGAAAGAGAGAGAGTATTTTCTCCTGCTCTGTGCAATATCCGACGTGGAGGGCAGCATAACAGAAAACACATCATTGAGGGAACTCGCCAGCCTGCTTATGGACAATCGTCAATATGACAGAGCATACAGGTACCTCAATGCCTCAATTGATGATGCCATTTTCTATGGCACCCGGCTTCGCAACATTCAGGCCTCACAGCTTATACCAAAGGTAATTACGGGATACCATGCAAATCAGATGCAGAAGAAAAGGATTGAGATAACATTTATCATTGTCTTGTCCTTGACAACGGTCCTTCTTATAGTTGCTCTACTCTCGATCATGCATTTCCGCCGCAAGGAACAGGAGAGCGCAAAGGATGTTGCAGAAGCAAACCGGAAACTGCAGAAAGTGAATGCCTTGCTGAATGAGACCAATGACAGACTGCAGAAGACGAATGGCAGAATGCGTGAGATGAACCTTATCAAGGAACAATATATCACCCGTTTCCTCAAGCTCAATTCTCATTTTATCGATGTGACCGAAGAAAAGAGGAAGGAATACAACCGCCTCGCCCGGGACAAGAGGATGAAGGAACTCTATGAGGCGATAAAGAGCCAGAGGCTTGAGGACGAAGAGACCGAGCTCTTCTACGTAAACTTTGACGAAGCCTTCCTGAATATCTTCCCCGACTTCCTTGAGAAAGTAAACAAGCTGCTGAAGGAAGGTGAGAAGATAGAACAGCGGTCAAGCACAAGAATGAAGACAGACCTTCGCGTTCTTGCGCTCCTGCGCCTTGGCATTACAGACAACAAGGAGATCTCTTCTATCCTGCGGTCAAGCATAACAACTATCTATACATACCGGTCCAGACTGAAGAGCCGTGCAATTGATCACGAGCATTTCGAAGATCAAGTAATGTCGATAGACAAGTTCGATTAGAATGACCTTTGATTTTTCCCTTGCATTTAAATCGTAATAAACTGACAATCAGTACATTTCTATATAAGATATTTTGATTTTCATTTGTATCACTTAACTGGTGAAAACAATTTTAATACTTTTGCAACAGATTCTTAACTGCTTAAAGTATTAAACAAATGAAACAGTCTAAAAGATGCATTCGCCAAACGGCATTGGCTGGACTCGCATTTATGTTCTCACTTCAAGTATCAGCACAGTCCTCTGTCATCAGCGGTACTGTCAGGGATACCGAAGGAGAGCCTATTGTGGGCGCTACGGTCAAGGCCAAGGGAGGCACACAGGGAACCATTACCGACATTGACGGCAATTTCAAGCTTGAAGTAAAGTCTGGAACACCTCTTACATTCACGTATGTAGGATTCGGCGAGGTAACTCAGAAGGCAGCCTCGAACATGGCTGTCACAATGCGCGAGGACGCCTCCGAGCTTCAAGAGGTCGTCGTGGTCGGCTATGGCACGCTGGCAAAGAAAGAAGTTTCCAGCTCCGTTGTCCAGGTCGACAAGGCTCAGTTCAATCAGGGCGCAGTGACAGACCCCATGGAACTGGTTAGCGGTAAGGTCGCCGGCCTGAATGTAAACTCAACGGCCGACGCCAATCCTAATGCACTCTCATCAATTCAAGTACGAGGCGCGGGGTCAATCACGGCAAGCAATGGCCCGCTGATCGTCATCGACGGCATTGCTGGCGGAGACCTTCGCAACATCTCAACACAGGATGTCGAGAGCATTACGGTACTGAAGGATGCCGGATCGGCTGCTATCTATGGTACGCGCGGCGCTAATGGCGTGATCCTGATCACGACAAAGCATGGTTCCGGGGCACAGGGTGTTACCAACATCACGTACGACAGCTGGGTAGCCGGCAATTTTGCAAAGGGCAAGCCGGAGGTCTTGTCCGTCGACGAGTTCATACGCTCGGGCCGCGGCAACGATTACGGATACCGCACGGACTGGTACGATGAGATAACCCGCGACATGAGCTACAATGTCAACCAATACCTCTCAATAGACGGGACTAACAAGAAGGGTTATTACAGCGCAAGCGTCAATTACAAGAAGGCCAACGGCCTTGACATAGCCTCAGGCCGTGAGGAGTATGGCGGACGCTTTGTAATAGACCAGCGAGTTCTTGACAACAAGCTCAAGTTCAACTCCTCACTGTCTTTAAGAAAGGTTCATGAGGATTATGGCAGCGACGGTATGTTCGACACCGCCCTGACTCTGAATCCGACTCTTCCTGTGAAAAACGCCGACGGCACATATTACCAGCCGACTTCGCCCACCAATATCTATAACCCCGTATCCGTTCTGAAGAACAATACGAGCAATGGCGACCGTATTTATCTGCTGGGAAATTCCGACGTTCAATACAATATTCTTTCTCTGAGCCATCACACACTGAGCACGTCACTGAGCTATGCCCTTCTGTACAATGATTACAAGAGCAACTGGTACACGCCGACAACGAGCAGCCAGTCTTTCTGGGACGGCTATTCAGGCGAGTCCAACATCCATTATCAGAAGTGGTGGACTAACCGTGTAGAATGGCTGCTCAACTATACATGGCAGATCCCTGACCACGAAATAAAGTTCGTAGGCGGCTACTCGTGGGAGCGCAGCAACTACGAGCAGGAATACATGGCCAATCACAACTTCACATACGATTCTCCCATCTATTACGGCATTGGCTCCGGCACTGCCCTGAAGGACGGTACTGCCAATATGTATGCCGGCCGGTCTCAGTCGACGCTGATCGGATTTTTCGGCAGGGTGAACTACAACTGGCGCGATATGATCTTCGCTTCAGCAAGCCTGCGGCATGAGGGAAGCACCAAGTTCGGCACCAACCATAAATGGGGCAACTTCCCTTCAGCTTCGCTGGCATGGGAAGCCACGACGACGCCGGGACTGGAAAGCCTGAAAGGAACCTTCAGCAGTCTTAAGCTGAGAGCATCCTATGGTGTGACTGGCCGCAGTGACTTCGATGCATACAGGTCCACCTCAACCTATACGGCCAATGGCGCCTATCTGATGGACGGACAATGGGTAACAGGATACGCACCAGCATCCAATGCCAACCCTAACCTCGGATGGGAGAAATCAAAGGCTATGAACATAGGCGTAGATTTCGAGGCATTCAAAAGCAGACTGCGTGGAAGCGTTGAATACTTTGACCGCCGCTCGGAGGACCTGCTCTATACATATACCGCACCACAGCCTCCGTATGTATGGGACAATATCCTTGTCAATGTCGGTACGACGAAGAATACGGGTATCGAGGTAGTGCTGAGCTATGACGTGCTGGCCAAGAAAGACCTCAGATGGACGACAGGAATAAACTATTCCTATGGAACGACGAAGTTCTCCAAGCTTTCTAATGATATATACAAGGCATCTTACATCGACCTCTATCAGAAGCCGGGCGTAGGCACCAACGAATACTTCTTCCGCATCCGCGAGGGAGGAAAAGTCGGTGAGTTCTACGGCTACAAATATGCCGGCCATGATGCCGACGGAAACATGCTGGTCTATAACAAGGAAGGCGAGGCTGTATTGACATCCAATGTCGACGCCAGCGACAAGCAATACATCGGCAACGGCGCTCCGTCACATTTCCTCTCATGGAACAACTATTTCCAGTACAAGAACTGGGACCTGAGCTTTCTTTTCCGCGGTGCCTTCGGATTCCAGATCTTCAACATGCGCAAATACGGCATGGGACTGCAACTCTGCGGTACAGACAATGTGCTGCGTACTGCATATACCGATGACAAGGACGTCAAGACCGGCGGCGGAGTCATAAGCAGCTATTTCCTTGAGGATGGCGACTATCTGAAGCTCGACAACCTGACGCTTGGCTATACCTACCGGCCGAAGAAAGGCCTTCTGGAAAGCCTCCGCGTCTATCTGACAGCGAAGAACCTGTTTACCATCACAGGATACACAGGAAATGACCCGTCCATCGTTACACAGACCGGCATCACTCCCGGGGTGGACGTTACGAGTGCCTATCCCCAGGCTACACAGGTCAGCCTCGGTGTTACCGTTAGATTCCATTAAATGACATGAAAAATGAAAAAGCTAAATAAATATATTCTGACAGCGGGCGCAGTGCTGTCCATTGTACTCGCCGGATGCACGGATCTCGATGAAAAAGTATTCGACCGCATCGACTCATCATCATTCTATCAGAATGAAAGCAGCGTAAAAGGCGCTGTAGCCACCATTTACAACCAGGCAGGCAACTGCTTTGCCGAAAGATTCTACTTCCTTCAGGAGCTCCCGGCAGACCAGATAGCCTGGCGTGTCTGGAACGGAGGACTATGGGGCTATGACGAAGGAGAGAAATACGTGCTCTCAACGCAGACATGGACTTCCGAGTCAAAGATTATCAAGGACGCATGGACCAACTGCTGGCCGATGGTCGGCCTGGCCAATGACATCCTGTACGATCTGTCCAACACAGACGCAGCAGCACTGGGAATCTCTCAGGAGAAACTCAATTCTTACATCTCAGAGGTTCGGACTCTCCGTGCATGGGCCTACTACAACATGTTTGAAGTATGGGGTGGGGCACTGCCTCTGAACACGACTTCCACAAAGGAGAGTGCTGATATCCCCGGAACAGCCGATCCTGATTGGGACACATCATGCAAGAAGATATATGACTTCATCTCCACAGAGCTTGACGAGAGCTACCAGGCACTGCCCAAGGAGACTGGCGACAACAGTACGCGTACCCGCATCAGCCAGGGCATGAACAGGATGCTCAAGGCCCGCCTGCTTCTGAACTCCAAACTGTTCACAGGCGTCGACCGGTATGATGAGTGCGAGGCACTGTCAAAGCAGATAATAAACGGAGATTTCGGCAAGTATTCTCTTGCTGACGACTACCGTGACATCTACGATATCAACAATGACAAGTGTCCGGAGGTGATATTTGCCTTTGCATGCGAGGACGGACAGGGCGCGACAAACGCATGGACCAATGTCCGCGACATGCCCTTCCTGCCCTATAACTACAATGAGTATTTCGGAGTTGACCAGTTCGGAGGTATCGGATCCTGGAACTGTACCATAGTAACGCCGTCGCATGACAATTCCGGGAAAGTGCTGTCCACCGGAGGCACCGACACCGGAGGAAAGAGCTTTATCACCGATTACGGTGACAAGCTTGGCGGAGTCTGGGACAGGCTTGACAACAGAGATATCAGAAAGCAGAATTTCACCTACAGCAACGGCAAATGGAAAGGCAACTTCCTCAAGGGAGAGATGCGCGCCAACTTCGGCAAGGGCAATGTGCTCAAGGCTGACGCCGACCGCGACGGCCAGAACCTAGTCTACGTCGACCAGCTTGGCACTTTCCAGAATCTCGGACGCAACCTGGAAACAGTCATGAGCCCAAGATGGGGCGAGACCAATTCCGGTATAAGACTGGTGAAATATCCTATCTACCGAGACAACGACGGTACCTGCCAGTTCAAGAATATCGACGAGGTTGAGTTCCGCCTTGCGGAAGCCTATTTCAATGTAGCCGAGTGTGAGATGCGCAAGGGAAACGCAGAGGAAGCCAAGAGCTATGTTGACAAAGTACGCAAGCGCTACTACAGCTCGAACGACTGGAGCAAAGTCCAAAATGAGCCCGGACCCGGTTTCACTTCATTTGACAGCGACTGGATGCTGTCTGAATGGGGACTTGAGTTCCTTGGCGAGGGCAGACGCCGCCGCACTGACCTGCGCCGCTTTGACAAGTTCACCCAAGGCCAGTGGTGGTTCTTTGGACGGGCCACAGAGACGGGCGTTGATCTTCCGGCCAAACGCAATAGAAAATACGAATGGTACCCCCTGCCTGAGTCTGCTCTCAGCGTGAATCCGGGCCTCATTCAGAACCCCAATTACTAAAATGACAGTATCATGAAAAAGCTGAATATTTTTTATCTCCTGACGGTCCTGCTCCCGCTGCTGGGCATTTTAGGCAGCTGCAGCAATGAAGACGATATCGTCTTTGACCGCGAGAAGCCTGCTTTTGAAATCAAGGCAGACAGGATCCTTCTTGAGACCCTGCTTCCCTCCAAGACAAAATCTGACGAGGACGTATACATTGTCGGCCAGTTCAACGGGCTGAACGACAGTACCGTCATAGGCCACGACGAATGGAAGCTTAATCTGAAAGACACTGTATTCGGAAAAAGAGGAATCTATCTTGATCCGACGACCTTCGTAAACGGCAAGACACTTGCTGACGGCTATCATTTTGTTTCATCCACCCAAAGAAACGAGGTGACGGCTCTCGGTGACACCGTTACCAGAACCCAGTCCCCATCCCTAGGTACAAGCACAACCTTCATTATATCAAAGTGGGCTGCCTATTTCGATCCAGAACCGGTCAATCCGACGATTACCCACGACGGATACGTGGTCTATGTCGATGATCAGTCTGGATGGGACGGACTTGCACTTTACATGTGGGGTGACACCAATGATCTCAACGGAGGCTGGCCGGGCATGAAGCCTACCGGCACACAGACGATTAACGGCACCACCTACAAGTACTTCGATATGGGAGAAGCCAATACAGGACTGAAGGAAAATCTCATATTCAACAACAACGGAGGCGGTTCCCAGCTGTCTGACTTCGCCTATACGATAGATCACGACGTATACCTCCGGATTACTTCTACTGGAGTAGAAGAGATCGGAGAGCCAAGCAAGGTCACACACGACGGGTTCACTGTCTACGTGGACAACAAGACCTCATGGGGCGACGCTCTGTCACTTTACATGTGGGGTGATACCAATGATCTCAACGGAGGATGGCCGGGTATGAATCCGACCGGTACGGAAACCCTGAACGGCATCAAATGGACCTACTTCGACATGGGAGATGCCAATACAGGACTCAATGAGAATCTAATCTTCAACAACAACGGCGGAGGCTCACAGCTCTCAGACTTTGCCTTCACGCTGAACCGCAACATCTATTTGAGAATTACCGACTCAGGTGTAACGGAAGTTGATGCAGAGGGAAATGAGATAAGCAAGTGATAAATAAAACAAAAGGGGGAGGAGACTGCCTCCCCCTTTATCTTCTTTAAGATTCGCAAAATGAACAAGACTATAACAAGGCTCATAGCTATTTGCTTAGCATTGTTTTCTACTTTTAATATTGCCAGGGCCGATTTCGCAGACGACATAAACGAGGCTGCGCATCCTTTCGGACGACAGGTCATCTATGAAATGAACGTGGGATCATTTACAGAGAACGGCACATTCGCTGCAGCCAAGGACAGACTGGCCTCACTGAAAAAGACTGGAATTGACATCGTTTGGCTTATGCCTATCTATCCAAGAGGCGGCGGTATAAATTCCCCATATGCAGCAACAGACTTCAAAGCCGTCAATCCGTCCTACGGTACTTTGGCTGACCTGAAGGAATTCGTTAGCGAGGCGCACAGGCTCGGCATGAAAGTATGGCTTGACTGGGTTCCCAATCATACAGCCACCAATGCCGTATGGGTGACGACTCACCCCGAGTACTATACTGTATCAAACGGACAGATGGTTCATCCCAACAATTACAATGACGTATATGAGCTGAATTATAATAACTCAGGGTTGGTGGATGCCATGAACGACTGCCTCAAATACTGGATTAATGAAGCTGATGTTGACGGATTCAGATGCGACTATGTCTCGTCCCCAACCATTCCGGGCAGTTATTGGGAGAGCACCATAAAAATGCTCAGGACTCTAAAGCCATCAATAGTCATGCTTGCAGAAGCAGACATCAACAATACTGCCAAGCTTAATAGTGTAGGCTTTGACTACGACTATTCCTGGGACTTTCAGGAGAGGCTTGAGAGTTTCGGCGGTGGTACAGTGGCTGCTACCGTGAAGAATGCAGTCAATGTCCGTCTGCTTAAGAATGTGGATGAGCAAAGCTATACACATATGGTATATCTGACGAACCACGATGCCAACTGGAACAATAACAAAAAGACTCTGACTCAGAAGTACGTTCTGAACCGCTATCCGCTTACGGTCCTTGAATTCACCATCTGGGGCATGCCACTGATATACAATGGTCAGGAAATTGGAGGTAACCAGGCTTTAAATTATTTTGAAGACACAAAGATAGACTGGACCAATGTTGATACGAAGATGCAGAACACTATCAGATGTCTTTCCGCTCTGAAGCATTCACAGGATGCATTAAAGGATGGTCCGGGAGCAGACAATGCGCCAGTCAACTGGCTGGAGACAAATGACAGCCAGGTTCTGGCTTATTCCCGAACAAAGGGAGACAATGAAGTTGTGGTTGTCCTTAACTTCGGCACAGGGAGCAAGTCTGTAACACTCAATGGCCTCAATGGATCATATTCACAGTGGCTGAACAGCTCCACAATAGAAAACGGAATTGAAAGGACTGAGGTTTCGGCAAACGGGGGCCTTACGGTAAACTTAGAGGGGAAAGGCTATGCCGTCTTCGTAAAGAACGAAACGACGGGGGTGTCCATGGTCTCCATTAAGAGTGACAAGGAGGGCACCAATCTTTCAAATTTTACTTATAACCTTGCCGGACAAAGAACTGACGGCAAGGTACAGCATGGGATCATCATCCGCAAAGGAAAAAAATACATCTTAAGATAACATGGGAAAATTATCGTTCTATTTGTTGTTTACCCTCATGACAATCTTTCCTTACTGGGTAACCGCGAAGGAAGCCCTTACTTCGCCTGACGGGCATCTAAGACTCACAACAGGTCTGAAGGGAGGGGTTCCTTATTATGAGGTCAAGCGTGATGGGAAGGTCATCGTTTGTCCCTCATCTCTTGGATTTGTGCTTGACAAAGGTTCTTTGGCAGATAAATTCAAAATAGTTTCTCGCAAGTTCTCTCAGAAAGATGAGACATGGACTCAGCCCTGGGGCGAAGAGCGTGTCGTCAGAAACAACTATCATGAGCTTATCCTGGGCCTGGCGCATAAGTCCGGTATAAGGATAAATATTGTATTCCGGCTGTTCAACGACGGCATAGGCTTCCGTTACATCTTTCCTAAACAAGTTGGCCTGAATAGATTCCGCATCATGGACGAGCTCACGGAAGTAGCTTTTCCAAAGGACTATGAAGCATGGACCGAGCCAACAGATGGCACAAACTATTATGAGGCACTTTGGACCAAAGGCCCTTTGAGCAAGAAAGGTACTGTTTCAACCCCAGTCACTATTGAAGCGGAAGACTCACTCTATATGGTATTGCACGATGCAGCACTTGTCGACTATGCATCCCTCAACTATGCAGCAACGCAGAAGAAAGGTGCTGCCGTTGTGATGAAAGCAGCACTTACTCCATGGAGCAATGGGGTAAAGGTGTATGCCGAAGCTCCCTTTGCAACACCATGGAGAACAATTGTCATAACCCGTACGCCTGGTGAGTTGATCACTTCACGGCTGATGTTAAACCTCAACGAGCCATGTAAGATAAAAGATACATCATGGATTACACCCGGCAAGTATGTGGGTATCTGGTGGGGAATGCACATGAAAGACTACACATGGTCGCAAGGTCCCCAACATGGAGCGACAACGGCAAACACGAAACGCTATATTGATTTCGCAGCCAGACACAATATGAAAGGCGTCCTTGTAGAAGGATGGAACTGGGGATGGGATGTAGACTGGACAAAAGACGGAGACAAATTCTCATTCACCAAGCCATATCCAGACTATGATCTTGAAGGACTGCAGAAATACGCATTGTCAAAAGGCGTGAGCCTCATTGCGCATAATGAGACTGGAGGCGCAGCAAAGAACTATGAGAATCAGCTCGACTCTGCTTTTGCCTTGTATCATCGATTGGGCATCCGTGCCATTAAGACAGGTTATGTCAACCGTCTTATGGACGGGAAGGAAGACCAGCACTCCCAATACGGCATCCGGCATTATATGAAAGTCATTGAAACTGCAGCCAAATACCAGATTATGGTAGTCAACCATGAGCCCGCCATGCCTTCCGGCTTGTGCCGCACCTGGCCTAATCTTATCTCAGGTGAAGGTATGCGTGGACAGGAATGGAATGCATGGTCCACGGACGGAGGCAATCTTCCTTACCACGTCTGCGTGCTGCCATTTACACGCGGTCTGGCTGGACCAATGGATTTCACGCCGGGAATCTTCAACTTCAGTAACAAGGCCATTCCAACGACTCATCCACAGACCACCTTGTGCAAACAGCTGGCTGAATACATTCTTCTCTATGCTCCTTGGCAGATGGCGGCTGACGAAATCGAGAACTATGCAGGGCAGCCGGCGTTTTCTTGGATAGAAACAGTTCCTACAGACTGGGAGAAGACAGTTGTGCTGAATGCTAAGATTGGCAACTTTCTTACTATTGCCCGGAAAGACCGTAACAGCGACAACTGGTATCTTGGATCAGCAACGGATGAAAACGCCAGAGAATTCAATGTGAAACTTGACTTTCTTGATGACAATGCTCTTTATATGGCTGAATCGTATGAAGACGGGCCTGGAGCAGACTACAGAACCAACCCATACCCGTTGACTTACACCCGGCAGTCTGTCAAACGTGGAGATACCCTTACGCTTCATCTTGCACCAAGTGGTGGAGCCGCTATACGGTTTATTAAGCAATGATAAACTAAAATTGAAGGGCATTAACCTCGCTTGGTACCACAGTATTACACTTAAAGTATCTTGCGAGGCTTTTTTGCATCCCGCAAAAAATATAATGTTGGGATATTCGCCATATCAAGATTCTAACATTATTGTGCCAAAAAATCAAAAAGTTCATAGAATAGGGTAGGGTGTCAATAGAATTCATTAAATTTGTAGCCGTTAACTATAGCATAAACTGATTTAATACCAACCGACTATGAAAAAAGTCACGTTCCTATTATTGATGGCAATGACCATGTGCCTGTTATCATGCAACTCAAAACAAAGCAAGTCAGAGAAGGCAGCCAAGACTTTCCTTGAGAAGAGCCTTGTCGATCCTTCCTCATTGAAGGATCTGAAGTTTGAGAGCATGGACACCCTCCATGAAACATTCGACGAGACGGTAGCTGGCAAGGCTATGCTTGCGAAAGCTGACTCATTCAAAAGAGTATCCAAGGTCTATGACGAGATGTGGAACGATTATGCAATGGATAAGTCTGCTGAAGCCTTGAAGCAGCATAACAAAGTAATCAAGGAGTACAACAAGCTGTTCAAAACCTACAAGGGCAAAGAGTTTAAAGGATGGACAATGAACGCGACATTTGATGCCAACAATTCAAATGGCAAAACTATTAAGGGTACTGTCACATTCGAACTGAATACACAAGGAGATACTGTCAAGATGGTACGAGTCAAGAATGAGGAGACATTGTCGCTCTTCTCCGTTGACTACTGGAACATGCTAAAATGACCAAAGGTAATCTCAGATATTTTTATCACTATTTTTGCTTCCGTATTAACTCATCAACTCAGACTATGAGAAAGATTACATTCA
Source organism: Prevotella sp. UBA2725 (assembly GCA_002353825.1). GTDB lineage: Bacteria > Bacteroidota > Bacteroidia > Bacteroidales > Bacteroidaceae > Prevotella. Next base: position 61,760 of record DEKJ01000035.1, on the reverse strand, counting down.
TCTTAGCAACGCTTGTGTTGCTTTCGACCATGAGCGTATCGGCTCAGACTAAGCCTACGACCGACCAGCGAGTCACAGCCTTGGAAAAAGAGGTAAAGACTCTCAGCAATGACAACAGAACGCTCAAGGCTACCGTCGCAGATCTTGAAAAGCGACTCAACCAACTTGCAGACAGGAACGCTGAGTACAAGAAGGAACTCGATATAAGACAGGTCGTCGATACGATGGACGTAGATGGCTATCGATATCAGTTCCAGAAAGCCATAGGCAACTTGAAAAACGGTAACATTGAAATCACCATCTATGTCCTTAATACCGGTAAAAGTCGAAGCAAATATTTCACAGATGCGATATTGAAGGGGTACGATCAAGTTCCCTATAGAACTTTTGATTTCACCTTTGGTCAACTCGGCAACAATGTTCTCATAGAATCCAACCAAGGTATGATGTTAACCATCACATTTGAAAAGATTCCGACAACCACGAAGAGAATCGATGAACTTACTATTAATAGTCACTTTGAAGGGGCTGGGCTGAGCGAAATGAGTGCCGTCATGCATGACATCCCCGTTGAATGGAAAGATCTGCCGGTTGAAACTGATGAATACTAAAATTCAGGATTATGTTTAGTCCCTTTAATGTCATTCGGCATTAAAGGGGCTATCAGTTATTAAATCGTTTGCCACGTGCCAGCAGATCGGGCGGCACGTGGAAGCAGACTGGTCGACACGTATAAGCATTTCGGCCGTCGTTCGTCAGCAAGTCGACTGTCGAACGTCAACCGATTGTTAGTCGAACGTCAGCAAACTGGTCGTCGAACGAAAACTTTCATTGAAGCACCTTTAACCGACCATCGTCTATGTAATTCCCAAGCTATAAAATGAGAATAATGCAAATTTCTTTCTTCTTGATTAAAATAATATAGCTATTAGGTTACTTTCTCAAATAAATGTAGTAAATTTGCAACATCAATGTACTAATAATAAAGGTATGGACAAACAACTTAATCGTCTCAAGGTAGTTTTGGCAGAAAAGAACGATTCAAACAAGTGGCTTGCAGAAGAACTTGGTGTGTCGCCTACCACTGTCTCAAAGTGGGTGACGAACACGTGTCAGCCTTCTATGGAGACCTTTATGAAGATCGCCAAATTGTTAGAAGTTGATATAAATGACTTGCTAAGATTTGATGAGTTGAATTAGGTGCAACTATAAACTAATGAATGATTAGCAATGTATCATTCTAAAAAATAACATTATAATAACAACCTATAAAATAACAGGAAAGAGCTATATATGGCAGACCAATTTGATGATTTCGATGATTTCAAGCCAGCTGACGACAATAGTTATGTAAGTGAGGCTCTCGGGAAGGTTCTTGAAAAGGAGCAATCTGAAGTGGAGTCCTTCAAGGATGGATTGGATGACCAACTTATGATGGCAGAAAGTCCTAAAGATGAACTTACGGAAATTGTTGTCGGATATATTCAAGGTGTAGGTGACCTAAACCAGGTTAACCTATGCTCGTATAATTCAACCAACGGTGTTGCTCTTGATGGATGGGGATTTAGTGGCGATGATGAAGAAACCACAGTAGATCTTCTTCTGACACTTTATGTTGATCCGACAAAGAGTAAGCGTATCTCTGCCTCGGAGATTGACCGTCATTTCAATTGGTTGCAAAGATTCTATGATCAGTCATTGTCTGGTAGCATCTTCTCTAAAATTGAAGATGACAAAAGCGATTTGTTCGAGGTTGCGACACTGATTAATAAAACAAATCATATAGATCGCATTCGTTTGTTCATCCTTACGAATGCCATCATGCCGAACGACTATGAAAAGGACACCATAGAGCTTGAAGTAGGTACGACCTGCGAATTTTACGTTTGGGATGCCAAGCGCATCATGCAGCAGGATAATATCATCTCTGGTCGTAATCCTATTGTAGTCAATTTCGAGACAGATTACAACTGTACCCTTCCCTGTGTGAAGATGCCGGATGTATCAGATAAGGTATCATGTTACCTCTGTATTATCCCCGGAATTATTCTTTCACAGGTATACCATAAGTATCATCAGCAGATTTTGGAGATGAATGTCAGAACATTCCTCCAGTTCAAGGGTGCCTCTAACAAAGGTATTCGTGATACCCTCATTGGGCATCATGCAACCGCTGCAGATATTCGCAAGGGTATTACAGATTCAGATCCTGAACCTGACATGTTCTTTTCCTATAATAATGGTATCTCCGCTACAGCGTCTGACGTGGTTTTGAATGAACAAAAGAACGCCATTGTTAAGATTAGAAACTGGCAGATTGTTAATGGTGGCCAGACGACAGCCGCTATCAGTGCTGTTATGAACATGAAGAATGTAGATATACATTCTCTTTCCACTGTGTTTGTAGCTATGAAGGTCTCTGTCATCAAAAATCCTGATGATTTGACCTCAATAGTCCCGAAAATATCTAAATTTGCCAATACACAGAGTGCCATTAAGAAGTCGGACCACAATATCAACGAACCGTTCCTAATTGATATTGAGCAGCGTTCCCGTGAAGAATGGGTACTGAACTCAAACAACAAACCCATTTCTAAATGGTTCTTTGAGCGTACGCGTGGTCAGTATCTCGATAATGCCAAACATCCGGCTCAGGGTAAGACAGAGAAAGAATTCTATGCTGAATACCCTAAGGAACAGATGATAGACAAGACATTCCTGTCTAAGTTTATGATGGCATGGGATCAGAATCCAGCCCTCGTCTGCAAGGGTGGAGAAAACAACTATAGCGAATTCTTTACTCGTACTCAACGAAGCGGTATTCGTTTCGATGTGACACGGTATCATCGTACCATAGCCAAAGCGATTCTCTTCAAGGCTATTGATGCCTACTATGGCAAAGACGGAATACAACTTCCAGGCTACAAGTCAAATATGGTAGCGTATACACTTGCTCTTCTCTCATTACTTTCAGACAAGTCTCTGAATCTTGATGCCATTTGGAAAGAGCAGTGTGTTATTACGCCGTCCGTATATAATGAGATGACTATTAGTATGTTCAGTGTTTATGCCAAGTTGGCTTGTGGAGCAGAACACATTACGTACAAGATAAAAGAGCCCTATACCGCCGCTAATGGCAAAAGGCTTAACAAATATATTCCTCGTGAAATTCCAGCTGAAGACATTCAGAAGATTAAGGATACAGTATTGTTCAAAGTTCTTCTGTTTGTAAAGAAGATACATACGGTTATTTATGATCATATCATAAAGATCAAAGAGGGCGAGAACATTAACGAATGGACCAAGAAGTCTCTTTGCTGGGATGCGCTGAAGACAAAGATCAGTGTGGATCGCGATAAGTACCAGTTCCCATTGTCTCTTTGCTCAGCTCAGGGCAATCTTGATGAGTCGCTCACAGAGAGTCAGCTTAAGGTAATAGACCAAGCCTCTCAGTATCCTGCTGAGACCTGGCTTGATATTCGTAGCTGGAGCATTGAACATCCGGGAACATTAACACCAAAAGACCGTGCCTTTATGGGGCAGGTCGGTTATACCGTAAAAGCGAAGAAGAAACTCACATTCCGGCAGTCAAAATATGCATTGGAGATTTTGGAAAAAGTCGAAGATGCAGGCTGGGAGGATAACAAATGATAAACGAAGACTATCTTGATCTAGAGGTTGACCATGTGGAGCCATTCAAGGGTCCAAGAATAAGGTTTAGCCATATTCATTCGGATGATACAGGACTACGTCCGTATCAGTCGGAGATGAAGAAGAATGTCTATACCTTATGGGACTCTGTGGATAATGTCATGCTACAGATGCCAACAGGCACAGGCAAGACGATAGTCTTTACTTCGATAGTAAGAGATATCTTGCGTTGGTGCCAACAGAATAGCCCCGAATCCCATATTCTTGTTTGTGCGCACCGTAAGGAGCTTATCGATCAAGCCAGCAAGAAGTTATCGGGAGTTTCTCACGGTATCATACAGAGTGGAAAGCCAATGGATCTTGCCCGACCAGTACAGGTTGCTTCCATACAGACATTCATGAGCAGACGTAACTATGCCCGTATGCTTGATGAAAGATTTGACTTCATCATCATTGATGAAGCACATCATTCTATGGCACCAGGTTACCAGCGACTATGGGAGATGTACCCCAATAGCAAGAAACTCGGTGTGACGGCTACGCCCTGGCGCATGAATCATTCAGGATTTACATCCTTATTCGATGATATTGTCCTTTCAAAAGGAGTTGAATGGTTCGTCAACAATGGCTACCTTTCCAACTATGACTACATCTCCATCAAGAAGAATTCTGATATCCAGCATACTGTCAACAACATCAATCGCTATGGTGCTGACGGCGACTACCTGGAATCAGAACTGAGCTCTCTCTTCGACCGTGATCATATTCGTGCAGAGCTTTATAAGAGCTATGAACAATTCGTCAAGGGAAAGAAGGGCATCATCTATGCCATTGACCGCAGGCATGCACACAACATCTGCGAATTATATGCAAGCCACGGTGTCAGGATATGCATGATAGACGGAACAACGCCAGCATCCGATCGACAGGACATGATTAACGATTTCAAAGAAGGAAAAATCGAGGTTATCGTAAACGTCAACATTTTCTCGGAAGGATTCGATTGTCCTGATATAGAATTCGTTCAGCTTGCTCGTCCAACAAAATCTCTTGCTCTTTATCTTCAGCAAGTAGGTCGAGCTCTTCGCAAGTCCCCGGGGAAAGATAAGTCCATCATACTTGACAATGTCGGCTTATACAATCGCTTCGGAACACCTATGGCTCGTCGTTTCTGGCATAAACATTTCATCGGTCATGATGACGATGGAGAAGGATATAACGACGGAACAGGTATTGGTCGTGACATAATATTTGATGAAAATTCCCGTGACCCCGACTATAGTGAGGGAAACGAACAGATGTCGTTGGTCGAGCATGCTGATAACGGCAATCAAGTGAGGACTGAAGATGCCAACAATGCCGTTGCTCTTGGGGAATATAACATTTTCCGGAAGAATGGTTTGTTTGGTGTCTGCGATCGTCACAACCGCACCGTTGTCCCACCGATCTATGAGGATATGCATCCATACTGCAATGGATATATTCCCTTTAAGCAAGATGGGAAATGGGGTATCATGTTAAAAAATGGAACTATCAAGGTTCGTCCTAAGTACTACCTTATAGGACCATTTATAGATGGGAAGGCAAATGTCCAGAATACGGCAGAAAGTCCTGTCTATGTAATAAATGATAAATTAGAAAGAATTGGTTAATCAAATGCAAAAAGGCAATAAATATTTGATGGTAGATCTGTTTGCAGGCTGCGGAGGTTTGAGTACCGGTTTAGAACAAGCTGGTTTTACCCCTTGGTTTGCAAACGAAATAGTCAATGCTTTTGCCAACACTTATAAGCTCAATCATAATATCGACGATGACCATATGTTCGTTGGTGATATTAATATATTGAACCAACATATAAAAGATTATAGTGCATTAAATGACCATAATATAACATTAGTTTGTGGTGGCCCTCCATGTCAAGGATTCAGCGCCGCAAATAGACAAAGGATAATTGATGATCCTAGGAATCAACTTTACAAAGCTTATCTTACATTTCTAAGTAAAATTCGTCCGGAATTCTTTATTATGGAAAATGTTAGAGGCATGGCTAAAAAATATAATGAGATAGAAGAGAACTTTAAGGACTTCCTTGGAAGTGATTATAAGTTTTCTTTCAAGTTATTATATGCCCAAGATTTCGGTGTTCCACAGAATAGAGAGCGTTTCATAATGATCGGTAACAGAATGGGGATCGATCCTGAATCTATATTCTCAGAAATCGAAAAAGAGAAACGGAAACCGTTTGTTCTAAGGGATGCTTTGTATGGTCTGCCACACTTGGAGGCAAAGAAAGAAAAAGGCAAAGCTAATATAGAGAATACAGAATCAGGTTTAACGGTTAGGGACTTTAATTATCCACATACTGAATTTTATAAATTCATCAATGGAGATAGAGTGATAACAAAATTGTACAACCACAAAAACAGGTATAATAATCCACGTGATATTGAAATTTTTAAAAGACTACCTCAAGGAGCCAACTCTCTTCATGAGTCTATAGCTGATATAATGCCATATGCAAGAAGAAATGGAATTTTTAAAGATAAATATTTCAAATTGGATGAAAATGTCATTTGCAAAACTATAACGTCACACATGAGATTTGATTGCAATATGTATATTCACCCATGGGAAGCTCGAGGTTTAAGTCCAAGAGAAGCTGCAAGAATTCAGACCTTCCCCGATGATTATATTCTCACAGGACCACAAAACTCATGGTATGCGCAAGTAGGAAATGCAGTACCAGTAAAATTGGCAAGAGCAATAGGTTTAGGCATAATGAAATTTATTAAATGAAGCATCTAGAATTATTTTCCGGAGTGGGAGGATTCAGAAAGGCTATGGAATATGTAAGTAAAGATTTACATGTCCCATTTGTTACTATTGGCTTTTCTGAAATAGACAAAAATGCCACCAAAACATATATGGCCAACTTTGACACTCAAGGAGAAACTGTTTTAGGAGATATCGTGACATTTATAAACGATAGGAAAAGATTCAATTCGCTTCCTAAAATAGATATACTAACAGGTGGATTCCCTTGCCAAACTTTTAGTATGATGGGAAAGCAAGCAGGCTTCGCAGAAGACCGAGGTCAGATGTTCTTTCGAATTATGGATATTGTTAAGAAGAAAAAACCAAACTATCTTATTCTTGAAAATGTTCGAAATTTAGTCAACCATGATAAAGGGAATACCTTTAAGGTCATACTATATTATCTCGAAAAAGCCGGGTATAATGTACAACATGACATATTTAATACCGAAGACTTTGGACTGCCTCAGAAAAGGCAGAGAACCATTATTGTGGCAAGAAAGAAGACATATGGGAACTTTAACTTTTCTGCAGAACTTGTAAAGGAATCCTTTTCTTCCATAGATCGCTCAAAATGTAGTCTTGATTTTTATGGAAGTGTTTTGGATATCCTTGACGCGAAAGTTGATAAAAAATATTATCTTTCTGAGAAGGTTAAGCCGACAATTCTATCTGATGGCACTGGAGGCTTTAAATCAAAATCAGATATTGATTTAATTATTGCTCGTCCATTGACTGCATCTATGCATAAGATGCATAGGGCATGTCAAGATAATTATTACAGTGATGAGTTCATCCTATCTCATGGCAAAATAAGACCATCAGAAAGAATGTCCAAAGAGGAGTTAGCTGGTATCCCAATTCGGAAATTAACGCCCAAAGAAGCATTTATGCTTCAAGGATTCCCTAATGATTTTGCTGAAAAGGCTTCTTTAGCAAGGGTGTCGAATGGTGCTATGTATAAAGAGGCCGGGAATGCTGTTAGTGTAAATACTATTTACGCTATACTCTATTATCTAATCAAAAATAACATTCTGAGATAATGAATTATATAAAATACATAAAGAGACAAGATAGCGGGTGGAAGCAATCATTTGGATATTCCGGAGAAACAAGTCTAAACCTCTCTGGAGAGATAAATAACTTTATATCATTTAGTTTGGTTCAGCCAGGTGAAGAGATACCAGTATGTTTCCAAATATATAAATCGGACTATTTAAAGGCTCTTGACTTTATTAAAAGCCAATGTCCCCTTTACAGGACTACATCAAGAACCTGCAATATAGTTAACATAGAAGATAAAATATTTAATAAGCTTGAATATAATATTGATAACTTTTTCGGCAATCAATCTGTAAAGGAATATCCCGTAATTCTGTATGACAGAAAAGATGGTAGATATTACCTAAAGGGTCTAAAGCATTCCGGATTCACCATTAGGGATTTTCTGGTTGAAAATAGTTCAGCTATAGAATTTAGCTTAGCAGACAACGGTAATATTGATTTAAGGGTCTTGTCTTCAGTTAGCGAAGGGGATCTATAATGTCATGTAATAAGTTAATGCCAATGAATAAAGAAATAAAAACACAAGACAGTGGTTTAAAACTTTCACCATGCAATTCTGGTGAGTCAAGTATCAATCTGTCTAAAGACCAGTATGAGTTCATAAAAGGAGAGGCAAACGCAGATAATGCTGATGGAGATAAAAACACCAGTGTTACATTCACTCTGTTTAAAGTAGATTTTGTAAAGGCTCTTTGTGAAATTTTCAACAATCTTCCTCTTTACACTACTTCATCAGATAACTACCATACTGTCGATTTTTCTCTTGAGACATATAATAAATATAACAACGAGATAAATGACTTCTTTGGTTCTTCAGAAACAAAGGAATATACCTGTAACTTGCTTTGCAGGAAAGATGGTCGTATATACCTCAACAAATTAACTGTTGAAGGTAAATTCTCTATTAGAGATTTCCTTGTGGAAAATATCTCAACCATTTCATTTTCTAAGGAAGGTAATTCCATTACTCTCCGTCTTGCTATAGATTTTACTAAGAAGCCTAAAACATCTCTGACAATTGTTGAATCTGATAAGCAACATTGTACATTCGCACTAAAATGTATTACCTACTTTTCTCAACAGTCAGATTGGAACAAGATAGACGACTTCTGTGATGATTTTGATTTAGGACAGTCAATTGCTATCACAAACAAGAAGAATATCAAACTGTCTGGGATGTTCAAATATGTTGAAGAAGATAAAATTACCGAACTCAACACCCCAAGGCGTAGATGGTATCTTGATAGTTTTAAGATAAAAGGCAAAGACGTTTACCTAAGCACTGAATGGTATCCTAACAGTGATGGCAGCCATTTAGCAATACCTGAATTAGGTAAGTTTATTAAAGCTTGCTATGGTAGTGAGTATAGCATCGTAAGACATGGTGATCAGTGGGAACTATTACAAACACAGAATGTGTCCTCTGCAATTATTGGATCTCAAACTACAGTTATTCCCTCTGGAAAGGTTCAAAGTAATTCCGGGGGTAAAAAATTCTCTATCTCTCGTGAAATTGCACTTATCGAGAAAACTGGTCTGATATATTCACCAGAGCTGGTTAAACGTTTTGCTTTTTCTTTAATGTCAAAGCGGTTTCTGATACTGAGCGGATTGGCTGGTTCTGGAAAGACCCAGCTTGCCTTGGCTTTTGCCAATTCGCTGATAGAAGATGATAGTCAGATGTGCACTGTTGCAGTTGGCGCTGACTGGACCAATCGTGAGCCTCTCCTTGGTTTTCCAAATGCTCTACAGCAGGATGAGTATGTAAGGCCGGAGAGTGGCGTACTTGATCTGCTCATTGAGGCTAACAAAAAAGAGAATAAGCAAAAGCCGTACTTCCTCATCTTAGACGAGATGAATATGAGCTATGTAGAACGCTATTTTGCAGATTTTCTGTCTGCAATGGAGAGCGATAAGCCTATCAAGCTGTGGAAGCCAACAAAGAAAGAGCAAGAAGAGCAGAAGGAAGGTGAGGAGAAGACTCATGTACCGGCTGAAATCAACCTTCCTGATAATCTGTTTATCATCGGCACCATCAACGTCGATGAGACAACTTACATGTTCTCCCCTAAAGTCTTGGACCGTGCTAACGTCATTGAATTCAAGATTTCTGAACCAGACATGAAGCAATTTCTTGACGAAATGAAACCTGTTGAACGCCATCTTGTCGACTACCAAGCTGCAGATATGGGAGAGAGTTTTGTTGACCTCGCCAATGACAAGGATCTTGCAACCGGAACTGATTTTGATTATAAGAAGACCCTCAATGCCTTCTTTACTCAGTTGAAATCGGTGAATGCAGAGTTTGGCTACCGTAGCGCTACCGAGATATATCGTTTCATTAGTCAGGCTGAGAAGAATGACGATACTAACGATAAGATGAAACCGAGCAAAATTCTCGATTGTGCCATTGTGCAAAAGCTTTTGCCTAAGTTGCATGGCTCAAGAAAGAAACTGGAATCCGTCTTACAGGCATTATGGAAGGAATGCTTTGCTGACCCCAAAGTGGGAGAGACTACGCCAATTTCGAAAGATAATGTTGGCAGTACAGTCTATCAATTGACAGCTGATAAAATACAGCGTATGTATGAGGCCGCCTTTGCCAATGGTTTTACAAGTTTTGCAGAGGCTTAAATGTAATAATTCATGCTGGAGGAGTTAAAGTCACTACATATACCCATCAAATGCCAATACGGAACAATTTATCTGAACATTGTTCCTATTGACGAGGACCGAGATAAGATGTGCCATCAAAAGACACCTTATCCCGGAGAGGCCTCGTGGCAATTAGTGGAAGGCTGCAACTATCAGTATGAGTTTGAATCTGTTGGAGAACGAAACTTCCAATTCGCCCAACAAGATGACATCATAACATTCTCCAAATTCACTCAGAGACATCCTAATATGGGCACAATAAAGACCGGCATTTATGTTGGCCAGCTGTGCCTTAAGGTTGTAGAAGTGGGCGCTAAAGAGTCTTTGGGGAAGGTGAACCTTGAGATTCGATCGGTTAAAACTGACTATGAGAGTGACTACAGGACAATGCTCGATGACATTGCCAACTATTATACAGACCTCATCTTACTGCAGGGCTCACCTGTCAAGCAGACTCTCGAAGTAGATGATAATTGTCCGTCACAGACACTCTACCAGAAGTTCTCTTTCATACGTTCCATCATCGATAGCGAGGCCTTTGAGGAGGCAATCCATAAGATTATGGCTAATCCCGTAAGAAAATGGACCGATACCGTCGTTGAGCGGAATATCGTCGGCATTCGACGGCTCTCAAGAAGGAATATCAGACAGATAGCTACTTCGACTGATCGCATTCCTCTGCCTGAGCACATGAGAAAGGGTCTTCCTTCAACATTGACAAGCATTCCGAGGACTCTCGATGTTGTATACAAGCGAGATACTATTGACAATCAAGAGAATCAGTTTGTCAAATTCGCGTTGAGAACTTTTCTGATGTTCTGCTCTGTACTGAGAGACAAAAAGAATGCTTCCGACAGATTGAAGGCTGAGATAGACGGAACAATGAGCCAGATCTCCAATTATTTGGAAAGTCAGTTCTTCCGGGGAATCTCTATGCCTACTCATATGAACATGAATAGCCCAGTGCTTCAGCGGAAAGAAGGATACCGTGAAGTGCTGCAGGCATGGCTCATGTATGATCTTGCTGCAAGATTGAACTGGGAAGGTGGCAATAATGTATACGAGGCCGGAAAGAAGAATGTGGCCACACTCTATGAGTACTGGCTGTTCTTTAAATTGCAGGAACTCGTCAGTGAATTCTTTAAAATTCCAAGGGCTGAGAAGGAAAATCTCGTTACCACGGATGGCGACAATATCAACTTGAATATCATTCAAGGTAAGCAGCTCGTACTTCATGGTATCTCAGAGTCAAGCATGCGTAAGCTAAGAGTAGCATTTTACTACAACAAGACATTCAGTAAGAAATATACTGCCAACGCTGCTGGCGATGACCCCATCCATCAGGAAGGAAGCTGGACTATGCCTATGCGTCCGGACTATACCCTGGCAATATGGCCGGGTGAGATCTCAATGGAAAAGGCGATAAGAGAAGACCTTATCACCTACATACACTTTGATGCCAAGTACAGGCTCAATAAGATTGTCCTTGAAGACCACCAAAGCCAAGAGAATGTAGAGAAGGAACTCAACGAAGAGAAGAAAGATCAGGAGGCTGGTATTTACAAGCGTGCTGACCTTTTGAAGATGCATGCTTACAAAGATGCTATTCGCAGAACCAGTGGCGCATATATTCTGTATCCCGGAACTGAGAATAAAGAGATTAGAGGTTTTCATGAAATCATCCCCGGCTTGGGCGCTTTTAGCATCCGTCCAGGTCATTGGCAAGACGATTCTATCTATCTCAAGCAGTTCCTTGCTGAGGTAAAGGCACATATGCTTAACAGAACATCGGAACGCGAGAAGCTGTCCTATTATCAATATGACATTCATAAGGAAGAAAAGCCTGAAATGACAATGGAGAATATGCCAGAGCCTGTGGATGATAACAGAGACTTTCTGCCTGATGAGACAAGTGTCATCGTGGCCTATTATAAAGACGAAAAGCATCTTAACTGGATTCTCTCTCATCACCTGTACAATTTAAGAGAAGGCTCTTCAAAAGGGTCTATGTATTTAGGCTCTGATTTGATTAATGCCAAATACATTCTACTATATAGCAAGGATTTAATGTCCACACATTTTATCCGCATTAAGAAGAATGACGGATTGAAATCTGGACCAAAAATATATACAAGGAAGGAACTGTTAGCAATGAATTATCCTCCCTATACGTATACCGTTTTTAAGAATGGAGTAAAACAGACTTTAGTAAACCAGGACAAAGAGCTGAAGAATAAAGATAATCTTTATCTTGTCTTCCAGCTGTTTGCAAGCAATAGCGCAGAGAAGGAGTTTCAGAAGTACTATTGGAACATCATGGATATCATGCCATCAAAGATGATTGCCAAGCCGTATGTGAAAAGGCTCTCAGAGCTTATGAGTAAAGCGCAAACAAAGTAATTTTCTGATCATTGGCACAAAAAACAGATGCACTATGCGGTACAAGGTAGGATCAAAAGTCGAACATCCGAAATATGGTCGTGGCGTGATTTTCTATGTCTATGAATCCACGAAAGAATATCTGATGAAATCCGAAAACGGCTATTATAATGTCAAAGAATCGGATTTTAGTCAAATAGGACTAAACGATCACGCTGATGATGAATACGAGGATAAAATGCCATCTTCACCCGCAGATGGCAACGAAAGTCAATTAAGTAGTGGTGATACCATTTACCATTACAAATATGGCCATGGCTTGGTTACTGAGGTTAATAAACGGAATTATTATATAAGAGTAAAATTCAAATATAACACAATAAGATATTTTCGTCTTGATGATAAAAATTTATTCAAGACGTCTCCCGATGATTCGGAAACAACAATAGAAAAAAAGAAAACGACTGCAAGAGCACCGAGAAAGAACAGAAAGAATAATGATGACATATGGAAATATAAAGTAGGAGACACTGTCTACAATAATCGACTCGGTGAAGGCAAAGTAACTCAGATCATGCGCTCTTTAGAGGCCTACACAGTCAAGTTCGGAACAAAGGCATTCTTTATGCGATTGGATGGCTCTATACCTGACCTTGAGAAAGAACATTTGGATATTCATCCGGAAGCTTTAACAAATCATGATTCAGAAGCTCCCACAACAACTATTGCCACTTCAGACGGACTTATTTATGAAGGGACAACTGTGATGTCTTTTTCGGAAGAAGAACTTCGTTCGTGTGTGGTATTGGATGCTCTTTGCACATCAATAGGCGAGTATGCCTTCTCATATTGTGAGCCGTTGTGCTCTATAGTCATACCTTCATCAGTTAAGTCTATTGGAGAGGGCGCCTTCTCAGGTTGCTCATCTTTGACTTTGATTGTATTGAAGGGTAGAGTCACAGATTTTGGCGCCGATGTATTTACTGATTGCAAGGCCGGTGTTGTCGTTATGTGTTTTGATAAAGACGTCGAGTATTATAAGTCAGCGCTGCAGCTAACAGAGCCGAGGTTTATTCCGTTCGATGCTGAAGAAAAGAAGGATAGAAACTTCCCCAAAAATGACCTGTCAAGAGCTTACGACGAGGACACTCAGCAAGAGGAAAATGAGCAGAAAACAAAAACGAAACATGAAAGACCAATATACACGCCTCCAAAATACATGAGAGACGATGATAAGGATGATGCTAAGTCTAACAATAGAACTCATACCAGTATTATTGACTGGCTCTCTTCAGATGACAACTTTGATGTAGACAAAACAGATACAAGTAATAATGATGTAGATAATAAGACATCTGCAGAAAGCGTAGATAGTGATGACAATACTCAATCCGATCATGATGAAAGTACCATTCGTTTTGGTAGTGACAGAATTAATATCAATTCTGAGGCAAACAAGAAAGCATCCAAAACAGAATCTGACGAAAAGTATGGTGAAAAAGATGACGATCCAGAAGAATCCGATACGGATATCAAGATCAATGCACCGGTCTTTCATGATGATTCTATTGACGAGCAATATTTCGCCCCTATACAAAATTTAGACAGAATAAATAATGATGGTAATAGCAGGATTGAATCCATATACAAGCGAGAAATTCAGACTCTCAGTAGTGAAGCTCAGGCAGTTTTAAATGAGCACTTCCCGCAATATTCTCAGATTGAAGATATACAGGAAGGAGGCTACTACCCAGATTTTTCTGAGTTTACTGAAGACTTCATGATCTGCAACGAATTAGAAAAGTTCTGTGATCACATGAGTTTTCTCGTTCAAGGTATAAAGGTAGGTAGGTAAAGATGGACGTTCATTCTCCTATACAGAGGCATAAAAACATGTCTGCCATTCGGTCAGCGAATACGAAGCCGGAGGTTCTTGTGCGCCGTTATCTGTGGGGGCAAGGTTTCCGCTATCGTCTCAATAACCCTCGACTTCCCGGCCATCCGGATATTGTGTTGCGGAAGTATCGTACTTGCATCTTTGTCAATGGTTGCTTTTGGCATGGTCACGAAGGCTGCAAGTACTTTGTGATGCCGAAGACCAACACTGACTTTTGGCGGCAGAAGATCCAACGGAACAAGGAGCGCGACAAGGAAGAGCAAAAACAGCTTGCAAAGATGGGTTGGCACTGTATCACTGTGTGGGAGTGTGAACTGAAACCAAAGGTTAGGGATAAGACACTTGAATCGCTTGCTTACACTCTGAACCATATATATCTTGAAGACCGATCGGTGAAATATAAGTTGCCGGAGGAAGAAGACATACAAATAGCTGCAGAGCCCTTGGACAAAGGATAGAAATGGAAACCTTCAGCAAGTGGCGAATGAGGGATCGTACAGGGGCGTCAGTTTCGTGCAGGCACGTCGTATCGCCAGATTCGTGCAGCATTCTCACACTTGCTGATTCAAGCAGGCGGACTGTTAGCTTTCGTAAGGACACCTCAGAAATGCGCGCATTGAGGGACGAAGTTTTCAATTGAAGAAGTTTGGCTGCACTCGGCAGAGCTCAAGTGAACATGGCTCTGCTCTCGTTGGCACAAGCTTTCGTGCAGAACAGTTGACCGCCTACAGGTAGGTTTCCGGATGCAAAGGTAAGCATATCTTTAGTTTCTCACAACGGCCAATTGTGCACATTTATTTTTCATAGCACATTATTTTGTAATATGAACTATTTATCTTAAATTTGCAATCAAAAACAAGTTAGAGGATGAGTTATACATCTATAGAAATATGCGCAGGAGCTGGTGGGCAAGCTTTGGGATTAGAGCGAGCTGGCTTTAATCACATTGCTTTAGTAGAAATTGAAAAAGATTACTGCGAATGTCTCAAAACAAATCGTCCAAAATGGAATGTTATCTGTGAAGACATTCATAAATTTAGTGGACTGAAATACAAAGACAAAGTAGACTTATTAGCAGGCGGTGTTCCTTGTCCACCTTTCAGTGTTGCAGGAAAACAATTAGGCGCTGAAGACGAGAGGGATCTCTTTCCACAAATGTTAAGACTTATAGAGGAAGTTCAACCAAAAGTCTGTATGATTGAAAATGTTAGAGGTTTTTTAGGACCGATATTTTTTGATTATAGGGCTGAGATTCTAAGACATATCAGAGCGCTTGGTTATACTCCCCATGTAAAACTTCTCAACGCTTCTGATTACGGCGTACCTCAACTAAGGCCCAGGGCTATCATTGTAAGTGTAAGAAATGATATTAAGGATATATTCACCTTTCCATATCCAGACCTAGGTAAAAAGCCGACAGTTGGTGACACCCTATACGATCTCATGGCCGCAAACGGCTGGAAAGAGGTTAACGAGTGGCGTAAGAAGGCAAACAAGATTGCCCCTACAATTGTTGGAGGAAGTAAAAAACATGGGGGACCAGACTTAGGACCAACGCGGGCGAAAAGGCAATGGGCTGAGTTAGGTGTCGATGGTAAAGGTATAGGCAATGATGCACCAGGACCTGACTTTTCTGGTTCACCTCGACTAACACCAAGAATGATAGCAAGAATTCAAGGATTTCCAGATGACTGGGATTTCGGAAAGAGGAAGACAGCTGCATGCAGGATGATTGGGAATGCATTTCCTCCACCTGTCGCTGAAAGAGTTGGTTTACAAATTAAAAAAGTATTAGATAATTATTATGCAAGCATTAATATTAAAAGCGAGAAAACAGTACCATCACGACCTGCTATCTAAGGGTATATTGACGGTTGATAAGAACGGAGTACCTAGTAATGCAGATAAGTCTTCTAAACTATCTATTTCCATTGCAAGAGGAATTACCGATCAATTAGTGGCAGAGATCAAGGATAAGGCTGTTGGCCAGACCTCTGGCGCAGCATTCGAACAGATAAACATGGAATTTCTGCAAAATACTTTCCCCCATCTTCAAAATCTTAGACCTGGGAAATGGCACATAGCGAAGTTAGGAAACCGCAACTCTATCAAAACGAGTAGTTTCGCTCAATATGCTCATTTGGAATATCTTAATAGCCTCATTAAAGACAATGGACAACTAGCATCTAGCTTAGGCAATGATTATATGGTTGCACCAGATGTTGTTATTTTCAGAGAGGCCGAACCCGACGAGGTAATAAATCGTAATGAGATAATTCTCGATGATACAATTTGTAAATATTGTGATCTTAGAAAATCAAATGGAGGACTCCCAATACTACATGCATCTGTTTCTGCGAAATGGACAATGAGAAGTGATAGAGCTCAAAACAGTCGTACAGAAGCATTAGGGCTCATACGTAACAGGAAAGGAAATCTCCCGCACATTGTTGTTGTCACAGCAGAACCATTACCCGCTCGAATTGCTTCTCTAGCTTTAGGCACTGGCGATATTGATTGTGTCTATCATTTTGCACTTCCTGAGCTCATCAATGCGGTAAAGGCTACTGATGCAGAAGATTCTATGGAAATGCTAAAAATATTAGTCGAAGGCAAGCGGCTAAAAGACATTAGCGATTTACCCATGGATTTAGCAGTATAGGTGATGGTAGCGCGTACTTGGTACCGCCTGTAGCGCATTAGATTGTACCGTTTGTAGCGCTTACTTGGTACCACTGCCGACTATGCATCTTTCACAAAAGAGGATTTCCTTAAAATGTCACTGGTTAGCATTAGACTGAACTTATAAATACCTTTATTAAGGAAACCTTCAGTAAATGGAGAATGAGGAATCGTACAGGGGCTTCAGTTGCGTGCAGGCACGTCGTATAGCCAGATTCGTGCAGCATTCTCACACTTGCTGATTCAAGTAGGCGGGCTGTCAGCTTTCGTAAGGACACCTCAGAGATGCGCGCATTGAGGGACGAAGTTTTCAATTGAAGAAGCTTGGCTGCACTCGGCAGAGCTCAAGTGAACTTGGCTCTACTCTCGTTGGCACAAGCTTTCGTGCAGAACAGTTGACCGCCTACAGGTAGGTTTCCGGATGCAAAGGTAAGCATATCTTTAGTATCTCACAACGGCCAATTGTGCACATTGCAAGAAAAATTGATAATTTTTGGTTACTTCTCACCATACAGGTGATACCAGCTGGCTGCTTGGACCTTATAGTCTTGTAGTTCTTCGTAAATCTCATGATAGTTAGCCTGAGTCAATGGCCGACCTTTCTCTCTGCAGCAAGCGAGTAGGACGAGGAAGGTATAATCTCCCTCAATGTACTTCGGACTGAGACTCATAGACAAAGCCTTGCCAAGTAGCTGGTCAAAGTTAGTTGTGTCTTTCGCGTGAACAATCTGAACGGTTACACCTGGACTTGCCACCTGCTCGACAAGTAGCACGGTACCCATACCTTCGACTTGCTTTTCGATAATACGAAAAGCGTCCTTTGAAACGTTGACGAGTTTGGAACCCTGATAGAGCGCACGAGGATATGCGACGGCTGTCGTTGGATGATGCTGAATGATTTGCATATTCGTTATGTTTTAGTTAATTGAACTCTTAACTCGCATCGTATTACCACCGTGATCATAACTTCCGGTTGGTGCACATTTAAGTGACTCTTGATGCATTACAACTGCAAAGTTAAGCAGAATGCCTGGCATTACAAAATATTTTTGGAATAATCTATCATCAGAGATCTATATAGAACATCGATATAGACCCTACATAGGTCTATGTGGATTCTATGTAGGCCTCACATTTTTATAAAAGCATTATGGGATATCAATTAAATTTTGTAATTTTGAACGTTAGAAACAAAATATAGCTATGAAGACACTTCTGAAAACATCAATATTGTCTGTTGTCTTTGCAACGACAGCGATGACGGCCTTTGCCCAGAG
Source organism: Prevotella sp. UBA2725 (assembly GCA_002353825.1). Lineage (GTDB taxonomy): Bacteria > Bacteroidota > Bacteroidia > Bacteroidales > Bacteroidaceae > Prevotella. The sequence continues at coordinate 43,340 of DEKJ01000035.1, read as the reverse complement.
CAAGGCACCGGTATTCACAACCATCAAGGCCAACCCGATAACGTCTGTGAAGGATCAGAACAGGAGCGGGACGTGTTGGGACTATGCCACCTGCGGATTCCTGGAGAGTGAGATTCTGCGGAAGACGGGGAAGACGGTGGACCTCGCGGAGATGTACGTGGCGTACCAGGACTATCTCGACTGTGCCGACTATCATATCCGTATGCACGGTAACAGCCGGTTCTCAGAAGGCGGATCGTGCGACGACGTGGTGAGTGTCATCAAGCGCTTCGGCATCGTGCCGGAAGAAGCGATGACAAGACCGGGAGCGATGGTAGGCGACAGTCTCGCCAATTTCAACGAGTTCTTCCCCGCCTTGGAAGCGTATGTCAACAACTATGCTGACAACAAGCAGACCTCCATCACGACGCAGTGGCGGCAGGGCATGACGGGTATCTTGGATGCTTATCTTGGCACTTATCAGAAGGAGTTTAGCTATGGGGGCAAACGCTATACCCCGCAGTCGTTTGCAGCAAGTCTCGGACTTGATTGGGACGACTATGTCAGCGTGACCAGTTACACCCATCATCCTTTTAACGAGTGGATGGTGATAGAGGCACCTTACAAGTGGCGCCCGCGTCCGAGTTTCAACATTCCGCTGGACCAGATGATGGCGGTCATCGACAATGCCCTTGCCCACGGCTACAGCGTGGCATGGGGCGGAGATGTGAGTGGAGACAACTTCTCACGGAGCGGCATCGGACTGGCCTTGGACAAGCAGAAAGCGTACTCTCTGGCAGGGAGCGACGCGGAGCGGTGGCTCAAACTGCCGAAGGCACAGCAGAAGAGCAAACTCGACAGTCTCGGTGTGGATGCACCGGAGGTGACACCGACACAGGCTTTGCGGCAGAAATATTTTGATACGTGGGAGTCGACCTACGACCACGTGATGCTGATCTTCGGTACGGCGAAGGACAAGAACGGCAAGGAATACTATATGGTGAAGAACTCGTGGGGCGACTATGGCAACTACCATGGCATCTGGTATCTCAGCAAGAGCTTCGTGGCGATGTACACCACCTATATCTTCCTGAACAAGCACGCGCTCGACAAGCGTCTGCTGCAGAAGATGGCGGTGAAGTTCTAACAATGTAATCTATAACGCATATGGTTTTACGCTCAAAGATTATTGATGTAACTCGCAAGCCGCGGAAATGCCCGGTATGTGGAGAAAGAGTAGTAGATATCATCTACGGCACCGGCGATATGACTGAGTTTGAGTTCTTCATGAAGTACAGAAGAGATGGGATGATGGGAGGTGACAATATTCCCCGCCGTCCTCCCATCTGGGCCTGTGTATGTGGATGCCGACGATTCCGTAAGGTGAATGAAGATGGCACTGATGCCCCCGTCAAGGTGAAGATGCTGAAAGATATCCGTAAGAAGCCTGCCAGACTCATCAACTGGGAAACAACAGCGGCAAGTGAAAGTATGGAGGCAGGACGATTAGAGGATCTCCACAAGTATGAAGTCGAAGTGGAGACTGAACTTGGAGAAAAAGGAACGCTTTACATTACCGCTTGTAACGTTGACGATGCAGAGCAAGAGGCCAAAGAAATCGTCAACAGTGGGCTTTCAGGATTGGAAGGTAACGTCTGTGTATCGACTAAAGTGAAGGAACTAAAGGAGACTGTCAAAGTAGATCAATGATTGAATATGAAGAACACATTTATCCTTTCAATAGTTGCCTTGATTATGCTGTCTTGCATGGCCTCTTCACCTACTAAAAGTTTACAGAGCAGATTATTTGGTTGGTGGACGGCAGCAAGTGGTGATGAGACTATTGTGTTCAAATTCGATAAGGACAGTATGTATTATCTTGACGACTTTCCTGTTGTATCAATACCATATAAGTTTGCAGGTGATAGTATAACCTTAGACTATTATGGGGAGACTGAAGTTTCACACATTTCATTTCGCAAGGATACACTCGTAATGAAAAATCAGTATGGCGTGGTTAATTGCTATGTCCCGGTTAAATGATTTCTTGTAGGTTCGCCCTCTCCGAGGCCGACCGGTCAGTTGCTATGCCTTTAACAACCCCCAGGCTGCGGCTGCGCCTTGCCTGGGGCTAACCATGTTGGCCCCCTCCGGGGACCGACCAGTATTATCGGTATTATCCATATTACTGATATTACCGTTTTCGATTTTGTCGTCGCGGTGCAGTGCGTAACATGGCAACGGAATGGGCGATGCAGCGCATCCACCAACGCTCATCATCATCATCCTTGTCACGCTTGAGTTTGCAAGCGCTACTGCCACCGCCACCAAGAGACTCGACATAGTTGGTTGCCTCATGGACATAGCCAAGGGCAAGGAGTAGCGCACAGTTGACGACTTCGTCTGCCTTGTCGGTGAGATCATTGAAGCCAGACTCCTGCAAGATGGCATGCTGCTCTTCGGTCAGCGTGGGCATCAACGAGTCCATCGTCGATGCTACCATGTTGTTGTAGGTGGTGAGGATGTTGTTGTGGGTTTCATTGACCTTCCGGTCAATGTCATCGTTGACAACAGTCTGCAGACGGGAGTGCTGGCGCTGCATGGCCTCCAGTTTGGCGCGTGCTGCCGTTAGTTCGGCATTAGTAGCATCGAGCATCTGCTGTCGCTCTGCAATCTTCTCGTTGACGCTTGCCAACTGCCGGTTGAGCTCTGTCATTCGCTTGGCAAGTTCTTCGACATTCTGTCCATCCTCACCAAACTTCTTCGCAATATCGTCGATCTCTGCCTGAATATCCTCTTTCCGACTCTGAAGGTTGTCGAGCATCGTAGTGAAGCTCTTCAACTTGATTTCTGCCCTGTGGATCTGCTTTTCCAAACCTGCCTTGGTGTTCTGCAGTTCCCACACTGTGTTGACGAGCTCCCGCTTGTATTCTTCCGTAGAGCGATGCCGCGCCCTGGTCTCAGCCATGTTGCTGCCACGCTCCAGTCCCCACTTCTTTCCGACCTCATTGGCTATTTCGGTATGGAGCATGGTGAGCGTGTTGCTTTCCTCGGTCAGACTCTTTCCGAAGACAGCACGATACGAGAGTTTACCATCCTTGACCGGAAGGAGGGTGAGATGGATATGCGGTGCCTTCTCGTCGAGGTGGACATAGCAGCTGACGATATTCTCCTCGCCGAACCTCTTGGCGATGAAGCCATAGACATCCTTCGCCCATTCCTCTATATCCTTCTGCCTTGTGAGGTGTGAGTTGTCTGCTCCCTTGGATAGATCTACTTTATGGTTGCCGAAAGCAATCTCCCTCATCCGGTCAGAATTGCCACCGATGACAAACTGGGCAAGAATCCTGCTTTTACGTTTGGCATTGGGGTTGTCATTGGGATTGGCAATGCCCCTCGAAGCAAGGTTCGCACGCATCTTCTGATCGATTGTCTTGGACTTGTCTATAGGTTGGACGACACCGCCCTTAGTCACCTCAAAGTTAAGATGAGCACGGGTAGGGTCATAGTTAGCCAAGGGATCATTAGCCTTCTTTTGCCAAGATTTTTTATCCCAGTTACGCTGCTGCTCTTTACTCTCCAAAGACGAAATGCCTTCGGTCTTTGAGCGAATGTCCATCATCACTTTTCTGTTTGCCATAGGTGTCAATTCTATAAGAAACCATCTTTCTGCCTGAGCTTGCTCCCCGTAGGAACCCCTTGGGGGAGGCAGCCTAATGCGTTAAACGAAGTTAACGCTAATTAGGCTTAGCGTTTTGAAAAAACGTTGCCTATCCCATAACATTCTTACGTCGCTCTGGTGTTGTGAGCAAGCTCGCTCGTTATACGAAAATCCGTGTACGGGCATCATAGTAGGATCTTATCCGTTGAAGAGTAGTTGAGGGAGAAGATGTAATAGTTGCCGAGCCGGGTATGGGTGATGACGGCAATCTTGTCAAGATCTTTGATGAACTTGGAAACAGACTGCCGGGACCAGTGCCATTGGTCAGCAAGTTGGTTGAAGGAGGCCGTGAAGCCTGATTCGGGATGTTCGACCTTGTCATCATCGGAGAGTAGCCGGCCCCGTTTGATGTTGTCGATGAGCCACATGAAGGCATCGAAGCGGGAGAATTTGTGATTGGTCTGCGTACGAAGGCAATCCATCAGATCACGATTGAACGCAAGCCAATCAACGTTGTCTTTATGTTTGTCTTTCATCTTATCGTTGGGAGTTTCAAAACTGTATGTTGGGGCAGTTAAGCAAAGAACTGAGCCGTGAACGTCTTGTCATCGACAGCCAGCTCTTGGGCATCAGTTTGCTCTTCTTTGAGCGCTGGGTTAGGCATGAACAACGATGCCACAAGGATGGCAGCAATCGTGAGACCGGTGCTCATCAAGGGCCCATAGAACGAGCAGGCGATCGCAATGAAGCCAATGGCAGCAAAACATCGTTTGTCGCTCCGGATCCATTCGAGCAGACGCAGGGATCGGTTCGTAGAAAACAACGCTAACATGATCATCGTAGAGGCTATCAGTCCCATGTCCTTGGGGGAGACCGCATAGAGCACGATATGCAGCATGGCGATGTACAGGGTGAGCACTTTACCTACCAGTTTTCGTGCGTTCTCCGAACGTACTAACCGTCTCCACACCCGTACAAAGCGGGGTGAGCTGTTCTTGTATATATAGCATGACAGGGCTAAGGGCAGCGCTGCACAAACTAAGTAGAGTATCAGTCTTATCATAGCTAATTTGAGTAATACCATTAATATCAATAATACGAGTAATAAAAAAATGAGAGGGAGATGTTTCAATCGACTGCCATCGGTGAAATTTTGAGGTTCACAGCCTTGAAGGATGCACGCTTGGCAATGATCTCCACATCGGTTGTTGTCAGCTCACACCGGTCGATACGGTCGGCAAAGTGGCGGTCCCGCTGAGAGATCTTCCGGATGACGTTCTCGATGTCGGTCTCATAGATGTTCCAGACATTACGTTTCTTGCCTTGTTGCTGTTTCAGGCGGACGATGCTGAGCACATGGCAGTAAGTCTTCTGGAGAGACTCTCCGTGGACATCCATGTACTCGAGCTTCATCCGCGGCACTACGGCATAGAACACCTTACTCTTGGCGTTGATGATGTCTGCCATCTTATCAAGCAGCAGCGGGTTCATTGGAACTTGCAGAATAGTGACACCACATCGGAGCGTCTCATGGCGTCGAGGAAATCGAAAGAGGTGGCATGAACATGAAGGTCATCCTCTAAGCTCGTCTCCATCACGTCAACCTCATTGAAAACAGTCACGGTGATACCCTCCGTCTCACCGATGCTGTCTGTGACAAGGTTCAGCTTGAACATACAGGTAGTCTTGTAAGGTTTGCTGAAGTAGCAGCAGTGGCGCACCTTCTGGTTGAGTTTGTTGGTACCATGAAAGAGGAACAGGAGCTCCGGTTCGTCACTGAGCTCATCCATGATCAGACTCAGCGGCTGTTTCTCCTCAAAGGGGAAGTGGATGACAGCGTTGTCCTCGGAGATGTCGACCTCCTGACAGTCTTTCACGTTGAAGAGCTTCGGCATGATAAGCGGAGCCAAAGCCATGAATTTTGTTACTTCGTTTTGAATCATAAGGAATCTGATTATAGTGATAAAATGTAGAATTTCAGCAGTTGCTGGGGAAGAAGGTAGTTGAGTGCCCGCTGCTCGATGTTGAAGGTCTCGGCAAACCTTGCCGACTTGGGCAGTTGGGTAACGATATAGTTGAAGTTGTTCTTCTCGGCAGGGGTCAGCGTTGCGATCGAGAACTGATCGATACTGATGAACGGCTGTATGATCATCCAGACGTAGGCATTGCCTTGGGCCTTGGTCTTGACAGGCTGCTTGTTCATGTCGGTCACACAGACAACAGAGTTCTGAAGCAGTCGCCTCACGGTTCGCATGGACATGTAGACCATTGCGTCCCTGGCTGAGATCTTGCCTTCACGCGCAGCCAGGAAGATAGAACGGCAGATAGATTCGGTGTCTCTTGTGATATCGGATATCGGCTCGTTATCCATCTCATAAAGGTGAGCGAGGAAGGAGCGGAAGTAATAGTCTTCCTCTTTTATAAAGGTGAGCATGTCATCCTTGCTCTTGATGCCGTTGGCTTTCGTGACAGAGAGGAAGCCGCGATACTTATTGAGAATGGCGGTCTTGTTTCCCTCATAGACCGGGGTTTTGTTGAGTGAGATGAAGAATGGCTCTGCAGTCTTGACTGCATCCTGTAGATCCTGGTCATGCTGGAACTTTGAAGTGTTCTCCTTGATCGTGAACACGTCGGCATAAGTATAGCGCCAGGTCTCAGAGAGTCGGAGCATCTCCTGTCTTACGGAGTCATGGATGATGGTAAGACGGGTAGAGACATTGTGCTCCCGCTGTAAGACAGAGTCGCGCATCAGAAACCGGATGACAGTGTCGTTGACTTCCTTCCATCGGCTGACTTCCTTGGAGAAGTCATCAGTGTTGGATGTCTTGATCTTGCGGACTGAGGCAAGATAGTCTTGGTAGGTTTCGATGGCATCAGTACTGGTTTTGAAATCGTATTTCTCATCTGATGAGCAACCTGTGACTGTAACGGCAAGCAAAGGCAACAGAGCTATTGACTTGGTGAGTAATCGTCTCGTCAAAGTCTTTTGTGCCTTCCGAAGAGCGTTGATGCGTTCTTTACTGTTCATTGGATGGGCGATTGTTGATGATTAAAATTGTGGTTGCAAAAATACGACATTTTATCCTTACTGCCATATTTTACACGTAAATTGTTATCATTTTGCCTCATTTTATTGGAATACGAAACCAAATCGAACCAATTGAAAAGAATTTAGCAGTTAGAATGAAGAAAGTTTACTATTTGTTTGGCTAAGTCAGTGTAATTCAGTATATTTGCAAATGAAATATGTCCAACGAAATTTTTTATGGCTAATTTTGTCTACATCAACAAAACTCAAAACTACGAGCAACATGAAAAATTCCATGACGTAATCAATGGGGTTAAATGCTCAAAATACTATCATGAAGAGACCGATGACGAGTCGCGTCCTGCATGGAGTAAGTTCATCGACAATCTCAAGGAAGGTGACACCGCCACATTCCTGTCGTTCAACAACGCATTCAAGAATATCAGGGAGATGACAATGTTCCTGAAACTGTGTTCCAGCAAGAACATCAGGATCGTCTCTGTGATGGATTCTGTCGATTCGACGGATGAGCTTTTCCCCGAGAAGGGCACGAAGAACGTTCTTGATGTCATCTCCAAGATGCCACTGCATGGTGACAATGCCACGAAGGCTTTCACCTATACAGAGCTGAAGGCTATCAACGGCAGGAACGCCCGGATCAAGAAGCACCAGACGGTAGTGAACATGTACAAAGGCGGTTACAGTGTCAGTGAGATCATGAAGCGGCTCAACATCAAGAGTAAGAGCACGGTCTATTCGATCCTCCACAAGTATGACATCAGCCTCGAGTATCCGACCATGATCCGTATGAAGCATGGCAACGCCAACCCGGAAGAGAGAAGCTTGATGCGGATTGAAGCACTGTAAGGGAATAATATATTCCCCTTATCTTCAGTTATCATTCTCCGAACGGAGCCAATTCGGGCAGATGGAGGCAATGGTGACACCGTAGGGGCGATGCATAACCAGGGTGGGATGTCGTCAGGCTGCAACTACAGCGACGGCAAAGAGTGGCCCTGTGCATTAGACGACAAAAAGGTGGGGATGGTGCGACAGTCCGTTCCCGCCTTTTTGCCTTCTAATCAGCACAAAAGGGCGTCTCTTCCGGAGCGTTCGCCACAGGGACATCCACATCTCTATTGAGGCACTCAACAGAGACGTGGAAGTCGCTAAGGGTGGCGAATAGTTATTGCCTGACGGCATAGGGTAGGGGCGAAGCATAAAAGTCTACTTATCCGACGGAGTCTGCGCCAGCATCTATAGAATAATGTATAGGGCGGGCTGAATGCCAGGAGGTGGTTGCCGGGATTGAGCTACCAAGGAAGGTGTCTCAATCGCAGATCAAGACTCCTTCCGTTCAAGCCCTTTGTGACAAAGGGTCTGTCCACACGATCAGCCATGCTCTGCTGGCATCGGGAGGACTGACTCTGTGGCACAAACAACCAGCGCCTGGCAATGGAGTGGGGCGAAAGCATAACAATTTTCTTCCGACTTTGCCAAACAAAATATTCTTCGTAACTTTGCACATATAAAAAAGGTGATGGAGCTTAAAGAGAATCAAGGAATACCAAGATATGTCATCCTGATGATGGCGGTGATGGCTGGCGTGAGTGTCGCCAACCTGTATTACAACCAGCCTTTGCTTGAGATGATACGCACTGACTTGTCTGTGACGGAAGTGAAGGCCAATCTGATTACGGTTATCACGCAGGTCGGCTATTCGCTCGGACTGTTTTTTGTCATCCCTGTCGGTGATCTCTGCAGCCGAAGGAAGATTATCCTCGTATGCATGAGTCTTGCTACGGTCTTTGCCGCAGCTATTGGTTTTGCCCCTTCTATACAAATCGTTTGGATAGCATCACTTTTTCTCGGAGTGTGCAGCATAGTGCCGCAACTTTTCATCCCGATTGCCGGTCAGTTCTCTCAGCCTCAGAACAAAGCACGCAACATGGGATATGTGTTGTCGGGGCTTCTCTGCGGAATACTCGGGGCAAGGGTAATCAGCGGCTTCATCGGCGACTGGCTTGGTTGGCGATGGATGTTTATTATTGCCGCCTTACTGATGATTGTCTCAACAGGTATCTCCTTGAAACTCATGCCGGAGATGAAGCGGAACTTTCAAGGCTCTTATCTCGGGTTGATGAAGTCGATCTTCCTCATCATTGCACACCACCCACGAATCCGACTCAACTCTGTGCGTGCTGCCTTCGGTTTCGGCAGCATGCTTGCCATCTGGTCGTGCCTTGCCTTTCACCTCGCCGGCGCTCCTTTCTACCAAGGTAGTGATAAAGTAGGTATCCTCGGACTATGTGGTATTGTCGGTGCTGTGGCTGCTTCGAGCATGGGAAAGTATGTTCCTAAGTATGGCATCAGGAATCTGTCTATCATAGGTGCTTCTTTACAGATCCTTGCATGGGCCATCTGTTTCCTGTTCGGGGATTCCTATGTGGGACTGATAGCCGCGATCATCATCGTGGATATAGGGATGCAATGTCAGCAACTGAGCAACCAGAGCGGATGCATAGAGGAGATACCTGAGGCCAGCAACCGTGCCAACACTATCTTTATGACAACCTATTTCATCGGTGGCAGCCTCGGCACGTTCCTTGCCGGGCTCGGCTGGAGCCATCTCGGATGGACTGGAGTCTGTCTTGTTGGTGCACTCATGGCAACAGGTTCTCTCACGATATCCTTAGCTAGCAAACACTGATAAGAGCAGTCAAGATTTAACCCGATTCCCCGTTGGAGCTTGACAAAGAATAATACATAATATAATACACCTTGGACATTTTACGCAACAAATTAATACTTTATTCGAAAATATTCTAAAAGACTATAAGGTTTTTCCGAATAATTGTATTATCTTATGCAACATAAATATTAAAGGTTGCCATAAGGGTATGGCAAGGTTAGAATAGATTACATTCTTTTCATTCATAAATTACTCTCCGGCGTAAAGTTCGTGGTGACACGCGCTTTGCACTTTTTTGTTGTACCATTTTGCAGCAAGCATGTATGGTCTGATTTTGTCAGACAATAGGGATTTTTCTTTTCTTTATAGGCTTTTCCCCTTCGACCTCTATCTACTTTTTATTAACTTTGCGGTACAATTAATATCAGAAGAGTATGAAAAGGATCTCGATCAACGACATCAAATTCCATTGCAGTGTCTTGCTTTTAACATTGGCAATGATCTTTGCTTTTAGTTTGAATGTATCGGCAAAGGATCGGCTCGTTCAGGGAGGCATGACGAAAGAAGAAGTAGTAGCTTGTTTGGGCAGGCCGACTACGACCAGCTTTAATCAGTACGGCGAGTTATGGACTTATAAAAAAGTGCCTTGGCTCGGGCCGAGTAAGATGATATATGTTGGCTTCGATTCAGCTGATCGAGTGGCTACCTATCAGGAGCAAGTCATAGTTGACGATGATAACAATCCCAATTCTCCGATTGCACGTCCTCTGCCTCCCGTCTATACGCCGATGCCCGGTATGCATACCACTCCACAGATGACGTATGGCATGGCAGACTCTGACTTCTCTTTCTTATATGGCAAAGTAAGGAATGCAGACTCCTGCAGCAAGATGGATCTGATACAAGTGGCAAGCCTTGGCTGCTACTATACATGCAGCCAGTGTGCTAAAGTCATGGCAATATTCAGCTTCAGTGATGAACGTCTACAGGCTTTGCGGTATATGGCTCCGCACATCGTCGATCCACAGAACGCCACAGTGATCTACAGGCTCTTCGTATTCGACGATGACAAGGACAAGGCAGCGAGCATTATCAGTAACAGTCTGAGATAACAACTCTAAAAAGAACCGATATGAAAGACAAAATCTTTAGTGCGGCAATCATCGCCGTAGGCATTATCATTATGGGCCTCAGTCTGAAGGCCGGTATGGACAACTTTACGGAGAAAGACCGTAAGGTGACAGTGAAGGGACTTGCCGAACAGGAGGTGAAGGCCGACAAGGTCACATGGCCCATCGTCTCCAAAGAGTTGGGCAATGATCTTCCGGAACTTTATGACCGTATCGCTCAGAAGCAGCAGACCATCAAGAGATTTCTCATTGCCAATGGTATAAGTGACAAGGAGATAACTGTCAACGCGCCACAAGTCATTGACCAGTCGGCTGACCAGTACAGTTCTGAAGCTAAACCTTACCGTTACAACATCACACTTGTCATTACAGTGACGTCCAACCATGTTGACCTTGTGCGCAGTATCATTGCCCGCCAGGGAGAACTTCTCAAGCAAGGTGTTGCCATCGTTGCCGGTGACTACAGCAATCAGGTCACTTACGACCTTGACTCTTTTAAGAAGATGAAACCGAAGATGATGACTGAGGCCATTGAGAATGCGCAGCAGACTGCCCAGCAGTTTGCCAAAAACAGCAACTCAAAGCTCAACAAGATTGTTAGTGCAGACCAGGGCCAATTCTCCATTGAGGACAGGGACAGTAACACACCATGGATAAAACGCGTGAGAGTAGTGACAACCGTGACCTATTCGTTGAAAGACTGAATTATGTATTTCTCATATTACCCTTATTTTCAGATAATACCATGAATATGGATAATACCAGTAATACGGATAACATCAGTAATACCGATAACATCTGTAATACCGATAATATCAAGAATACGAGTAATACGATGACTGAGTGAACAGAATTCATAAGCAGGGTGGGATGTCGTCAGGCTGCAACTACAGCGACGGCAAAGAGTGGCCCTGTGCATTAGACGACAAAAAGGTGGGGATGGTGCGATAGTCCGTCCCCGCCTTTTTGACTTCTAATCAGCACAAAAGGGCTTCTCTTCCGGAGCGTTCGCCACAGGGACATCCACATCTCTATTGAGGCACTCAACAGAGACGTGGAAGTCTCTAAGGGTGGCGAATAGTTGGTGCCTGACGGCATGGGGTTGGGGCGAAGCATGAAGTCTACTTATCTGACGGAGTCTGCTTCAGCATCTATAGAATAATGTATAGGGCGGGATGAATGCCAGGAGGTGGTTGTCGGGATTGAACTACCAAGGAAGGTGTCTCAATCGCAGATCGGGACTCCTTCCGTTCGAGCCCTTTGTGACACAGGGTCTGTCCACACGATCAGCCATGCTTTGCTGGCATCGGGAGGACAGACTCAGTGGCACAAACAACCAGCGCCTGGCAATGGAGTGGGGCGAAAGCAGCATAAGTAATGTAAATAATCAAGCCGTTATAGCTTGAAAAAACGAAATAATGTTAAGCATAGCAATCTTTATGTATAGTTTACTTGTCTTTTAGAAAAGTATTCATTACTTTTGCAAGCGTATAGAGAAATTATGTTTCACTAAAACGATTGTCACTATGAAACAGAACTTTTTGCTTCCGCACAGATGTGCTGCCATAGGCTGGTGCATCTTCATCCCGATGCTTTTACTGGGCATCCTCCAAGTGGTGAACAGCCCAATCAATGATGATACCATTGAGTTCACCACATTAGTTATTGGGCAGATACCATTTGACCATTTCGCTGCAGAATGGAATAAGACTGGTATGCTCAATGAAATCACATTGTGCTTACTGCTGATTTCTTTGTATATGATAGCATTTGCCAAGGAGAAACAGGAAGATGAATACATTGAGCATCTTCGCCTGTCATCGCTTGTCTGGGCTCTGCGTATACAGACCGTCCTGATGATCGTATGTACTTGGTTCAGCTTTGGGCTTACCTATCTTACATTAATGGTTGTATTCATGATCTCCATGTTTGCCATTTTCATTCTTAGGTTCAAGTATCTGCTTTATCAGTCAAGGAGGAGCAACCATGAAGAATAATGTAAGGGTAGAGAGAGCTATAGTTAGAATGGCCCAAGCCGAACTTGCCGAAAAGATCGGAGTATCCAGACAGACCATTGTGGCCATAGAGAATGGCAAGTATGTCCCGTCTACAGTGCTGAGTCTTAAAATAGCACGAGTATTTGGAAAACCCGTGGAGAGCATATTCTCTCTTGAAGATGGTGATTGAGTCCAAGGGACCTAATTTGTAGCGAAAATCGGCCCAAGATACAGCCTGTAGCGAAACGCAACCGACTGACACTCAATGGATAAGTGTCAGTCGGTTTGTCGTAGATACATAGATACAAGAAAAAGAGGCACACTACTAAGACATTCTATTCTTCCTCGACGTCTGACATCTTTTTCTTTCCGGCGATGCCTCGCGAATAAGTGAGGTTGCCCTCGAAGTTCAGCGTCTCATCCTGAACACCATGCTTCTGGATATACTTGTTCGTCGTGGTCACGTCACTGTGGCGTGCCTGGTCACGGGCAACAACGACGCCTTGAGAGTTGGCAAGGTCACGGATGCCGGAGTCCTTGAGCGAGTAGAACTGATAACAATCCTTCCAGCCAAGCGCCTGACGCATGACCTTCCAACGGCGGTTGAACTGATCGGCATTGCTTCGTTTCTCATTGGGAAGGAAGTTCTCACCGAACAGATAGTAGTTACCCGGCTTCGTAAGTACACCAAGATCCAGCATAAGCTTGATGATTGCCTTGTTGAGCCCCACATAGGCATCCTTGTGGTTCTTACTGAAGTCCTTCGACACAAACACGCTCTGATCCTTGACAGAGATGTTCTTGACCTTCAGATGGCTGAGTTCGCCCGGACGTATGAGGGTGTAGTATTGCATGAGGCAAGCCAGATAGAAGGGCTTGTCGACATCCAACAGATACTCCGCCATCTTCTCCAGCATCTCCGGAGTGAGGTCCTTACGGAACTTCTCATGCTCAGGGATGTTCTTGATGTGTTCGACGGGATTCTTGGCGATGTACTTACGGGCAAGCATGAACTCTGCAAACGAGAACAACCAGCCTCGGTAGTTGTTGCGCGTACGTGGACTGCTCTCACGGTCGAGGTAGATCCAGTCCATGAAGTCGTTGCAGAAAGACTCGTCAAACTGATAGACATAGACGATAGGAGTCTCAAGGGTTGCGATATACTCCTTGAGGATGTTGATACGGGAGCGATAACTGTCACGTGTCTTCTTGCGGTCCATCCTGGCAACATAGTCAAGATAGCGCTCAACACAGTCATCGAACTTGATGAAAGGTCTTGTGCCTTCACCGGTTGTAACGAACGGATTCCACCCGCGCATCAGCTTCATGGTGATCACCTCGATGATCTCAGCAGCTCTGCGCTTCTTCTCAGCGACCTTTAAGTCGTCGGGAATGAACGTCTTACGGCGTTTCATCTTCTTTGTGACGGGATCCACTGCATAGAAGTCTACATACCACTTCTTACCCTGATGCAGTACGGGGTAAGTGTAGCCAACCAACTTAGAAATTTTTTGCGTGCGTACTTTAGAACACATTTTTTAACATCTTTTATTGCCTCGAGATCTGAGGATTAAAGATGCTGATTCAACATGGCGAACTTTCGCGTCCAGAGTGCGTCCATTGATTGAACGAAAATCAGCGTAACTTGTTGATTTACAACCCGTTACGCTGACTCAGCGGAGAGAGAGGGATTCGAACCCCCGGTACCTCTCGGTACGACGGTTTTCAAGACCGTTGTAATCGACCACTCTACCATCTCTCCAATGGTATTGTTGTACCTTGCTTTTCGTAAGCGAGTGCAAAGGTAGACAAAAATATTGAATATACAATGGTCGAAGAGGAAATATATCTAATAATTATATTTTATTAACTTTCTATCTAGTCCCTCAGTTTTATCTCACAATTATCGAGCGAATCGATAATAGCAGCAGCAAGTAGCGAGTTGAAACCATCGGCGAGAATACCTCCTTGTGCACGTTTCATAAACCTCTCTCCCTCTACAGGCTCCCCGGAGATAAGTGAATTAGCGGTTATATCACCGAAAGCTTCCACGGCCGTAACTAGGCATATAAGTCCTAAGCCAATGATAGTACCAATGTCAAAACGCAGTCCGTATTTAAAGGATATTGGGACATTGATGTGACTTGTTAACTTTAGCGAGGAGAAATCCATCATACCAAGGAAATAGGCCACCTACAACCGACTATCAATCCTATGACGATGGATCCCATACGCAGATACTGGTTATTCAGGCGGTTGAAAAAGACGATTGTCAAAAGAACGAGAAAGGCAAGACCAAGATATTTCATTGACCCGAAGGTACCATCGTCGATAGCGGCCTGCCCGCCCCCACAGGAGCTGATACCGGCTTTGATCAGACACAACCCAATGAGTGTGACAACAATTCCTGACACAAGTGGTGTGATGATCTTTCTCGTATAGGGCAGGAGACGGCTGATAAGCATCTCTACGACAGATGCCACTAGACATCCTCCGAATATATAGCTCAATCGAAGAGATACATCCATTTTCCCGTTCACCATTCCAAGCATGCCCGCCCCAATGATTGGACAAATAAATGAAAAGGAAGTACCTTGGATGCATAACAGTCCTGTGCCAAAAGGTCCAAAACGATGGCATTGAATGAAGGTAGCGATGCCAGAAACGAACAGAGACATTGATACGAGGAACCCCGTTGTCTCTAGATCGAAACGAAGGGCTGAACTGATGATAAGTGGTGGAGTGATTATGGCAGCAAACACTGCCAGTAAGTGCTGCAGAGCGGCAAAGAGCGCTTCCCTTATTGGCGGACGGTCATTCAAACCGTATATCAAGTCTTTTCCTGTTTTTTCCATGAAAGTTAGTTCATCGCTAATAATGATGCAAAATTAGCAAAAAAGGACGAAAATATGAGATTTTATTTATTTTTTCTTATCTTTGCACACGACTAGCATAATATTTTATTAGATTATCTCATAGAAAACCATCATGAATCACAAATCATCCATGAGAACTGCATCACTGCGTTTCCTCACACTCTTCCCAATCATGGGTATCCACAGTCAGAATATACAGGTGCACTATGACTTAGGACACTCACTATACAATGATCTGACACCCCGCCAGAGCGTCACAACTACTGTTGAAATGTTCAAGCCTAATACATGGGGCTCCACCTATTTCTTTATAGACATCGATTACAAGAATGACGGTGTGAAAGGCTCTTACTGGGAAATCTCACGAGAATTTAACATTACGAAAAACAAACAGTTCGCTGCTCATGTCGAATATAATGGTGGTGCAGAAACTGGCGAGACTGACAACAGTTACTATGGCAATCGCTATCAGCATGCTGTCCTTGCCAGAGATGCATGGAATTGGCATTCTAAAAATTATCGAAAGACTTTCAGCGTACAGCTACTTTGTAAATATTATTTCTCTAATCACCACCGTGCCCTCCGTCCTTACAACAGTGTACAGCTGACAGAGGTCTGTAGCACAACCGTTTCTATGCTATCCCAACCATTGCTGCGAAATGGACTTTTTAAATAACGAAAATTAATTTAAAAGCGACAAATATGACAGAAGTGAAGAATGAGATTACCTATGAAGTAGGCAAGACCTACTTATTCAAAATTAGGGCCATTCATCAAGACTATTGTGAGTTAGTGGATGAATCGGGGCTTCGAGTCTATCTCCAACATACAAATGGGCTTCGACTTAATAAAGGTCAAGAGGTACGATGCCTTGTAACAGCCAATACACAATTGCGACCCAAGATTGAATTAGTGGATGCTGATGAATATAGCAATATAAGCCGGCTGAGTCCTGAAAAGATTGATAACATCATTTGTATAATTGCTCGAGATTGGGATACAAAAGACTTTACTGACCTCTTGACGATGAATGAGGTAGATGATAAGTCTTTCGAGAGTGAATGTCGTAAATGGATAAGTACTTTAGAAACTCAGAAGCAAGACTTAGACATAGTTCGTGAAGATTGTACCAAGTTTATGGAGGAATCTGATTTTCTGAGTCTTTGCAATGAATTTGAACGCGAAGTTTATCAGCAAAGGTTAACTACATTAATCGAATTATTGACCTATTATATTGAAGCCGATAAACTCTTAGAAGAAAAGAAAGGCAAGGATTTTCTTGAAGGTATACTCAACAAACTGGATAAAACAGGTTATGTCTACCATCCTGCAAAAAACTTCAATATTATGTCGTGTCTGTTACTCGATGATCCATCATTGATGACGGCTACAGTCACACGCCTGTTTGACATTATCCGACGTTGGCCTTTAGAAATATGGATCAAGGAACCATTCAAGAGCACATTAATAAAAGTTCTTAACCTATATATAGAGGAGAATGTTCTTAAGGTTGATCGACAGGAAGACAATGAAGAATTAGTAAATAGTCTGATCCAAGCTATCACCATTCTTTTGCTTCTTGCCGACAACAAGGATAACCTTGATTCCACTCTACCGGATGAACGTTTGAATTTTTCCCGCCTGTGTGTTCTTTCTACTTATAAGGAAGAATACAATAATCATCAAGTGCTTACACTTGCTCTCAACTATCTAACTGGAAGTAAATATTTTCGTCCCTTTTATCAACTCACAGATACAGCGAGCAATAAGGTTACATTCCTTCTAAAAACTTACAAGTCATTGGCTGACAAGTGGCCTATTGACACACAAAACAGTTTTATCTGTGGCAACAATCGTCTTGTACTATCTCCCGAAGGCATCAGCCTATTCTCAGGCAATGCGAAAGAGAAGACTGTACTTCCTGAGAACCTTAAGTTGTGGGAAAACCTCCAAGTATATGCAGATAGAAGATGGATCCGGCCGATATCTGGCAAAGTAACGGTCAGAGATTGTAAAAATCTTTGGGATGATATTGAGCATGTATTCTTTGAGCAAAAACAAACTGTTAGCAATGAAGATTCTGTTACAACAACCAAAGAGATAAGACACAATATCGGTGATCATGTCACGATCAAGATCACAAGAGTGGAGTTTATAGATGAGAATAAGTCAAAAGCTTATTGTATCATTCAGGGTGATAAAGAGGAGAGTGGCTACCTTTATGGAGAAGACATTGTGAGCTATATACATCATCTTGAACCATGGATGTTCACTGATGACATGGGAAAGATGCTAAGCATGGAAGCCGAGATAATAGACATGGATACGGATGGAAAGTTCCATTTCTCCATGCAGAATACGATAAAGCGTTATGTGAGCGAAGAGCTATACTCTCCTGGAGATGAGGTTATTTGCTCATTAGGAAAAGCTATGGATAGAGGAGAACATCGTATTCCTGTCCCTGCTGTTACACCCGATGGAGAAAGCGTCAGCTTAGCCGGCTCTTGTGATGAAGATTATAATATTGGCGACTTAGTAAAAGCCACCTATCAAAATACAGCCTCCGGCACCTTCCATTTGTTTTGCTCTGTGGATGGTCGGGCTATTGGGGAACCTGTGAATTTAGCCAAAGCTTTTCACAACCTCATGTTAAACTATGCCTATGCTGATGAAGGAGGAGATAATTCTACAGAGCCACAAGAAGACAAAAGCGATTCCAAAATTGTAAAAGATGACTTTGAAAATAGCGACCGCATTCTTGACGTGTCATATGTTAAAGAAATTATCCGAATTTTAGACCGAATGGCATTTACGGATGACGATTATGTACGCTCTTACAACTATTTAGCTTTTTCACGTGTCTTATGCCGTTTGATAGGCTGGGAGTCACAAGCAAACTATTACCGTGGACGTTTGGAACTGATTTATCTTCTCTACGACTTTGCGGTTAATGATCATATTGATTCTGATCGCCTCGACAGTTTGGAAAACACATCTCCAGACCTTTTTGGAACCGATACTTCCATGTCAGAAAAATTCCACCAATTGCGTATCGTGAGCTATTTAGGCTATCGCGGTCACGATGATGAGCTATGGCGATGTCGCAGTATGGAGGACGGTACAACTCAGAAGTTAGCTTCCCTGGTCATGGCCTACAATATCCTGAAAGAAAACAATATGGACCGCCAGGCCAATGATATTTTCAATCGTATCAAAGACAACCTTAATCTTAAAGGTTATGAGTCAAACCTTGACACCTATGGCTTAGGCATAGAGACTGACAAGGTAGAATACAAGGAATCTCTTGTCTATCCATCTGGCAATCATATGCGCCCAGAGCTAAGGCTTCGTACTGACAACGTCCTTGAGGCTATAGCTTCTTTCCTCAATGCCTATGGTGGCACGGTTTATATCGGCGCAAACAACAGTGGTGCTGGTATTGGAGTCGAAAACGACCTAGAGTACAAGGAGTTCAATGGAGATCGTGATAAATATCAGCGCTATATTCTTGACCAATGCGCCATTCGTTTTGGCAACTATGCTACAACCTTCATTCATTCGAAATGGGACATAGGTGAGAAGAGTGGTAAGTATGTCTTAGAGATAGATATTGAGCCTTGTCCGGAAGGTGTCAGTCTGTATGGCGTTTGGTATTTCCGTCAGGATAATGGCAAGCGCTATCTTTCAAAGCAGGACTTCGATGCATATAACGTCAGGCGTAAGGAAAAGCTTCAGCGGATGCAAGCAGAAGAATCATTTCATCTCAATTTGAGCAAGCCATCTGATCCTAATCATAACTTAAACAAAGTTGAGGCTACGATCAGTACAAGCAATGTCTCCACTAAGTCAAGCCCGATTGAGAAAATAAGTACGAGTACGTGTAGAACGAACTCTCTTATTGATGATGGTTGTGGTGATTACAGACCTTCTGTAGCATTCTTCAAGTTCCTTCCCAACGGAAAATTCAGCAAGATATCCGATTACGACTATGATGAAAGTACGGAATTGACCCTTGCTATATATGATGAAGAGGCACAAGACGGCAACCTTATTTTAGGTTATGACGATGGTACCGTCAATAAAGTTCCTGTGCGAGAACTTTTACGCTTCGTTGATTATCGCGAGTATCTTCGCTTTACAGGAGCAAAACTTCTCTTTGCGACCATAGCTACAGATGATGACGCTTTGATAAGTGTCAATAAGGAAGATAATTCTAAAGGTCGCATCATGGTAAGGGTTGATGCCCTTTCAAACATAGAGTCTGGCAGATTGCAGGATAAAGGTCAGCGACTGTGGAAAGAGGGCATCTCGAAGGAAACTCTAGCCTATGAAATTGCACCTGGCAACGAACAGTCATTCCTAAGCGGAATATTAAACCGAAGCGACACGACACTGGGACAGCCTTTGAAGACGAGTCCAAAGGACGTAAAAGACTGTTTGAAACGTTGCGGCATTTCATAAGGAATCGCACAGCGATTTAAGTGAAAAGGCAAGTCGACTACGATTAAATCGACTTGCCTTTTCTGTTGAATCGCAAAACGATTCTTGCTTTATCGCAATCAATGCGTATTGCTAGTGCCCTTTATATGTCCATATTTGTCTTTGTAGGTTGTAGTGGACTTTCCTAAATTATTAGTTCGAGTCTCGCTTGAACCTGTAATGTGACCATACTGATCTTTATAAGTAGTTATGCTGCGGTTCCCATAAGAAGAACGGGTCTCGCTTGAACCCTTGATATGCCCATATTGATCTTTGTATGTCGTCTGAACTCTTCCACCGAAGGTTGGCCGGGCTTCACTTGTACCTGTAATATGGCCATACTGATCCTTATAAACAGTCTTCTGATTGCCACGACTATCTGTAATCGTAGTAGCAGTACCAGTGATATGACCATATTGATCTTTCTGAGTCTCAACAGTTTTGTTACTTTGAGCAAATGTTGCCAAAGATGATAAAGCAAGCATCGCGATGATTACAAACCCTTTCATAATTCGTATATTTTATTTGTAGGAATATTCCCACGTTGAACTTTTTTGCAAAGATAAGATTTTCATGATAATTATTCAAAAGGAAATCTCTAAAACTTCAAAAAATCTTTGTCTTTTCAGCTAAAAGTCTTAACTTTGCACTAAATGTGGATTTTTGAAATCTACAAAAAGAAAAACATAATGAATATCCATACAAAAATTACAGATATGAGAGAAGTTAACAGAACGGTCAGCATGAAAAAAGCAATGCTTTTGCTCATGATGTGCTTTATTGCCACTATTTCAATATGGGGTGCAGACAAGGTTTCTTTTGCTTTCCTCAAAGGAGAGCAAGGTGTGAGCTATGTAGTAGACTGGAAGAATCTTACGATTGCCGGCTTTTCACCTAAAAACTGGCTTGAGGTTCGTCAAACGGAGCAGCCTGAATATAATGCCAAGAATGAATATGAAAATGAGCTCAAGCCAAGGATTAACGACTTTATTTCGAATGCTAACAAGCAATTGGAGAATGTAGGATTGTTTTTATCAAACGATAAAGGGCGTAAATATACAGTGTATATCCGCCCAGGTAACATCACTCGCAAAGGAGACAACACCATTGAGTGTACATTTGTGGAAACTGCGTCTGGAAAAGTGATGGCAGAGTTTGTAGTCAATGGTAAGGGCGGTACATTGGGCTCTATGTCCAATCTTTGGGGCGACGGCATGAAGAGTGCAGGCAAAAAGTTTGGCAAGGTTGTTTGCAAAGGACTTGGCTATGACCCTACAGTGCGCGATCGTATAGATGGTGTCCTCTCCAAGGTTGGAATCGAATAATCATGTTTTACTTTTCATGTATTTATCTGAATCATTAATAGAAAAATATACCTCTGAGCATATGACTGCGCGAGAGGCTCAGCGATTAGCTGAGTACATTGCTTGGGGGCCTGCTATCTTTCAGGCTTCCCGGTTAATGGTGAAGTGGGGAATTTTGGACTTTCTCAGAGACAGCGACAAAGGCATAACACGAGCAGAGATCGTCAGTAAAACTCATTTGTCCGATTATGCTATTAAATGCTTGTTAGAAGCATCTTTAAGTATCGGCACAGTGCTCGTTGACCCAGACACAAACCGTTTTTCTTTGTCTAAAACAGGATGGTTCCTTCTCAATGATCCGGCAACACGTGTCAATATAGATTTCAATCATGACGTCAACTATGAAGGTTGGTTTCACCTTGAGGAGTCATTAAAAGAAGGCAAGCCCGTGGGCTTGCGCCACTTCGGTTCATGGCCCACGATTTATGAAGGCCTCTCAAGCCTTCCTAAAGACGTGCAGAAAAGTTGGTTCGGTTTCGATCATTTTTACAGTGAGTCGTCTTTCCCTGATGCACTTCGTATTGTGTTTGACGAGCATCATGTCCGTACCCTCTACGATGTTGGAGGAAACACAGGCAAATGGGCCCTTCATTGCGTTAGCTACAGTTCTGAGGCTCAGATAACCGTTCTCGACCTTCCGCAACAAATTGCGATGATGAAGGAGAATGTCAAAGATCAGCCAGGGCATGAGCGTATCAAAGGCTACGGTATTAATCTACTTGATGAAAATCAGTCGTTCCCTAAAACAGTTGAGGGCCCTGATGCTATTTGGATGAGTCAGTTCCTAGATTGTTTCAGCATGGAGCAGATCGTGAGCATCCTCAGGCGTGCGCGGGTTGCAATGACCAATAATACACGCATTTACATAATGGAGACATTGTGGGACCGTCAAAAGTTTGAACCGGCTACATTGTGCCTTACAATGACAAGTCTTTACTTTGCTGCATTGGCTAACGGCAATTCAAAGATGTACAATACTGAGGACATGGAGAAATGCATTGATGAGGCAGGACTCGAAGTTGAACAAATTCATGATCATCTTGGTCAAGGTCACTCAATCCTTGTAGTTAAGAAAAAAGCATAGGACTTAAGCAATACAAAAATAATCAATAAAAGAGAACAAGAAGAGTTTATGGCAGAACAAGCGTGGGAAGGTACAACTTTCGGAACAGGCTTCATGCACCGCTGGCTTATCGGAGCCTTACGTCATACCGACGTTCGACTTTGGTATGTGTTCGCAGCAGTGTTTGTCATTCCCTTCTGTGTCATCTTCTCTCCTGCTACGCGCCATGCATATAGCTATTTTCGTCACCGCCATCATTATGGTTGCGCGAAAAGTCTTTGGAAGTCGTATGTCAATCTTGTTCTTTTTTCTCAGGTTGTCATTGATCGCTTTGCCATGTTTGCTGGCAAACGCTTTAAATTACGAGTCGAGAACTATGATCTCTTCAAAAGCCTTGCTGCTAAAGACCCCGGCTTTGTCATGCTTAGTGCCCATGTCGGGTGTTATGAAATGGCGGGTTATGAACTCGTCTCTGACCGAAAGCCTTTCAATGCGCTTGTCTTTGCCGGAGAGAAAGAATCAATTATGCAAGGCCGCCAACGACTCTTTAAACATTCTCGCATTCACATGATTCCCGTTAGAAAAGACATGAGTCATCTTTTCGAGATTGACCGTGCTTTAGCTGACGGAGAAATAATGAGCATTCCTGCTGACAGAGCTTTAGGATCTCATAAGACAGTGAATGTAATCCTTTTAGGAGCAAAGGCTCAGCTCCCTTCGGGTCCCTTCAGTGTGGCTGCAATGCGAGGATTGGATGTAATCACAGTCAACGTGATGAAGACAAGTATTACGGGGTATACCGCCTATGTTAAAGCATTGAACTATGATAAAGAAGCTCCCCGAAAGCAGCAAATTCAACAGTTAGCTGACGGATACGCAAGTGAGTTAGACTGCGTGTTGAAGAAATACCCAGAGCAATGGTACAACTATTTTGATTTTTGGAACGAGCAATAATCATGGTCTCCGTATTATCATACAACATTATTTCACCCTTGGGCAACACTGCTACAGAAAATTTCAATGCGGTGCTGCAAGGACGTTCGTCTATCCGCAGATGGCATGATCATTGGGATATCCCAGAGGATTTCATGGCGTCATTGTTTTCTGACGAGCAGACAGCCGATGCTCATCAGGAAGGATTCACGCGCTTGGAGTCATTTGCCTGGGCTTCTATCACGAACGCTGTCAAACAAGCTAATGTTTCGTTGTCTACTAAACGCACTGTGCTTATTTTTAGTACAACGAAGGGTAATATTGAATTGTTGGGAAAAGAGAACATGAGCGAGCGTTGTCTACCGATAAGTAGTGCAAAGTTGATCTCTGAGCGCCTTGGCTTAGAGACAGAGCCAATCGTTGTTGACAATGCTTGTATCTCCGGGCTTTCAGCCCTAATTCTTGCTCAAAGGCTCATTGAGTTGGGTCTTTACGATCATGTTATTGTTTGCGGTGTCGAATGTCAGAGTAAGTTCATTATCTCTGGCTTCCAATCACTTAAAGCCATGTCACCCAATCCATGTCGGCCCTTTGATATTAATCGTAATGGATTAAACCTTGGTGAGGCTGCTGCTACGATGATTCTCAGCCGAGACGAAGGCTGCGGATGGCAACTTGCAGACGGAGTTATGCGCAACGATGCTTTCCATCTAAGTGCTCCTGCAAAAGACGGAATAGGAGCTATGAAGGCTCTACAAAAAGCTACACATGGCATCCCGAAAGAAGACATAGCATTTATCAATGCTCACGGCACAGCCACTTTGTTCAACGATCAAATGGAGTCGGTAGCTATAGAGCGTGCTGGACTGTCATCTATTCCTGTGAATGGATACAAAGGATGCTACGGGCATACGATGGGTGCTTGTGGCGTTCTAGAAACTGTTGTTTCTATGGAAGCGATGAACCATCATGTCATTCTCCCTACTAAAGGCTTCTCAGAATTAGGAGTATCGGGGCGAATAAAGGTGATAGGTGATGAGGGGTTGAATGTTAATGGCGAGTCTACAGAAAACCAAAGCTTTGTAAAGATGTTATCGGGGTTTGGCGGATGCAATGCTGCCATATTGATGACGCAAGACAAATATCTTAAGGAGACAGAACGCTGCAAAAAAGGTGACCTCTGTCTGAAGCAGACCCACCACGTGCACATTCTTCCATCATCTATAGAAATAGATGGTAAAAAGATAGAGACCAAGGCCACAGGAAAGCAGATGCTTACAGAACTGTATAAAAGTCATGTAGCCAACTATCCTCGTTTCTATAAGATGGACATGTTAGGTCGCTTGGGATTCATAGCAACAGAACTACTTCTGAATGCAGAAGGAAAAGAACGCTTTGTTGAGAATTCCGACCATGCCGTAATATTCATTGGACGAAGCGGTTCCATTGTAGCCGATAAAGTTTATTACAAAACAATCAAGGATTCTAAGGATTATTTTCCGAGTCCAGAGCGATTTGTTTATACTTTGCCAAATATCAGCACGGGTGAGATTGCTATCCGCAATCATTACCATGGCGAAACAACTTATTACAGTATAGCAAAGAAGGATGAGTCAATGATCAACCAGATTGTTCGTTCTGCTTTTCTTGATACAGATACGCAAAGTGTTGTTGGTGGCTGGCTTGAATGTGAGGAAGAAAATAAATTTGAAGCTGATTTATATATCACAGAAATAGAGTATTGAATAATATATTATAGAAATAAAGAATTGAATAATAATTAGTTATATGGAAGAACTGATAGAAGAAATAAAGAAGGAGATCATCGAAGCGTTGAACCTTGAAGATATGACACCGGCTGATATCGATGCTGACGCACCTCTGTTCGGAGAAGGTCTCGGGCTCGATTCTATCGATGCGCTTGAACTTATCGTTCTCATGGAGAAGCATTATGGCATCCGTTTGAAGAGCGCAGCTGAGGGTAAGGACATCTTCAAAAGTGTACGTACAATGGCTGAATACGTCAGCAAGAACAGAAAGAAATAAGCAATAGACATGAACGGTCGTATCGTCATAACAGGTGAAGGAATAGTCTGTGCCATTGGCATAGATAAATCTTCTGTAACTGATTCTCTTCGTCTTCAACGAACAGGCATAGGGGAGATGAAGTATCTTTCATCCGTCCATAAGGAACTTCCTGTAGGCGAAGTAAAGCTGTCTAATGACGAGATGAAGACAAGGTTGAATATTCCAAAAGATAAGGTCGTAAGCCGCACAACACTCCTTGGTATTGAAGCAGTAAAACAAGCCTTAGATCAAGCGCATATCACTAAGCAAGATTCTTTACGCATCGTTCTCATCTCTGGGACCACAGTTGCAGGAATGGACATCACAGAGGAGACCTTCGGAAACTTGCTTGCAGGTAAGAGTCCGTCCACATGCCTGGAGCATCATCAGTGTGGTGCCTGTACGGCTGAAATCGCTTCTTACTTTGATGTGTTCAGTGATTACACGACGATCAGTACAGCATGTTCCTCTGCAGCCAATGCCTTGATTCTCGGTGCTGAGATGTTGAAAGCCGGGGATGCGGATATTGTAGTAGCAGGTGGCACAGAAGCATTATCAAAGTTTCATCTCAACGGCTTCAACTCCTTGATGATCCTCGACCACGAACGTTGCAGACCTTTTGATGCAACTCGAGCAGGACTGAACCTCGGAGAAGGTGCTGCTTATGTTGTATTGGAACGAGAGGAAGAGGCTTTGCTCCGTGGAGCAAAAGTTGATGCATGGTTGGCAGGCTATGGCAACGCATGTGATGCTTTCCATCAGACAGCCTCATCGCCAGAAGACACGGGTGCGCAATTGTCCATGCGCAAGGCACTTCTTATGGCTGACTTACAATCTGATGATATACAGTGGGTTCACGCTCATGGCACAGGGACACAAAACAATGATGTAAGTGAAGCTGTTGCCATCTCCCACGTCTTTGACAAGTCCAAGCCACTTGTATCCAGTACGAAAGGTTTCACAGGCCATACGACGAGTGCAGCCGGAGCAATATCCGCAGTCATCAGTATTCTTGCCATGCAGCAAGACTTCGTTCCTGCGAATCTTGGTTTCAATGCTCCTATGGAGAATGGATTCGAGCCAACGATGGGTATAGATGATATCAATCTCGAACATGTCATGGTCAATGCCTTTGGATTCGGAGGCAATGACTCCTCACTCATTCTCTCAAAGGTGCCTTGCGGGGAAACGAATGTCAAAGCAATCGATGACAAGGACATTGTCGAGTTGGCTGAAATCTCTAACGATAACATCGAATCCCTAAAGGAAGTGAAGCAATATGTCAAGCCCATGGAAGCTCGACGTATGGGAAAGCTCATGAAGAGCACGCTTCTCACCTCATTGCAAGCTCTCGCAAAGGCAGGTATTGCGCAGCCCGATGCTATCGTAACAGGAACAGAGTGGGGGAGTCTTGAATACAGTGAAGACCTGCTCAAACAGTTGATGGAAGGTGAGGATGGCTTTAAACCGACCTTCTTTATGCAGAGTACACACAACACACTAAGCAGCCTCATCGCTATCCACCTACACGATCACGGCTTCAACACAACTTTCTCTCAAGGAGAAAAATCGATGGCATGGGCAGAGTATCAAGGACGTTTGCTACTTCGACTGGGTCGTTGCAAGAACGTGCTCATAGGCTGCCATGATGAGAGCACACCACTCTTCAATGAGTTCTTGGAGAGAATGGGGAAGAAAGAAAGGCCGTTGATTTGTTCGAGGGTGAAGGTGCTTGCCGCCATAAATGGCGGTACCACACAGAACTAAAAAGAGAGGCACTATGAAGATATTGTCTTTTGCATTGCTGCAAAGCGCACTATTAGCTGCTGGTCAAGTGTTTCTCAAGTATGCACTGATGCGCATGAAACCTTTTGGCTGGACCTGGGACTTTTGGGGCTCACTGCTCGTCAACTGGCAGTTTGCTGCATGTGCCTTGTGCTTTCTCTTTGCATCCTTGCTTTGGATGTATATGCTGAAAGTATTCCCTTTAAGTGTCGCTTATCCGCTAAGTTCCCTGAGTTACGTCTTTGGCATGGTAGCAGCCATTCTCTTCTTCCATGAAGCAATACCTGCTACTCGATGGATAGGTGTTGGTTTGATTATGATAGGATGTTGGATAATAAGTATTAAATGACATGAAAAAATATATTTTGATAATCATGGTGATGGTGTTGTCTGTGTCGGCATCATTCGCTCAAAACTATACAGAGGCACAGGTGCGGCAACAAATTAATGCTGCTGCTTCAAGGATGAACACAATGCAATGCGACTTTGTACAGACAAAGTCTTTAAAGATGCTCAAGAGCAGGATGGTATCTCACGGACGTATGCTGTATAGTAAGCCAACGAAGCTCAGATGGGAGTATACATCTCCATACAATTACGTCTTTATCCTCAATGGTCAGACTGTGTGGATGAAAAACACACAAGGAAGCAGTAAGATCGATGTGGCACAGAGCAAGATGTTCAAGGAGATCACGCGTATCATGATGAGTAGTGTCTTAGGAACATGTGTCTCTAACAACAGAGACTTTGCGATTTCATTGAAGGGGCAGGGCAATAACTGGAAAGCAATCTTACTCCCGAAAAAGAACCCATTGAAGCAAATGTTCAAAACCATTACCGTCTATTTTGACATGCAGAAATCAGAGGTTAATGGTGTGAAGATGATAGACAAGAACGGTGATGCTACGTCTATCGTATTGAGGAATATCGTAATTAACAAACCAGTCAATGCAAAGAGTTTTAGCTTACATTAGTCTCGTTCTTTGTCTTTTAAGCACTACACGTTCTTTTGCTCAACTACATTTTCCACAGCATGAAGGCGAGAAGGCTGTCTATAACGCTTCCATCACGATGCCCAAAGGCAGTCTTTCTGGCATCTGCATGCTCGTACAGGATAGCGATTCTATCAAAGGTGCGATCGTCAATGAATTTGGCGTATCCTTTCTCGACTTTGTTTATACAAGCAAAGATGACAAGGTCCATCTCGCAAGTGTCATTGCCATGATGGACAAATGGTATATTAGAATAGTACTCGAATCCGACTTACAACATGTTATCCATGAATTGAAAGATGGAAATGGTAGTTATATTGATGAAAAATACAAAATAAGTTATAACTTTGTACCCTTAAACGAACAACCGGAGAAAGACGATGACGGCACAGAGCTTCCAGACTGATCTCAACACGATTAGAAAAGACCTCCATGCGAGGGCTATCTGCGTGATTATTCCCACATATAATAATGTGGGAACGATAGCTCATGTCGTCAATGATGCGCTCAACTATTGCGAGGATGTCTACGTGGTAGATGACGGGAGCAATGACGGGACTCATGAAATTCTTGCAGAACTCAAGAAAATTCATCTCGTCTCCTATCCACAAAACAAAGGCAAAGGCCATGCACTGAAAAGAGGATTTACCCAAGCTTTAAAAGATGGCTTTGCCTATGCCATCACGATGGATGCTGATGGGCAGCATCTCGCCAAAGATATTCCTTTATTCTTAGAAGCAAACAAGCGTTGGCCGGGATCTCTCATCCTTGGAAAAAGAAAATTGGAAGGTGTGAAACGTTCTGCAGGAAGTATATTTGCCAACAATTTTGCTAACTTCTGGTTCTTTGTCGAGACGCTTCACGCGATTCCTGACACACAGACAGGATTCCGACTCTATCCCCTCAAGAAGCTCTATGGCTATAAGCTTTTGACCTCACGTTACGAGGCAGAGCTTGAGCTCATCGTCTTTGCTTCATGGCATGGCGTTAAGATTCATTCCATCCCCGTAGATGTCTATTATCCGCCGAAAGAAGAGCGCGTAAGCCACTTTCGCCCCGGACCCGACTTCTTCCGCATCAGTGTCCTCAACACGGTGTTGTGCTGCCTTGCTGTCGTCTATGGATTACCCTTATTCTTATATCGGTCGTTAGCAACACTGTTCCGTACATTCATCACAATCACGTTCTTTACAGTGGTGATGCTACTTTTCGTAACGCCCTTCACGTGGATCTATGTGCATTGTGGGAAAATGACGGATAAAAAGAAATGGAATCTCCATTTGCTCATGTATCATGCTGCTCGAATGGTGACATGCCATTTAGGAATACCTGGTGTTCATTTTTCTTTCAAAAAAAATGCATCGGTAGATTTCAACAGGCCATCTGTTATCATCTGCAACCATCAGTCACATCTCGATTTGGCTTATCTTCTGTCGTTGACGCCGAAGCTTATCTTTCTCACCAACGACTGGGTATGGAATGATCCGTTCTATGGCTTCCTCATTCGTCATGCTGAATATTATCCGGCATCACAAGGCATAGATAACCTCATTCCTAAATTTCGTTCTTTGGTAGAGCGTGGATATAGCATAGCCATCTTTCCGGAGGGTACGCGTTCGAGAAATTGTCATATTGGCCCCTTTCATAAAGGAGCATTCTATGTAGCTGATGAACTCGGAATCGGCGTCATCCCCATGATGCTCTATGGAACAGGGCGTGCACTTAGAAAGAAAACACACCTGCTCAAGAAGAGCCCGGTGTACTTAGAAGTTGACAAGCCTTACACACACGAGCAATTACAAGCCATAGGCGATGTGCGGCAACAGACGCATCACTTCCATCGCTTGTATCTCTCACGGTTTACGGAGATATCCAATAAGATAGAACAAGATGTATAGAAGATCCATGATCAGGAACATTATTATAGTTTTTTTTCTCTCTATTGCTTGTGCGTTAGAAGGCAAAGCACAGATAAACATCAGACAGGGCACTTCCGTGCATCATCGTGTAGAACTGACGCCTTACTTAGTGAAAGGTGACAATGCTCCTGCTGTGATCGTCTGTCCTGGCGGCAGTTACTTCTGGCATGATATGGTGAACGAAGGAAGCAAGGTGGCGCAGTGGCTTAATGCCAACGGCATCTCGGCTTTTGTCTTACGATATCGCACTGCTTATGTACCCGCTTTTATTACTCATTATCGTCTTTTATTTCGAGGAAATCGTTACCCCGATGCGCTCAATGACCTGCGTCAGTCGTTGCGTCTTGTCAGAAAACATGCACAAGAATACAAGATCGATACCACAAGGATCGGTGTCATGGGATTCTCAGCAGGAGGTCACTTGGTTATGAGTTCTGTTGAACTTCTTCCTCGCAATGAATGGCCAGCCTTTGTCGCTCCCATCTATCCTGTGGTCAGTTTTGTTGATCCATGTGTTCACAAACGCTCACGCCGGGGACTCTTGGGAGACAATCGGGAACATAATAAACGACTTTGCGACTCACTTTCCTTAGAGCGCCATGTACCAACAGACTGTCCCCCTGTGTTTTTAGTTAACTGCAAAGATGATCCTATTGTTCGCTTTCACAACGCAGAACTATTGGATTCAGCACTAACAGCGAACAAAGTACCTCACAAATATATCCAATATAAAACGGGCGGTCATGGCTTCGGAGCTTCTGAGGAGAAGGGATCTGTTGAATGCAGACAATGGAAATCAGAATTCATCAAATGGTTCAAGACTTTGAACTTCTCTAAAAAGGATTAATCAGGATGACGCAAACATTTCTTCACATATACGACTATTTCTGTAAGCACAAACGGACTATGTTTGCCATCCTTATGCTTACTATTCCCCTGATGCTCTTACTTGTTTCGCGTGTTCATTTCAAAGAAGACATCTCTGATTTTCTACCGCTTAACAGTCGAGATCAGGAAGCAATGCGCATCTATCAAAATGTGTCAGGAGCTAACAAGATCTTAGCGCTTGTAGGATCGAGAGATACCTCTCAGACCGATGCAGATGTTATTGTTGGTGCCGTTGACCAGTTAGTATCAGGCATAAAGAAGAACACAGGGCTCCCCGCATCCGCTATCACCGCTCAGGTCGATATGGATAGAGTAGAGCAGAGTTCGTCTTTTGTCTATAGCCACATTCCATATTTCCTTACCCCTGCTGATTATCAGCGAATGGAGCAACTGCTTCAAGACAAAGATTATGTGGCGCAACAACTTGTCAAAGATAAGCAAATGCTGCTCTTTCCTTCAGGGTCGATGCTTTCTTCTAACATCTCGCGTGACCCGCTTAACATCTTCACACCTGTCGTTCAGAAGCTTTCATCGACATCCTCAAAAATGAATTATGAACTCTACGATGGATACGTCTTCACGCCCGACATGAAGTATGCCATTGTAGTCATCAACTCTCCCTACGGATCCAGCGAGACAGAGCATAACGCTGAATTGATTAGCAAAATAGAGAAGGCAAAGCAAGCTACAGAGCGCAACAATGCAGTATCCATCCATCTCACGGGTGGTCCTGTTATAGCCGTAGGCAATGCACAGTGCATCAAGACCGACAGCGTGCTTTCCGTGACCATTGCTATTGTGCTTATCCTGCTTATCCTCGGTTTTACATTCCGCAATGTGTGGAACATTCTGCTCATTGCCATCTCCATTGCTTGGGGCTGGCTCTTTGCACTTGCCGGGTTATCACTGATCAATAGCAACATGTCGGTAATAGTGATAGGAATATCTTCCGTCATCATCGGTATCGCTATCAACTATCCACTTCATCTCATAGCGCATCTCTCTCATACCCCCGACATGCGCAAGGCGCTCAAAGAGATCCTTGCGCCATTGCTTGTTGGAAACATTACGACCATTGGTGCCTTCCTCACGCTCGTGCCCCTAAAGTCCATCGCCTTGCGTGATCTCGGTCTCTTTGCGTCATTCTTACTCTTGGGTACGATTCTCTTTGTTCTCATCTTCCTTCCGCATATCGTGAGTCGGAAAGCCAAGGGGAGCCATCAGTTATTGAACAAGATCGGAAACATTTCTATCGACAAGAAGCCCTGGCTGATTGTTGGTGTAGCTGTGCTTACAGTGATTCTCGGTTTCTTCAGCGTGAGGGTAGGGTTCGATTCTAATCTCTCTCATATCAACTACATGTCTAAAGCGCAAAAGCAAGACATGGCTTATCTCTCCAAGTTGCAAAAGAACGTCGACAGTGAGTCGCAAATCTATGTTGTATCCGAAGGAGCATCGCTCGATGAGGCCTTGATGGGACAAGAAAAGACTCAGAAAATCTTGAGACAAATTCCCACTAGGAACAGTCAGATTTCTGGCATGGGCCAGTTTGCTTGCTCTCGTGCTACACAATCCGAGCGACTGAAGACATGGAACAAATTCGTGTCTGAATATAAAAAGATTATTCTATCAGAGTTGATTAGTGAAGCATCCAAACAAGGTTTCTCCGGCGACTCTTTCAATGAATTCTATAGGATTCTTTCAGCTCAATACAAAGTAGAGAATCCCGCAAACTTTACATCTTTCTATAAGACCGCCTTTTCATCGAATATTGCTTATGATGATGTTGCCAAGACTTTCAATGTGATCAATGTCATTACCCTACCTAAGTCTTCTACGGATGAAGCACTGACCTGGGTGGAGAAGCATATTGATGATGCCGATCATTATCATTTTGAGATCAGCCGACTCAACAGTGTTGTTGCAAACAGTTTGTCGAACAACTTCAACTATATCGGCTATGCCTGCGGATTTATCGTTTTCTTCTTCCTTTGGTTCTCCTTTGGAAACATCGAATTAGCAGCGCTGTCTTTCCTCCCCATGGCTGTGAGCTGGATATGGATCCTTGGACTCATGGGCATGACAGGCACAGAGTTTAATATCGTGAACATTATTCTCGCCACATTCATCTTCGGTCAGGGTGATGACTATACCATCTTCATGACAGAGGGATGTCAGTATGAATACGCTTTTGGGCGGAAGATGCTCGCTTCTTACAAGAACAGTATTCTTATCTCAGCGCTCATCATGTTTATCGGTATGGGTGCGCTCATCTTCGCCCGTCATCCAGCACTTCACTCCTTAGCGGTAGTAACTATAATCGGCATGTTCTCTGTGGTTTTGATGGCTTGGATTCTCCCACCATTCGTCTTTCGGTGGATGGTCAGCAAGCATGGATCATGGCGGAAACGGCCGCTCACAGTGAAGTCCTTGCTCATGCCTAAACGCTATCCACAGACATGTGCTCCAGGGTTGACGCCTAAAGAATACATCACTTATGTAAAGGATGTGTATTATTATTGCGGGGTGGATATTGTGAAAACTGTCAAGAAAGCATTGAATCACTATGACGATTACATCCAACCGCAAGATGATAACACGCTCGCTGTGAAGGGAGGATCCTATGGAGCTGTTGCTTTATTGGCATCCTTGCTTTATCCCGACAAGACGATTGTGACCCAGACGATAGACGAAGATGACCGTGCCGTATGCGAGCATGTAGCGTGTCGTGTGGCAAACAAAATTAAAATGGTAAATAATGCAGGGTGCGGCCCTTGTGGCCGTCCGCAATAACAAAATGATATGGAAAAAGAACTAAATAAAGAAACCATTAAGAAGATGTTGGAAGACATTCTTCCGCTTGTCAACTTCGATTCAGATTTTCTCTTTGCAGAACTTGATTCATTGGGTATCACCGCCATCCTCATGACCTTGTCAAAGGCTTATGGCGTAGACTTGGAGTCAACGGATGTAACACCGAAGAACTTCAAGAACCTCAACAGCTTGGTGGAATTGGTGAAATCAAAACAAAATCAAGGGTGAAAACACTGGAAGACTACGTACATCAGCATGCCACCGCAACACCGGAAAAGGCTGCGATCGTATACAACGATTCCGTCATCTCTTACGCTCAGCTCTGGGCGCAAGTATGTGACCAATGTGCGCAACTGAAAAACGATGGAGTAGGGGAAGGACAACTCTATGCACTGAAAGCATATCCTACTCCCGATTTTATCGTGACCTATTTGGCTGTACATAGAATTGGAGCCATCGCGGTTCCGTTGGAGAAAGACATGCCTGATAAGCGCTTTCAAGAGTTTTCCAAGTCACTGAAAAACACACAAATTAAGTCGGATGAGGATCAACCTTTGGAGACCATTGCTGATATTCTCTTCACTACTGGTTCTACAGGTGCTCAGAAAGGCGTGATGATCAGTCAGCGTGCTCTACTTGCTGATACCGACAACCTTATACAAGCTCAAGGCTACAGTTCCGACACCGTCTTCGTCATCTGCGGGCCTTTGAATCACTTCGGTTGTCTTTCAAAGTTATGGCCAGTGCTTATCCAAGGCGGGACCCTCATCCTGTTGGATGGCATGAAGGATATCAATGCATTCTTTCAGGCTTTCAACTATCCCAGTCATATGTTCGCTACTTTCCTCGTACCCGCCAGTATCCGTATTCTTCTGCTATCTGCGAAAGATCGCTTGGGACAACTCGTTGATAAAATAGATTTTATCGAGACCGGTGGCGCAGCCTTGTCACAATCAGACATGGAATCGCTCTGCGCTCAACTTCCTCACGCCCGGTTGTACAATACCTATGCATCTACGGAGACAGGAATCATCAGCACCTATGATTTTAACCGCCAACCGACTGTTGCCGGGTGTGTGGGACAGCCAATGCCTCATTCCTCCTTTTTCATTAACCCAGACCATACGATCGCATGCAAAGGTGAGACGCTGATGAGCGGCTATCTCAACGACCCAGCGCTTACCGACTCCGTATATCACGATGACACCGTATTCACATCAGATTTAGGAGCAATAGATGCAACCGGCAATCTTCATATCAAAGGACGCAACAACAATGTCATTAATATCGGCGGATACAAAGTATCACCGGAGGAAGTAGAGAATGTAGCTTTGGCTTGTCCTGTTATTAAAGATTGCATCTGCTTCCACACCGTGTCGCCAATCTTCGGTGAAACGATTAAACTGCTCTATGTCGTAAAAGAGGGCGCGACGCTAAGCAAGCGTGATCTCGCAATGTTCATTGCTGCACGGCTTGAGAGTTATAAGGTTCCCCGCATCTTCGAAGAGACCAATGTCATCCGACATACCTACAACGGAAAGCTTGACCGGAAGTATTATGTTGAAGTGTCTTAATGTGACTGCGATTTTGTGATTATGTGATTTTTCACCATTCTTCAAGGTTATAGCTTTTTAATCTGCGATTAATCATTTTTACACTATTCTTTGTATCTCGCACAATGAGAATAGGTTACCTTTGCACCGCAAATTAGCTCAAAGAAGATTGTAATCATAGGATAATATGAGCAAGCAAGTATTCCAGACCGACTCACGCCGCCGGTGGATGAGATTCAAGTGGACAATGCGGTTTTTCGCAACCATCATTGCCTTGCTTTTGATTGTATTCGTAACCATGTTTTTTATGGAGGGGAGCCCAAGCATGCCCTTCCGTCACGACTATCGTGGAGTGATGTCAGCCTCGAAGCCTTTAATGCGAGACACCAAGCTTTCGAAAACTTATCGTGCACTGCGCGACAACATCCTCGAAAAGCACATGCACAATACTTACCAGAAACAATATGACAAACGCCATCGTTTCGTAGGTCATGGCAAAGGTCTCACACAAAAATATATCAATGAGTGGACAGATCCACGCATGGGAGTGCGAGCAGCCTGGTACGTCAACTGGGACCAGCATGCCAAGCACTCGCTCAGGCAGAACATGAAGAACCTCAATATGGTCATTCCCGAATGGCTCTTCATCAACCCCAAGACATGCAAGCTCGAGACACGAGTTGACAAGAAAGCCTTGGCAATCATGCATCGTGCAGGAATACCTATCCTCCCCATGCTGACCAACAACTACGATGACGCCTTTCGCCCCGAAGGCATCGGAAGAATCATGAGCAATGCCAAGTTGCGTAAACAATTTGTCAACACTCTGCTCACATTCTGCCACGACAATCATTTCCAGGGTATCAACCTCGACCTTGAGGAATTATCCATCAACGACAATGCGCTGTTGACCAACTTCGTCAAGGAACTCTCCATTCTTTTCCACGACAACGACATGTATGTCACGCAGGATGTAGAGCCGTTCAACGACGACTACGACATGCAACCGCTCGCCCGATACAACGACTATCTCTTCCTCATGGCTTACGATGAGCATAACACCGACAGCAAGCCAGGTGACATCAGTGCACAGCACTGGGTGGAGCGCGCTACTGACTGGGCGGCGAAGAATATCCCCAACGATAAGCTTGTGCTCGGTCTTGCTGCCTATGGCTACGACTGGCCAGAAGGAGACCAGGCTACTACTGTATCTTTCGATCAGACGATCGCCTCTGCCCTCGATGCAGGTGCACAGATCCAGTTCAACGATGATTCATACGGTCTGTCATTCTCTTACTATGATGATGACAATCAGTATCATCAGGTCTATTTCAATGATGCCGCTACACTGTTCAACATCATGCGCTTCGGTGTAACTTATCATCTCGCGGGCTTCGGTGTATGGCGTCTCGGTACCGAGGACCATCGTCTGTGGAACTTCTTCGGCAAGGACTTGGCCTGGGAGAAGGTGAAAAAATGGAATATGAACAAGGTCATGAAACTCACTGGCTATGATGATGTTAACTTCGTTGGCACCGGTGAGGTCATGGATGTGGAGTCAGAGCCGAAGCAGGGCAAGATTCGGCTCGCCATGGATCCCAACGATATGCTCATCTCTGAAGAGAAGTATCTGAGCTTGCCTTCCACCTATACCGTCACGAAACTCGGTCACTGTGGACCCAAAGACTTGTTGCTCACCTTCGATGATGGCCCTGACTATCGCTGGACGCCTCATGTACTGAAGACCTTGAAAAAGTATCATGCACCTGCTGCTTTCTTCATGGTGGGCTTACAGATGGAGAAAAACCTCCCACTCGTAAAGAAAGTCTACAAAGAGGGCTTCACCATCGGCAACCACACATTCACGCACCACAACATGATTGAGAACTCTGACAACCGCACTTATGCAGAGCTGAAGCTCACGCGCATGCTCTTGGAGAGTGTGACGGGTCAGAGCACAATCCTTTTCCGTGCGCCTTACAATGCCGATGCAGACCCGACACAGCATGAGGAAATTGAGCCGATGATCCTCGCGAGCCGCCGCAACTATCTCTTCGTGGGTGAAGAGGTGGACCCTAACGACTGGCAACCGGGAATCTCCGCAAATGAGATCTACCGCCGTGTCATCGAGGGTGTTCATCGGGGTGACGGTCACATCATCCTGCTCCACGATGCTGGAGGCATCACGCGTAAGCCGACCTTAGCCGCACTGCCACGTATAATCAGCACCTTGCAGCATGAGGGTTATCATTTCATCTCTTTGGAACAGTATCTCGGCATGAGTCGGGCCCAGTTGATGCCACCCGTACCCAAGGGAAGAACTTACTATGCCATGCAGATCAACCTCACGCTGGCGGAGCTCATCTATCATATCACCGACTTCCTCACTGCACTGTTCGTCGTCTTCATCGTACTTGGATTCATGCGCCTCGCCTTCATGTATTACCTCATGGTCATGGAGAAGCGCAAGGAGCGCTGCCGCCATTATCCAGCACTAACGAAGGACAATGCACCGATGGTGTCGATTATCGTTCCGGCTTATAACGAAGAGGTGAACGCAGTGCGCACCGTGGAAACGCTACTGAAAGAGGACTATCCCAACTTCAATATCTTCTTCGTCGACGATGGCAGTAAGGACCACACCTTAGAGCGCGTGCATCAGGCTTTCGACGGCAATGCGAAGGTGCATATTCTTGGCAAGCCCAATGGAGGCAAGGCCTCAGCACTCAACTACGGTATCTCTCATACTGACTCCGAGTTTGTGGTCTGCATCGATGCAGATACACAACTGAAGCCTGATGCCGTGAGCAAGCTCATGCAGCATTTCCTCATCGACAAAGATCATCGCATCGGAGCCGTGGCAGGAAACGTGAAGGTAGGCAACGAGTGTAACATGCTTACGCACTGGCAGGCCATCGAGTATACGACGAGTCAGAACTTCGACCGTATGGCTTACTCTTATATCAACGCCATCACTGTGGTGCCAGGTGCTATCGGAGCTTTCCGCAAAGAGGCCATCGTGAAAGCCGGAGGACTCGCTACCGACACCCTGGCAGAGGACTGCGACCTGACGATGCGCATCATTGAGAGTGGCTACGTCATTGAGAACGAGAACTTTGCCGTGGCTATGACCGAAGCTCCTGAGAAAGTATCACAGTTTGTCAAACAACGCGTGCGCTGGTGCTTCGGTGTCATGCAGACCTTCTGGAAACATCGTTCATCACTCTTCAATGCAAAGAAGAAGGGTTTCGGCTTGTGGGCAATGCCAAACATGCTTGTCTTCCAATATATCATCCCGACCTTCTCTCCTTTGGCTGATGTGATGATGTTCATTGGTCTCTTCTCCGGCAACGTCATGCAGATTCTTGCTTACTATCTGCTCTTCCTCGCCGTGGATGCCAGCGTGAGCATCATGGCTTACCTCTTCGAGCATGAGAAGTTGTGGGTATTGTTATGGATCATTCCCCAGCGCTTCTTCTACCGTTGGATCATGTACTACGTCCTCTTCAAGAGTTATCTCAAGGCTATCAAGGGCGAACTGCAACAGTGGGGTGTACTGAAACGGACGGGAGATGTGGCGCTGCAAAAATAAAAACAAATGCGATTATACATTTTTGATTTTGACGGAACATTAGGCGACAGTCGCGGACTGATCGTCAAGACCATGATGGATACCTTTGACAAGATGGGTATCCAGCGACCAAGTACAGAGGCATGTATCGCGACGATAGGCTTGCCCTTAGATCAGTGCTTTGCGGTCTCTGCCCATCTTGATGCGAAGCAGAGCGAGGCATGCGCTGAGGTGTATCGGAAAATCTTCAAGATAAACAACGTGCCGGGAGCCGTCAAGCCCTTCCCGGGTGTCATAGAGACGTTGAAGCGACTCCATACCGAAGGCAACACGCTTGCCATTGCAAGCAGCCGACGCCATGAGTCGCTTGATGGATTGGTAGCCGACTTCGGCATCACAGATCTCTTCTCGGCTATTGTCGGAGCGGATGATGTTGTGAATGCCAAGCCTGACCCGGAGCCCGTCAACCTCATCCTCTCCCGCCTTCATTTCGAGCCACAGCAAGCCATTGTCATCGGTGATGCTCCTTACGACATTCTCATGGGGCGCAATGCCGGCACCAAGACATGTGCGGTGACATGGGGCAACGGAACGAGGGAAGAGCTACTCGCTGCCAAGCCGGATGCGATCATAGATCATCCACGATCGTGCTGCTCTTAGCGTAAGCTGTGCTCTTGGCTTCGAAGAAATCGGTTTTGACCATGTTAGCGTTGGAGTAGAGACCCACCCATTGCATGTTCTCGGGCTCCTTGCGGTTGTCCTCGAAGAGATAGCCGAAGCCAAGACTATGCCAACGAAGGTTGCCAAGATAGCGGATATAGTCGGACACCATCTTCGAAGAGAGACCCTGAATTTCGTCACCGATGACATACTGTCCCCAATCAATCTCCTGACGAACACCCTCAAGCATCATCTGTTTGTAAAGCTCCACCTTCTCAGGCGTGAACATCTCCGGTTCCTCTTTCTCCAGTTCGCGGATGATGTTTCGAAAGAGCCACAGATGAGTGTTCTCGTCGCGGTTGATATATCTGATCTCCTGCGCAGAGCCCGGCATCTTACCGTTGCGGCTGAGATTGTAGAAGAACATGAAACCACTGTAGAAGTAGATACCTTCCAAGATGAAGTTGGCAATGAGCGTTTTCATGAACGAGAGCTTGTTAGGATTGTCATGAAACTCATTGTAGCAATCGCCGATAAAGGTGTTGCGACGCAGCAGATGCTCGTCCGTCTTCCACTGATAGAGAATGTCGTTGCGCTCCTCAGGACTACAGATAGAGTCGAGCATATAGCTATAGCTCTGACTATGCACGCACTCCTGGAAGTCTTGTATATGAAGACAAAGGTTCACCTCATTGGCCGTGATATACTCGCTCACACACGGAAGGTTGTTGCTCTGCAGAGAGTCGAGAAAGACGAGGAAACTGAGGATCTTGTCGTAAGCCTTTCGCTCAGCCGGTTCAAGATGCGGATAATCCTTGATGTCCTGAGCAAGATTGATCTCCTCCGGAATCCAGAAGTTGTTCATCGCCTGACGGTACCAGTCGCTTGTCCAGGCATACTTTACGTTGTTGAAGTCATTGAGATTGGTGGAGTTTCCACCAATCATTCTGCGCTTCCGAAGGTCCGTGTCGCCATTCGGATTAAAAAGCGCGTTACGGGAAATTGTGTTATTCATATTTTTCTTAGCTTGCACAGCTCTCACATTCTTCTACCTCCAATGATTTGCTGCGGACATAGTAGATGGTCTTGACGCCACTCTTCCATGCCGTGAGATAGAGGTTGAGAAGTTTGCGCATTGTAAACTCAGTAGTGATATAAAGGTTGACGCTCTGCGCCTGGTCGATATGCCGCTGACGCACACCGGCAGCCCGCATGCTCCATTCCTGGTCGATAAGATATGCGCTCTTGTACATCCAGTAAGTGGCATCGTTGAGCTCGGGCGCCACACGTGGCAGCATCGATCCTTTCTTCTCCTCTAAGAAGAAACGTTTCATGATAGGGTCGACACCCGCCGTCGTACCAGCGATGATACCCGTACTGCTTGTCGGCGCAATAGCCAAGAGATAAGCATTGCGCATGCCCTGACGAGCCACCTTCTCACGCAGCGCCTTCCATGCATCTGAATGATAATCGCGGCGGTCAAAATATTCGCCGGTCTGCCACTCGCTGCCTTCAAAGAACGCATAGCTGCCTCGCTCAGCAGCCAAATCAGAACTTGCCTCGATAGCCGCCTGGTTGATACGCTCAAACACATCATCGGCAAAGGCAAGGTGCTTGTCACTTTCCCATTTGATACGCCGCTTGGCAAGGGCATGGTGATAGCCGCTCACACCGAGACCGATACTCCGATACTGCTGGTTCGTGATCTCCGCGAAAGGCAACGGATAAAAGTTGAGGTCAATGACATTGTCAAGAGCCCTCACAGCCGTGCGCACGACATCGCGAAGCTGATCATTGTCTTCAAGATTGATATGACCGAGGGAGAGGCTTGCCAGATTGCAGACCACGAAGTCGCCCGGCTTTACAGTTCTCACGACGACTGTCTCACCGTTGACCTGCTTGACCTCTGTCTCTGCCTCTGAGATGGCGCTCATGTTCTGTGCAATCTCCGTGCAGAGGTTGGAACAATAGATGATGCCCTTGTGCTTATTTGGATTAGCGCGGTTCACCGTGTCACGGTTGAAGCAGAACGGAGTACCTGTCTCCACAGCAGAGCGAAGGATGAGACGGATAATGTCCTTGATCGTCATCGTGCGGCGAGTTAGCCGTGTGTCAGCGACACAATCCAAGTAGCGCTTCTCCCATTCCTCGCCGTAATAATCCTCGAGGTGATAGCCCTTTGTAAGCCATATCTCATTGGGACAGAACATCGCCCACTGCTGGTTAAGGTCCTCCGAAGCCATCTTCCAGAAGAGGTTAGGATAGCAGACAGCTGGGAAGATATCGTGTGCTTTCATGCGGTCATCGCCATTGTTGGTTCTGATCTGAAGAAACTCGGGCAGGTCCTTGTGCCACACATCAAGGTATACAGCTACGGCTCCCTGACGCACACCAAGCTGGTCGACAGCCACTGCCGTATCGTTGACGAGTCGAAGCCAGCGCACCACGCCTCCCGCAGCACCTTTGAAACCGCGGATACGGCCACCCACAGCGCGCACCTTTCCGAAGTAGAGTCCCATTCCACCACCGTATTTGCTCACCTGCGCAAAGTTGTCGATGCTCCTGTAGATGCCTTCAAGCGAGTCGGGGACCGTGTCAATGAAGCAGCTCGACAACTGATGGAGCGGCTTGCGCGCATTGGCGAGGGAAGGGGTAGCCATCGTCACCTGCAGCGTACTGAGCATGTCGTAGAACTTCCGTACCCACATCATCCGATCCTTAGGCTCCTTCAAGGCGAGGTGCAACGCAATGCCTAAGAACATCTCCTGCACCGTCTCTACCACCTGATGGTCAAAGGTATGAAGCAAGTAGCGCTTCATGAGCAGGTCAAGACCGGAATAGTTGATGAGCTTGTCGCGATCATCGTCGATATAGCTTGCAGCCTCATTGATCTCCTCTTCGCTATATGCCTTGAGAATATAGTCTCCGTAGAGTCCTTGAGAAGTAAGAAAACTAATCTTCTCATAAAAACTGTCGAAACCCTCCTTTTGCTCCAGAGAATGGATTTCGCGCTTAAGCTGGAAGTCAAGCAAACGCGCGGCAATGAACTCCCACTGGGGTGCATCGGTTGTGGTCAGTTCGACAGCAGCCGTAATGAAAGACGAGAGCCGACGGCGTGCATCCATTGTCGATTTATCCATGCTGCCTTCCTTCTCTGCAAGAACATTCAATGAATACTGTGAATCGGTAAAATCCTTGGCGATACCTTTAAGTACCTCGTCAATTCCGTTGCCACCCATCAGTGCAGCAAGCCGGTTCAGGAGATGACGCTGTTCTGTACGCTTGTTGCGGAAGAGAATATAGCTCTTGGCCTCAGCGTAGTGACCACGTTTCATGAGCTGCTGTTCTACGAGGTCCTGGATATGCTCCACCTCGCGGAGCGTCTCATCGGCGTCGAGCATGTTGCCTACCGTTTCGACGATTGCCTCCAGCTCAGCATCCTCGATCG
Organism: Prevotella sp. UBA2725; assembly: GCA_002353825.1. Lineage (GTDB taxonomy): Bacteria > Bacteroidota > Bacteroidia > Bacteroidales > Bacteroidaceae > Prevotella. The sequence continues at coordinate 441 of DEKJ01000035.1, read as the reverse complement.
TCTGTCCTGTCGAGACAAAGCTTTTTCTTATGGCATTGGCTATCTTCTGACCGTCATAGTCCTCGTGTGAACCGTTGCGCTTGAGGATCGTGAAGAGATATTCTGCGCTATTGTTGTCGTTCATCTTTCTGAATTTAGATAATTTGTAATTTTGTAATCTATACTGTACCAAATAGGTTTTGCAAAGGTACAAAGAAAATCTCATTGACGCAATAGTTTTTCGGGCCTAAGAGCCTTTTTCTTAGTCTTTAGTTTGTAATGCATTGATAAATAAGCTATTAGAACTTTTAAATATCCACATGTGCATGAATTGAAACTAGCGCGTGAAACATCTCTGCTTGCGATTACGGTTGAATCGTACTTTGATTACGATTGAATCGACCCGCGATTACTGTTGAATCGCTACTACCGTGAAACATTTCGAGCTGTACGGTTGACAAC
>DEKJ01000034.1 GCA_002353825.1 Prevotella sp. UBA2725 | reverse complement strand
TATAGTGTTGCGGAATTAAGGATGTTCACAGTTCACAGTTTACAATAAGGAGTTACCATGTTCTATCTCCGTATCATTTTCTTCCCGTTAACTATGAGCAGGCCCTTGGCATTGCTGTTTACTTGTCTTCCCGAGAGGTCGTAGGCCTGCATAGACTTTACGGATTGAGAAATGGCAGACTTGATGTTAGTGGCACTGCTGCTTGCTTGCTTGGAAACGCACAGGCCCTTGACAATCGTTGCTGCTGTTCCCCACGCTAGCTTGATGGCATTCAGATGGACGTAAGGCAGATCAGAGATGTAACAAGTTGCCAATCCATTCTCATCCGACGTGATATCTTTCTCTGTTGTCTTGCCACCATCTGTCTCACGATTGAACAGAAGACGGTATTTGATGCCAGCGGCTCCATATATTCTGATCTCCTTGTACCCGTCAAGCACTGCATACTGAAGATAGTTGACATTGGCGTTTCCATAGACGAGGGCTCCGTTGGAGATCTCCTCGTTCAAGGCGAGGACAGACCAAGGAGCAGCTCCCTGATCTTCTCCTGCCACGGGCGCGCTCCAGGCATGGAACATGGCGGTGGTCAATGGAACTTCATCGTCCTTGTAGTTGAAGACGACGGGACGGGTGAGAGTGATGCTTTTCACGGTGATAGTACCCGCAGCGTTGCAATGCCAAAGAATCTTATTCACGGCACTGGTTTTGTCGGCGTACTTGGTCAGGTCAAGCTGGAACCTACTGCTGTAGAACCCTCCTACCTTGCCGTTGTTAGCGTCGTCAACCTCCAGGAACTGGACGATATCGTCACCCTCTTCGCTCACAGTTAGACTGGTGCAGGAAGACAGGTCGATGCCTTCACTCGGTAAGTCGACATAGAAGTCACCGCTTCCAATAATGATCTATAAAATACGTATGGAACGTATCGTGTTGCGTGTCATTCTTTCCCGTAATCGGATGGCGACATACCGTAATATTTCTTGAAGACGGTGGAGAAATGTGCCTGGTCCACAAAGCCGACGCGGTATGCTACCTGAGACACATTCAGTGTACCGAGCTTAATGAGATGTGCTGCTTCCTTCATGCGCATATCCCGGACAAACTTACCGGTGGAGACGCCCGTCATCTCTTTCATGCGACGATGGAGCTGTGAGCGGCTCAGACCAACATCTGCTGCCAGTTGTTCTACGTTATAGTCGGGATCAGAGATATGCTCGTGTACAGCGTTGACGATGCGCTCCATGAGCTTGTCGTCGTTACCAACAACCTTCTCCTTACTGATGGCATCCTCTTGAAGGGGCTTGACCGTCAACGAGCCTTTAAGCTTCCGCATCCCTGTGACGAGGTTCTTAACGGTGAGCCGGAGCTCGTCAATCTCAAACGGCTTGGGGAGGAACGCCTCGGCTCCGCTCTTCAATCCTCTCAGGCGGTCATTGACGGAGGCCTTCGAAGAGAGGAGGACGACAGGAATACCACTGAGCGCAGGGTTCTCCTTGATATGTTTCAACAGGGCGATGCCATCCATCTCAGGCATGACGATGTCGCTTACCACGATATCATACTTCTCACTGTCGCTGAGCAGTGCTTTCAGTGCTTCCTGTCCATTGCTGAAACATGTCATCTTGAAAGAGTTGCTTAGCTCATAACTGACATAGTTGGACAGTTCTTGGTCATCGTCAACAAACATGACATGGATACTGCTGCTCGACCTGCTTGCTGCTGGAAGAATCTTATCAGCCTCGTTCTTCTCTTTCTTCTCGATAATCTCTTCGGGTTTCAGATGGTCCTTACCCAATGGGATTGTTACGGTGAAGCATGCGCCGTGCTTTCCATCCGAACGGTTGGCTGCCGTGATCACCCCATGGTGCATGCTGACGACGGAGCGGCACAGGTCGAGGCCGATGCCGGTGCCCTGGACACTCAGATTGGTCGCATTAGCCCCTTGCTTGAACCGCTCAAAGAGATGACTGGCTTTCTTGCTGTCGCCCAGTCCCACCCCGGTATCGAGGACACGAATGAGGGCTTGCTTTTCATCCAGAGACAGTTGGATCGTCACCCCTCCGCCGTCTGGCGTGTATTTGAACGCATTGCTCAGGAGGTTGCTGATCACCTTGTCAAAGGCGAGCCGGTCAACCCACGCCATCACGACGTCATCGTGCTCGAAACGGAAGGCGATGTTTCGCTGTTGTGCCTCATATTCATAAAGCTTGCAGTCGCCCTGGATAAGATGTGCGAGGTTCGTATATTGACAATGGAGCTGCATCTGCTCCTTGTCGAGTTTGCGTTTGTCGAGAATCTGATTGACCAGCTGACTGATACGAAGGCTGCTTCGCTCAATGACCTTCAGCAAGCCGCGTTTCTTTTCATCGTTCTCATCGTTGAGTAGTTTCTGTAGGGGGTTCGTGATGAGTGTCAGCGGAGATCTCACATCGTGCATGGCATTGATGAGGAACTGCATCTTCTCCTCATCGAGCTGCCGGTGCTTGTATTGCAGATAGAGGCGTATCCCAACGTAGGCAAGACAGCAGAGAAGCAGAAAATAGATTAGGAAAGCTATATTCGTGGCATACCAGGGTGCATGGATGATGATCTCCAGTGATTTAATATCCGACACAACACGCCCGCCGTAGACAGCTCTTACCTCTAATTGGTAGGTTCCAGAGCGCATACGGTTGAAGACTATCTTGTTGTTGCCCAGCTCATTGCTGATCCAAGGGCCTTTATTGAGCCGGTACTCAAAGGAAACGTCTCCCGTGTTCTGATAGTCGAGCAGGGAGAAGGAGAGCGTCAGCGTGTTCTCACTGGGAGCGATATCTATCTGTGGCGCTTGCGTGGAATACCATTTTCCATCGATGTCTATGGTGGTGAGCATCAAGGTCTCTCTCTTCGCACTCGTTCTCTTGACCGTGTTCGGATTGAATAATGTCGCACCTTGGTTCGTTGCGAACGCAATGGTCCCGTCGGGAGCGAGGTAGGACACATTACATATATAGTCGCTTGCACTCTGTCCGTAGCCCGATCCATAAGAGACGAAGGTCTGTTGCCTGTGGTCATAGTACCAGATGGCGGTAGGAGTGCTGATCCAGATGTCTCCATGCGCATCCGTCTGGAGATTGTAGATCTGCTGGTCTTCCAACGCACGGCTGTTGGGGAAGAGTGACAACTTCCTCGTTCTGCGCTGATACAGATAGAGTCCCGACTCCGTCGCAATGGCAACATCCTGGTTGGGGAGGATACTGCTCTTGTTGATACCTGTCTTTGACAGCAGCACATCCCAGCCGAAAGGATGGAAGCTGCCGGTCCGTAGATCCATACAGCACAGGCCACCCGTTGTACTGATCCACAGATGGCGGCTGGAGTCGATAGTCAATGCCGACACCCAGTCGTTGCTGAGATGGCCGTTCCTGCTTTTGCTGTGAGACGAATATTGCTGGATTTGCTTCGACCGCAGGTCGTATCGGATGATCCCCGCCCCTGATGCCGCAAAGAAGAGCGCTCTACCTCTGTCTTCGCAGATCGCTGTCTTGAATCCTTGGTAGGGGAGGACAAGCCGGGTTGAGCCCTGAGCATCCATCTCGTAGATCCCCGCCTCGTCGCACATCCAGTAGCCGCCACCGGAACGCGGGATCACTTTTTGAACGGTTGTTGAAGAAGTGAGATGCTGGGTCACGATCCCCTCGTTATTGAAGTGATAAAGGCCATCGCCCCACGTCGCCGCCCATAGTCCGCCATCACGGGCGGGTGCGATAGAAGAGATGTCGCCATGGCACTCCGGTGTCTGAAATGCCAGTGACCACGAATGGAACGGCAGCCGACGGTTCGTGAGCAGGAAGAGTCCATTGCGGAAGCAGGCTGCCCATAGGTTACCGTTGCGGTCGGTGAAGATGCTATGAACCGACATCTTGGCGAGGTCGAAAGAGCCTTGTGCACATCTGATCTCCTCCGCTGTCCTGCGTCCTTTGGCTATCCGATAGACGCCCTGCTCTGTACCTATCAGCAGACTGCCGTCTGCCCTCTTCTCGACACACGACAGTCCGGCATGGACCATCTTCGGCGGTAACACATAGCCGGCATCAGCAAAGTGGTGGGTACGAGGATTGAATGCCGAGAGGCCATGCCCCGTCATCAGGAGGAGACGGCCGGCACCGTCAACGACATACATCCTCAGCGACCCCGGAGCATTCGCCCATCTGCTCACTTGGGTCACGCTTTTGTTTCTCATACTGATGCGATAGGTCACATCGTTCTGACCGGTGCACCAGATGTTGCCTTGGGCATCTTCGCACAGGCGCCCGAGAAACTGGTCATGCAGCCGTTTGTCAAGTCCGGGGACACGACAGAGTCTGTTGCTGCCCTTATAGATCACGTATAGACCGTAGCCTGACGTTGCCACGTAAATATCTCCTCGTCTGCTCTCCATAATACTCGCGACACGGGGCTCGATACCTTTGGGGAAGGGGATGACATTGAAGCGGTTGGTGTTGAAGTCGTAGAACGACAGGCTCTTGTTCGTACCGATCCATAAACGTCCCCTGCGGTCGGAGAGCAGACTGCAGATGATGTTCTGCGGAAGACTGTAGCGGTCATTGTGATGATGGAGGTATTGCGTAAATTGATAGCCATCGAAACGGCACAAACCATAGTCGGTACCGATCCACATCAGTCCGTAGCGGTCCTGACAAATAGCTGTCACCGAACTACTCCCTAGATCACGATAAGTATAAAGATGGAAGCTGGAAGAAGCCGCTCCCTCTGTCGTCAAAGTGAGACAAATCGCAAAGAAAACTATCAATAGACGTTTCATACTTCTTTAGTTTATGTTCCTGTATCTGCTTGCAAAGATAGGGAATATAGATAAATGTTGCATCGCTTTCGTCGTAAAAGTTGTTTTGATGCAACGTTTTTCATAGGTCATTGATACATATTGAGGTATGTCTATGCTTATTAATTCGTAATTTTGCATCTGAAACAATGAAAATGACTAATATGTTTAACCGGCTTTTTTTATTCACAGCAAGTCTGCTGTTATCCATCTCTATTCAGGCCTCGGCAGGCTCCTTTACGATCGTTCAACGAGGTGCGACACCTTCAACCATCTTCATAGACAGCCTCGACTGGACTGGTGTGAAGCTGGCGGCACGAGACTTCAGTGAGGATGTCTCTCGCGTGTGTGGGAGGAAAGCGCCGGTGCGGGTTCATGATACCTGGGATCAATCGATTCCTCAGGAGAAAGGGATGATCCTTGCCGGGACACTCGGACACAGTCCCCTCATCGACAACTGGGTCAAGCGCCACAAGATGGATGTCAGCAAGCTCCGCGGTCAATGGGAGAGCTATCTCATCGATGTGGTCGACGGCAACCTCATGGTCATCGGCAGTGACAAGCGCGGCACGATCTACGGCATCTATGAACTGAGCCGTGAGATCGGTGTGTCACCGTGGTACTGGTGGGCCGACGTACCCGTGCAGCACCGTGAGGAGATCGTCTATGAGCGTGGCAAGCAGCTCCAGCCGTCACCGAGAGTCAAGTACCGTGGCATCTTCCTCAACGACGAGGCGCCTTGCCTGACAACGTGGGTGAAGAACACGTTTGGTACCAACTATGGTGGCCACCGGTTCTACGACCGTGTCTTTGAACTGCTGCTCCGCTTGAAAGCCAACTTCCTCTGGCCGGCGATGTGGGGCTGGGCGTTCTATGCCGATGACCCACTGAACAGTAAGACAGCCGATGACCGAGGCATCATCATTGGCACCTCACATCATGAGCCAATGTGTCGCTCACAGAAAGAATGGCATAACCACTCTGACGACCCCAATGTGGAGTCGCAGGATCGGAAGGATCGCATCGCGGCAGGAGGCAAGTGGGATTATGCCACGAACCAGGCAGCGCTTGATGCTTTCTGGGCAGGGGGCGTGCGACGGAACAAGAACACGGAGGATCTCATCACGATCGGAATGCGCGGAGACGGTGACATGGCGATGAGTGAGAACACGAACATCAAGCTCATGGAGAAGATTATCCGTAACCAGCGAAGCATCATCGAGAAAGAAAGGGGAAAGAAAGCCAGTGAGGTGCCACAGGTGTGGGCCTTATACAAAGAGGTGATGGACTATTACGATGCGGGCATGAAAGTACCCGACGACGTGACGTTGCTGCTCTGCGATGACAACTGGGGCAACGTGCGGCGGGTGCCCACACCGAAGGAGCGTCACCGCAAGGGAGGATGGGGACTCTATTACCATGTCGACTATGTAGGTGCGCCCCGCAATTCGAAGTGGCTTAACATGACGCCGATACAGAACATGTGGGAACAGCTCTCGCTGGCTGCGGAGAATGGTATCGACCGTCTGTGGATCCTCAATGTCGGTGACCTCAAGCCGATGGAGTATCCTATCCAGCTCTTCATCGACATGGCGTGGGACCCATCTGCTTTCACGGCTTCCAATCTCCTCGACCATACGCGTGCGTTCTGTGCCACACAGTTTGGAGAGGCGCAGGCTACGGAGGCTGCGCGGATTCTCAACCTCCAGTGCAAATATGCGGGACGATGCACGGCGGAGATGCTCGATGCTCACACGTTCAACCTCAAGGATGGAGAATGGGAGCGCGTGAACAGTCTTTATGCTGACCTGGAGCGCGATGCCCTCAGACAATACGCGTCGTTCCCGGAGGCATACCGGGATGCTTACCAAGAGCTCATTCTGTTCCCCGTCCAGGCAATGGCGAATCTCTACGACATGTATTACTCCCAAGCTATGAACCATGCGCTTTATGAGCAGCATGATCCGAAGGCCAACGAGTGGGCAGAGCGGTGCCGCACCGACTTCAGGCGCGACTCGCTGCTCTGTGCGGCTTACAACCACTCGATAGCCGGGGGCAAATGGAATGGGATGATGATCCAGAAGCATATCGGTTACACGTCGTGGAGTGATAACTTCCCGCATGACATGCTGCCTAAGCTCTATAGCGTGGCACAGCGGGAAGGTGGGAGGATCCTTGAAGCAAAAGACAACGAGCTCACCATTGAGCCGGAACAATATTTCAGCAAGACGGAGGGACAGGCTGCTCACTGGGTGTATATCCCTTACATGGGACCGGGTGACGGAGCCATGACGCTGCGGCCGACGACAGCATCGGTGAGAGGTGGAGCGCTGGAGTATCGCTTCCGTGGACTCAGTGATGCCGACTCCCTGGAGGTGACGGTCACGACGCGCTCCACGCTCGACTTCCTCAATCAGGGTGGGCTGCGCTATGAGGTGCTGCTCGATGGCGCTGGCAGAACTATTAACTTCAATGCACTCTTGAATGAGAAGCCGGAGAACATCTACAGCATCTATTATCCGACCGTGGCACGGCGCATCGTGAAGAAGACCATCACCCTCCCGTTGTCTCCTTCTGCACAGGGCTCCCACCGCATCGTCTTCCGCCCGCTTGATCCCGGTATCGTACTGGAGGAAATTGAGGTCTGCCCACAGTAAAGGCAAAGACTTTGCACAGAAAATTCCGTTTCTACCATCTGAACAGTAACTGTGCCAGGTGATAGAAACTACGGCGCCAGGTCAGAAATTCATGGGCCGTACCGTCTGAGACAAAAGAATGCGCATTGTAGCCGGCTGTTTTCAATGACTGGACCGATGCCTCTACTTCTTTCGGATATTCCTTGCTGCCGCAGCTCTCGAAGAGAAGTTGCGGTTTTTCTTTGCCTTTCCATTCATCAGGTGTAAAGGTTCCCCCACTCAGCACACCATAGGCACTGAACACCTGTGGCTGCCGCATACTGATGAGCCGCGTCTCCACGCCCCCCATCGACAACCCGGCAAGCGCACGATGGCTACGGTCGGCAAGCGTGCGGAAATGGCTGTCGATAAAAGGAATGAGCTCACTGACGAGCACTTTCTCAAAGGCTTTGGCATCGAACTCCTTGATGTGGCCCCATTTGACATCGTTTGTCATGCCGTAGGTCATCACGATAATAAAAGGCTTGACCTTTCCTGCAGCGATAAGATTGTCCATGATGAGTCCGACATGCCCCTGCCGCCACCATGCTGTCTCATTCTCACCCCATCCGTGTTGGAGATAGAGCACGGGGTAACGCTTGTTGTCTTTGCCATACGTTGGCGGTGTATAGACAAAGGCAGCCTTCTCCATTTGAGCGCCGGACGAGTGGAAGATCACCTGTTGGACATTGCCGTGAGGCACATTCTTCAATGCAAAGAAGTCTGCGTCAGGAGCTGGTATCTCAATACCGCTCTCCCAACGACAGGAGCCATAGAAGTTGTTGGTGCCGGGATCGTTGACCACCGCACCATCAATGATCATGTGGTAATAATGGAACCCTTTGTCCATTGGGCCGGCTGTCGTACCAGTCCACACTCCTTCTGCGTCTTTGGTCAGTTCGGTGCCGCCACTGCCACCTAATCCCAGGGTAACCTTGACAGAAGAAGCCCCAGGGGCCTTGATACGAAAACGGGCATAGCCTTGAGAGTTGACCATGGGATACAGCTGCCCGGGTTGGTTCAGTTCACTTGGCTGGAAGTCTTCCTTTACCTGTCCACAGGCGTTAGTGGCAAAGAATATTGCCGAGAAGATAAATAATAATGTCTTGTTCATATTGATTGTTATTATTGACATTGCAAAGATATTGTATTAACTGGTCTCAGATTTATCTAAATGTATCAAAGAACTTTTCATTTGTATCTTTTGCATGCCTTACAATGGTTTATCACGGAGTATGCAACTTATTACAAGTTCAAATGATACAAACACTAACGTGTTTTAGGTATATTCTTCCTAATTTTGCGGCATCACTTTAATTGTGTTAACCATGAAAAGCAATTTACGAACAATGGCCTTAGGGATGAGTCTGGCACTGAGCACACTGCTTCCTGCCCAGACAACATTTACCCTGCATCTTGACGAGGCCGACAAAACAGTCAGTCCGACGCTTTATGGACTGATGACCGAGGAGATCAACTATTCCTATGAGGGCGGACTCTATGCACAGCTCATCCGCAACACATCCTTCAAGGAAGACCGGAACGGACAGCAGCCCAACCCCTGGACTCCGTGGAAGAGTGGCGGACCGAAGTTCTGGACTCTCGCCGACACCGGCGCCAGTAAGATCGCCATCGAGCAGAGCGACGGCATCAACCGCGCCAATCCCAAGTCACTGCGGTGGGAGGCAGCCCGGGGATCCCGGCTCCTCAATGACGGTTACTGGGGCTTTCCCGTGCGTCCGAACGAACACTACAACGGTGCTTTCTATGCCAAGACTGACGGCAGTACCCCTGCTTCTTTCACGGTCTCGCTCATCAGCACGGATGGCAAGACCGTCTATGCCAGTACCCGGGTCACAGGTATCGGAAAGACATGGAGCCGGTATGCTTTCTCGCTTTCTGCCCCTGCTTCGGTCAAGGCGACAAAGGATACGAAGTTCTGCATCACGGCGGATGAGGGCGGAAAGTACTGGCTGACACGTGCCACGCTCTTCCCCGAGACGTTCAACAACCGGCCCAACGGACTGCGGCGTGACCTGATGACGATGATGCGGGCCATGCATCCGAAGTTCCTGCGGTTCCCCGGCGGCAATTATGTTGAGGGCAACGACTTCCGCAACCGCTTCGACTGGAAGCGTACCATAGGTGATCCTGATGAGCGGCCGGGCCACATGAGCCCGTGGGGCTATCCCAGTACCGACGGCATGGGACTCCTCGAGTTCCTCGAGTGGACAGAGGATGTGGGCGCTGAGCCGTTGCTCGCCGTCTTTGCCGGTTACACGCTCAACGGCGACTATGTCCCGGGCGACTATGTCGACGGCTTCGTGCGCGATGCCCTGGACGAGATCGAGTATGTCATCGGCGATCCCGAGACCAAGTGGGGTGCACAGCGCGTAAAGGATGGTCATCCCGCACCGTTCCCGCTCCATTATGTCGAGATCGGCAACGAGGACTTCTTCGACAACTCAGCGAGCTATCCTGGACGTTTCAAAAAGTTCTACGAGGCCATCAAGGCGAAGTATCCGCAGCTGCAGCTCATCTCTACCGTTGATGCCAAGCGGATGGCGGACGATGCCAAGGCAACGGGTGTGGAAGGCGTCAGATATGACATCATCGATGAGCACTATTACCGCTCAACGGCCGACATGTACCGCGCCTTCCACCAGTATGACAGTTACGACCGCAAGGGTCCGAAGATCTTCTGTGGCGAGTGGGCCTCGCGTGAGGGAGAGCCGACGACAAACATGAATGCGGCGCTCGGAGACGCTGCGTGGATGGCGGGCATGGAGCGCAACTCCGACATCGTCGTGGCTCACTGTTATGCTCCGCTCTTCGTCAATGTCAACCCTCACGGCATGCAGTGGAAGAGTGACCTTATCGGATACGATGCCCTCAATGCCTATGGCTCCCCGTCTTACTATGCCCAGTGTATGTTTGCAGGCAATGTGGGTGACAGGATCATACCTGTCGAGGTCAATGGTGTGCCCAAGATGGATGTCAAGGGTACGAAGATGGATCAGCTCTATTATTCTGCTACCCGTGATGCCAAGACCGGCAAGGTCTATCTGAAACTTGTCAATGGCGGTGCTACCTCAGTGACAGTGACGGTCAACAATGCCGGAGCAAAGACGGGCAGCAAAGGCATGTGGACCGTACTGAAGTCGGCCAAGCCTGAAGACACCAACAGCATTGACCATCCGCGTAACATCGTACCGTCAACGAGTAAGCTGAAGACGGGCAAGACGTTTAAAATGACATTAGCGCCTTACTCGGTGAATGTGATTGCGTATTAGAGATAAGGTTTAAAGCAAAAATATTCGTGCCTTCCGGATTCGTGCCGGTTGGGTCTCCCGAAGGAAGGCAGCTTTGTAAGCCCCAGGTAAGCACAGTTGCTACCTGGGGCTATATCCATTGACAGAAATTACGGAGCAATATATATGATTAAAATAGATAAATCCAGACGCTTTCTGGTCCTTGCCTTGCTGATCATGAGCATGAGCTCGGTCATGGGCAAGACATCCAGATTGACAAAGAGCTTCAATGCAGAGCTCAGATTATGGTATCGGCACCCCGCCCGCAACTGGTGGGAGGCCTTGCCCGTCGGCAACGGCTTCATCGGTGGTATGGTCTATGGTGGCACCGACCGGGAACAGATAGACCTCAACGAGACAACTTTCTGGTCGGGATCTCCCTACAACAACGATATGCCACGTGCCAAGGACTCCTTGCAATGGGTAAGGCAACTGATTGCCAGTGGCAAGGAAGACCAGGCTGAAGGGGTCATCAACCGCAATTTCTTCTCGGGAAAGAACGGCATGCGCTTTTTGCCGCTCGGCTCATTGGTTATCAACATGCCTCAGGCACGACAGGCAACCGACTACAGACGGTGGCTGTCTTTGGACGACGCACTCAATGTAACGTCATTCACGGTCAATGGAGTAAAGATTCAGCGCACAGTCTTCACCTCTTTTGACAGCCGTTTCATGGCTGTCCATCTGAAGGCATCGAAGTCCCATGCACTTAATTTCTCTGTCTCTTTGACCTCGGTATTGGCACATCAGACAAGTGCTAAAGACGGGGAGCTGTCAATGACCTGTCAGGGACCAGACCAGGAAGGTGTGAAGGGCGGGCTCCGGGCCGTTTGCAGAGTGGCTGTGAGGACAGACGGAAAACAACAAGCCGACAAGCAAGGATTAGACATCAGAAACGCTACCGAAGCGACCATCTACATGACAGCTGCCACCAATTTCGTTAACTATCATGACATCAGCGGCAATGCCGAAGCTAAAGCCGACAGCTTGCTGCGAACGGCGATAGAAAGCAGTTACAATCAACAACTTAAAAGACATACCGGTAACTTCAGCCGATTGTTTCATTCTGTAGATCTGTTCTTAGGAGACGACCGGCCGATTTCTATCCCTACAGACTCTCTTCTTATTCAATACAGGCGCAGTCATGATCCCCGCCTCGTCACTCTGATGTTCCAGTATGGGCGCTATCTGCTTCTCTCCTCCTCAGAGCCGGGAGGCCAGGCTGCAAACCTTCAGGGCATTTGGAACAAGGAGCTTTATGCGCCATGGGACAGCAAATATACAATCAACATCAACTCTGAGATGAACTATTGGCCCGCAGAGGTGACCGCTCTCCCGACTACCCTGCCACCGCTTTTCTCTTTGATCCGCGATCTCAGCATCACGGGTCACCGCACGGCACAGGTGATGTATGGGTGTCGTGGCTTCGTGGCTCATCACAACACCGACATATGGCGGGTTACGGGTCCTGTTGACGGGGCCTACTGGGGGATGTATCCTAATGGCGGGGCATGGCTGACCACGCATCTGTGGCAGCATTATCTCTTCACGCTGGACAAAAACTTCCTGCGTCAATGGTACCCTGTTATCAAAGGGGCTGCCAGGTTCCTGATGGACTATGCCACGAACGCCAATCCTAAGGCTTCCTCGTTTATCATCTCTCCTTCCGTCAGTCCCGAGCACGGTCCCGTAGGCAAGCACACATCCGTGACCGCTGCGTGCACGATGGATAACCAGATAGCGCGTGACGCGCTTTCTGCTGCCTTGCAGGCCTCGCAGATCCTCGACACCGATACAGTCTTCCGAAAGGAGGTAGCGCACGACCTCCAGCTCATTCCTCCTATGAAGACAGGACGCTACGGGCAACTGCAGGAGTGGCTCCAAGATGGTGATGATCCGAAGGATCAGCACCGGCACATCTCACATCTCTACGGACTTTATCCGGGCAATCAGATATCACCGTTCCGTACGCCCGACCTTTTCAAAGGTGCGCGTACCACGCTCCTGCAGCGTGGGGATATGGCTACCGGATGGAGCCTCGGATGGAAGATCAACTTCTGGGCAAGGATGCTTGACGGCAATCATGCCCTGTCTATCATCAACAACATGCTGAATCTGTTGCCTTGCGATTCCCTTGCAAAAGAATATCCCAACGGGCGTATCTACCCTAATCTTTTCGATGCTCATCCGCCTTTCCAGATTGACGGCAACTTCGGATTCACTGCCGGCGTGGCAGAACTCCTGCTTCAAAGCCATGACGGAGCCGTCCATCTCCTTCCCGCGCTCCCTGCAGCCTGGCAGGACGGACAGGTGAGAGGACTACGCGCCAGAGGCGGATACAAGGTTGACATGCGTTGGAGCAGGGGCCGGCTAACTAAGGCTTCAATCACCCCTTCTGTTTCTGGAAGCACCCTGGTCCTGCGTCTCAACCAACCATTGAAATCAATCGTTATGGAGACAGGTAGTAGAGAAGTTGCGTTACCGCTTAATGGTGGTAAGGTTCATTATCCCAACTGTGCTGTAAATGTGTACGAGTACCGGATGAACATAACGAATCTGCATAGACTTAATATTTTCTTTTAGCAGCGCAGCTTCTGACATAACAACTAAATAATATTATGTCATGAGGATCTGAAAAGGGTGATAGTGCGGGGGCGGTCCCTCTTGGCCGCCCGCATAGCGGACAGCCAAGATATTCACAAAAGCCAAAAGCCTTATTGAAGTTCTACTTTGGGTTACCTCCTTTGGCAATATCCAGAATCTGGAAATAGTGATCTTTTGATGTATTGGGCCTCCATGATCCCTGACTCTTGTTGGGATTCCCGTATTTCACGAAGTTAGTCCAGTATCCAAGCATGCGGTCGCTCAGCTCATAGTCTTCTTTTGTGAACGGACGCCAGCAGTGCTTCAGGCTCCCAAAGGTGTACCATAACTCTGAGGAGTGAAAAGCTCCGGCATCGTCACCTGGCAGCCGTCGGCAGAACTTGTAGGAGTATACAGGCTTGCTGCCGAGAGAGTCTCTTGCAGAGGCCAGGCGGTTGATGGCCCCGTCCATGGGCATCATGTCGTCGGCAGTATATCCTATCAGATATGGCACGTCGGCAACACTGTTGTCCAGCACGGCGTCATCGAAGCTCTCAGGCAGGAGGTCACCGCCTGTGTGAGGGGCGAAGACGCGCATGGTGTTGATACCGTGCCGGCGGGTCATGGTCCACGGGTCACGTACGGTCTCCATGTCTGCATCCCGCATTTTCTTCAGCGTCGTCAGACCTATAGAGTCCATGAGCATCTTGCCTGCGGACCGCATGTAGTCAGCCGGATCATTACCCGAAAGAAAGTTGCCTAGCCCTCCGGCACTCTGTATGATAGCCCCTGCTATCAGGCCGCGGGACAGAGGAGAGGCACAAAGATTCTTGACGCTGCCGCCCCCAGCGCTCTGACCCATAATGGTGATCCTTAAAGGATCGCCGCCGAAAGAAGCGATGTTGTCATGAACCCACCTGAGGGCCATCACCTGGTCGTAGGTGCCGTAGTTGCCGCTGCTGTGGTCGCTGACCTCCTTGTCAAGCTCAGGATGGCAGAGGAAGCCCGTGATACCCATGCGGTAGCCCACGCTGACAAAGATGATGCCTCGCCGAGCCCACTCCGTAGGATCCATCTCTATCTCATAGCTGTAACCGTTCTGATAGGCACCGCCATGATACCAGACGCAGACGGGGAGAGCCTTATTGTGTGCCAGCGCCTTCCGGGGCATGGTGATATTTATGAAGAGGCAGTTCTCTGAGCTCCTCGGCATGCCAAAACGGAAGAACTCCTTCTCGTAGAACGAGCCCTTGTCCTGATCCGTCTGGAGAGCGATGTCCGGCCATGTGACGGCTTTCAGCGTATCGTTCCATGCTTTCGGCGGCAGTGGCCTTTTCCATCTCCTGCTGCCTACAGGCGCCTGCGCATAGGGAATACCGCGGAACTGCACCAGACGGCCCTGGGCTATCACGAGTCCCTGAATCTTACCATAGTGGGTGCTTACGACAGGTGAGAGGACCGTCTCACCATTGTGTCTGTGTGCATAGCTCTCTCCTGCCAAGAGGAACAGCGCAAGAAACAGTAATAAGAAATGTCTCATAATAAAATCTTGATTGATGTTATCGTTTTCATATATGCAAAGTTACATGATTATACCGTGAATGTCCTTACAATAAGTATCCAAAGTATTTTGATTTGTCTCTTTCATCCAGCTTGCCTTCTGTTTATGCTCCCTTTCGACGGACGGATCCGACGCTGACATGGTTTCTCTCGCGCCGTATCTGCCTGAGACTGGTATTGAACAGGCTTTTCTGGGCTTTGTTACAAACAGAAATGCTATTGCTACATCATGGAAAAGCGGGAATGCCGGTTTTTCGTAACTTTGCAACAAGCATTGAGTAATGCTCCAGAAGATAAACTCCTAAAAACAACAGAAATGAGAATGAGTCCCTTTCAAGTACTTGCCTTGTCTGTATGCCTGACCGTGCCAGGCCCTTGCACAGCCCAGTCTCTCCGCCTCACTGACAAAGGCTATCTTCACAGGCAGGGTGTGGATGTCATGGTCTACAGCAACCCGTTCAGTGCCATATTCTATGATGAGAAGCGCTCTGGCATTGACATTGTCCATCACGATGTAATGACAATCACCAACGGCGGAGTACGTCTCAACCCCACACCGGAGCAATGGGACCTTGTTCCCGAGATGCTGAGTCGCAAAGTCAATAAAACGACAAGTGAGATAAGTGTCAGGGTGCGGTATGATGAATATGATTTCGAGTCAACCATCAACGTCATGCCTCAGGGCCAGGGTATACGTATCAGCGTTATTCTGGACAAGCCTGTTCCAAAGATCCTCGAGGGCAAGGCAGGGTTCAATCTCGAGTTCCTTCCTTCAGCATATTGGAATAAGACCTATCTTGCCGACGGCAAGCCTTCCTATTTTCCCCGCTACCCTTTCAGCGACACCGGGACGAGGCCGGACTCAGAGAAAGTAACGCAGGTTGGAGGATCCTCTACCATTGACAACCGCGGCTTCTCCGACTTCATCATTCCAAAGCCTCTGGCTGCAGCCCACGAGCTGGTCATGGCTCCCGAAGACGAGAGACAGATGTGTATCGTAAGAAGTGATTCCACATTATTGTTATATGACGGACGTATCATAGCTCAGAACGGGTGGTTCGTCGTAAGGTCCTTGCTGCCTGCGGGTGCAACCGGCAAGGTTCTCGAGTGGTATGTCGAGCCAAAGGCTAAAGCCGGGTGGATGCGTAGGCCGAATATAGGATTCTCTCAAGTAGGCTATTTGCCCGGTCAGAAGAAGACGGCCGTCATTGAGCTTGACGCAGAGGACACTGCGAAGCCTACGGCTACGCTTTACAGGATATCCAAGGACGGGGGGCATGAGGTTGCCAAGACAATGGACGTGACAGAGTGGGGCAATTATTTGCGCTATCACTACGTCACAGCGGATTTCTCCTCTGTTGCAACACCCGGGTTGTATTTCATCAAATATGATGACCAGACAACCAATGCCTTCCCGATAAGCCAGGATGTATACGATAGAATAGGGGTTGCCTCCACGGATGTCTGGCTTCCCGTACAGATGGACCACATGATGGTGCGCGAGGGGTATAGAGTATGGCATGGAGCGCCATATCTTGATGACGTGCGACAGGCTCCCGAGAACACTACTCATTTTGACAATTATGCCCAGGGCAAGATAGACTCTCCCTATAAGTCCATGGAGTTTATTCCGGGATTTGATCATGGGGGATGGTTTGATGCGGGCGACTTTGACATTGAGACCAACAGCCATTGCTCAGCACTGCTGTCCCTTGCCAATGCCTGGGAGACATTCAGGCCGATGCGCGATGAGACCTATGTTAATCAGGACAAGCGTCTCGTCGTCATGCATCGTCCTGACGGCACGCCTGACTTGCTGCAGCAGATAGAGCATGGTGTGCTGCCGGTGGTGAACATGGTTGAGAAGACCGGTCACTCATGCCGCGGCATCAATCCACGGTACCTCTATCAATACAACCGGCTGGGTGATGTCTGCAGCATCACCGACAACCAGCCGATGACCGGTGACGAGCGATGGCTGTTTACAGACACCAATCCCATGCTCGAGATGAGCACCATAGCCGCATTGGCTTCCGCGTCCCAGGCCTTGAAGGGCTGTCGCGACAGTCTTGCCCGCCGTTGTCTCAATGCTGCAGAGATGCTATGGCAGAGAGACAGTGGCGCTCCATCGAAAGACGACAGGATGAGTCGCTTCATGAGCGGAGCAAAGTTGGAAGCTGCGCTGAAGCTCTATAAGGCGACCGGCAATAAAGAATTCCTGAGGTCAGTCAAGACTTCCATTTCAACACTTGACGATCACAGCATGGCACTTGCCCTGACAACTGCCGTCGAAGCCCTGCCTTACCTTGACAAAAAGATGATGAAGCATATTGAGGCGGCAGCCATAGAGTTCAAGGCCGGTCTCGACTCCCTGGAGAAGAACAACCCCTATGGTGTAATGGCTTATGGAGGGGGATGGGGCTCAAGCGGCATGGTTGTCCGCCAGGGCATCACGGCATACTGGCTGCACAAGTATTTTCCGACTGTTGTCAGCAAGGAGGATGTCTACAAGACTGCGAACTTTCTCTTTGGCTGCCATCCATATTCCAACCTCTCGTTTGTCATGGGAGTCGGTGTCAGGCCTAAGGAACGCTCGTATGCCAGCAACCGGGCTGATTTCTCTTTCATTGCAGGAGGCGTGGTGCCGGGCCTGCTGCTTCTTCAGCCAGATTTCGCAGAGAACAAGGACGACTGGCCTTTCTTCTGGGGGCAGAACGAGTGCACAATAGCCGGTGTTGCCGATTACATATACTTCGCTGATCTGCTGAAGGATCTAAGCAGCGATGATAAATGAAGAGCCTATCATAAAAAGAACTGCCTGTGAGCTCCTTACTTAGCTCACAGGCAGTTCCGTTAGCAGTCGTTCGATCACCTTAGTGTTGTCTCAGATTTAATTTGGAATTATCTGAACTGAATCTTATCCAGTCGATCGCTACCTCACCATCTGAGGCCGGCTCTACTGTCAGGTCATGAACTCCTTGACAATTTGTGTCTGCCTTGCCGCTTACAGTGGTAAAGGAGATGTTTGCTCCGACCTTGACTCTGGCTACGATCTTACCGTCAGCCCTGATTATTACCTGGCAAGGCCTGTTGTTCCTTATTCTCAGCGTGCAGCCTGTCACTCCTGTTCCAAAGTCTACCCTGTTGTACCTCACCCAGGCACCTCTCTTATGAAACACGGTCTGCCAGCCTTCAAAAGGATTATCGTTATTAAGATAGCTTATTGCTGCATCATGAATGTCACTGTAACGGTCAATCTGTATTCTTGACGAGGCTTTCGTGATGCCAACGCCCCTTAGTGTCGGCCTGACCTCCCGGATGGTGCCGTCGGCATTGAAGAAAAGGGAATCGATGCATACCGACCGGTTCTTGTCAAACTTCGGGGAGTAATCGTTGTGATGATAGAAGAGGTACCACTGTCCGTGGTATCTGACGATGGAGTGGTGGATCGTCCAGCAGCTGTTTCTGTGCTCGGCCATGATGATACCCTTAAACGTCCAAGGACCCAAGGGGTTGCTGCTCATGGCGTAGGCCAAAGTCTCGGTGCCGTCTTTCTTCCTCACCCAAGGGAAGGTAAGGTAGTACATGCCTTCTCTCTTGAAGGCGAAAGGTCCCTCCTTGAAACCATCGGGAAGGCCTTCCATACGCCTCATGGTATCGGCAAGCTGCACCATATTTTCTTTTAAGGGCGCCCCTACGAGGCATTCCGGACCAACAGAATAGATATATGCCCTGCCGTCATCGTCAATCAGCACACAAGGGTCTATCCCATGAACGCCATCGATAGGCTTGTCCATAGGGTGAAAAGGACCTGCTGGGTCATTGGCTATGGCTACTCCTACGGCAAAGCCTTTCTGACCTTTCGGTTGCGCTGGGAAATAGAAGTAATAAGTCCCGTTCTTTTCCACACAGTCAGGTGCCCACATCGTATACGAGTCCTTCTCTACCCATGGCACTTTGTTCTGTGTGACGATGACGCCATGGTCCTCCCAGTTGGTCAGATCGGATGATGAGAATACATGGTAGTCAGCCATGCAGAACCAATCTTTTAGTTTCTCTATAGGACTGGGAATGTCATGAGAAGGGTAGAGATAAACCTTATCGTTGAAGACTCTCGCTGTCGGATCAGCAGTAAACTGGCTGCTGATAATAGGGTTTTGGGCCCTTCCGGCCAGCCCTGCCATAAGCAGGGCGGTCGCGAGAGCCCATCGCCTCATAATATAAATACCTGAAAACATGTATGATGAACTAATACCCTGTATTCTGCTTGATATTCGGATTCATCTCCACGACGGAAGAAGGATAGGGGAACAGACGGTTCTTCTCCTGAAAGCCTACCGTAAAGCCTGCATCCACAGCTTCATGCGTGTGCGTGATGTAGAATCTGCTGTTGGCCTCGGTGCCATGCTCCCATACGATATTCTCGTCAGTAGCTTTCGGTGCGCGGAACATCTTGTCGAAGAGGTGGGGCACCTGCTTGCCGGCTTCCTTCAGGCGGGCCATGCCTTTGGCATCATTCCACCGGAGGATGTCCTGGAAGCGGCAGCCTTCGAACCACATCTCGTATGACTTCTCCCTCTTCAGGACCTCCATGTCGACGTTGTCGCTGATGGTCTTTGATCCCGCACGCCTCT
Source organism: Prevotella sp. UBA2725 (assembly GCA_002353825.1). Taxonomy (GTDB): domain Bacteria; phylum Bacteroidota; class Bacteroidia; order Bacteroidales; family Bacteroidaceae; genus Prevotella. The sequence goes on along the minus strand of DEKJ01000034.1, from coordinate 9,482 downwards.
GGATCATGTTGATGTATTTCTTGGCCTCGGCATTGTCGCCCGTCTGCAGGCAGCACTCAGCGTAGTCGAGAAGAACCTCGGCATAACGCATGACGATGATGTTGTTCATACGCTGGTTGTCACCGGTCCTGCCGCCGTCATTAGTATCGTTAGCACGTATCAGCATCTTGAAGGGCAGATAGAAGCTCTCACCGTAGAGGCCCTGCGTGACGTTGTTGATTCCTACTTTATCCGACTTTTCCAGTTCCTCGGGCGACATCTTGTTCAGCTCGTCATTGGCATAATCCATGCCCTTGATGCCGGTCTTGTGATAGATGACGTCATCAATGGGCAACATCGTTGCTTTGAACCGATAGGAGTCGCCGTCATTCTCATGGAACTCTTCGCCGTACCACTCAGGGATGCCGATAGACCCCCAACCGTCGATACCCGTGTAGACACGGGCCGGATTGGTAACGAAGTTGCCGGCACGCCAGTTGAAGGCGTTGGCTTCCATCCAGGTACTGTGGTTCATGTATCCGAGGCCGCTGCCTGTGCTCCATGCTCCGGCTGCCGCATTGTAATAGAGGTTAAGCTCGAAGATCTTCTCCGGATTGCCGTCACCCTCTACATGGAACATGTCGAGGAACTGGTCACCCGGCACCAGCGCATATTTGCCGGAGTCGATGACCTTCTTGAACTCAGCCTTTGCCTCGTCGTATTTCTTGGCGAAGAGCAGCGCCTTACCGGCAAGCGCGTGGGCGAAACCTTTAGTGACGCGGTAAGCGCCTTCCTTGTCGGCAGTGCTCTTACGCTCAATAAGGTCAGGCTCAGCGTCCTGGCATTCCTTGGCTACCCATTCATAATACTGCTCCTGGGTCATGTCGCTGTTGGTAGGGATGTCGCTGGCGTTAAGCACGTGGTCGACGAAAGGCGGCTGGCCCCAATAGCAGGCAAGGAGGAAATAGTTGTAGGCGCGCAGGACGCGGGCTTCAGCCACAGCCTGCTTCTGGTAAGCCGTCTGAGGATCCTTGAAATGGTCGAGAACGAGATTGTCGGAATAGACTGAGAGGTATAAGCCTCTGTAATGGAAGTTGATGGCCTCGGGGTTACTCTCATACCGGAACTGATCGATGGCACCGCCGAATTCGTGGTCTCCATAGTTGCCGCTGGCATAGAGAACATCGTCGCCCGGGTGGTTGGCCAGGACCTTTGCCGGTGTATAGATGCCCGGTCCTCCCTGGGCTGTGGTCCTGCCGACGGTATTGACCATGAAGCCTTCGTATGCGTAGGCCAGCGCCTTCTCGCAGTCAGCATCATTCTTATAGAACGAATCGGTAGTCTTCGTTCCTTTCTGCTCTATATCAAGTTGGTCAGCACAGGATGAGAAAGCCGTGACGCCTGCCAAGAGTGCCAACATCGGAATAATATGTTTGTTCATTTTTGTGTCGTTTTAAATCATTAGAATGTAACGTTTACGCCAAAGACGATCTTCTTTGATGTAGGATAGTTGCCGTTGTCAAAGCCACGGGATACGCCACTGTTGAGAGACGATGTCTCAGGGTCAGCACCCGGATAGCTCGTGATGGTGAAGAAGTCGTCGAGAGAGACCGAGAAGCGCAGTGCACTAACAAGGAACTTCTTCGTCAGGCTTGACGGCAACGTGTAGCCGAGCTCTATCTGCTTAAACTTGAAGTAGGAACCGTTGAAGATGGCAGCATCAGAGCTGAAGAATGTCCAGTCGGTTGATACCTTCTTCATGTCAGGGTATTTGGCGTTGTCACCGGCCTGCTTCCAAGAGTCTTTCCAGTAGGTATCAATGCCATTGATACGTGGACGGTCGGCTGAGACCATGAGGTTGTAGATCTTGTTGCCTGCGGCACCAGTACCGAAGACCGTGAAGTCGAAGCCTTTGTATTCAAGGTTCAGCGTGATGCCATAGGTGAACTTAGGAATGGCCGAGCCGAGATCCTGCTTGTCGTCATCCTTAGGTGAATCGGTGATCTCTCCGTTCTTGTCGTAGTACAATGCCTTGCCTGTCTCTGAGTCTACACCGGCATACTTGAATCCGCGGAAGTACCACATCGGGTGCCCGGCTTCGAAAGACGGAGTGAGCTTGTTGTTGAATCCATTGATTCCTACCTCATCGTAACGCGGCAGGAGGTCGTTGACCTTCTTGACCTCATTCTTCAGCGTGGAGAAGTTGGAGCTGACGCTGTACTTAAGGTCGCCGATATGGTCTTTCCAACCTAACTCGATGTCGAAACCTGTATTGAGGATCTCACCCGAATTGACGGTAGCCGTACTGAATCCAATCTCCGGATACGGCTGGATGTTGATGAGCAGGTCTCTTGTCATCTTGCGATACCAGTCGAGGCCGAAAGTCAGACGGTCGTTGAGGAAGCGTGCATCAAGGCCAAGGTCATACTGCTCTGCTGTCTCCCATGTAAGGTCGGGGTTGGCAAGAGCTGTAGGGAAGGCACAGGTAGTGGCTTCGTCAGAGAAGTTGTAGTATCCGCCGAAAGCAATCGTTGCAGCATACTTGTATCCGCTGAGGATGTTGACATTACCGTTACGGCCCCAGGAAGCGCGGAGCTTCATGAAGGACACGGCATCACGGCTGATGGCATCCTTGAAGAATTTCTCATTGCTGACGGCCCATCCGAGAGAGACAGAGGGGAATGTGCCCCAGCGCTTGTTCTTGGAGAGCTTGGAAGAGTCGAACGCATCCCGGCGAATGTTGAACTGGAACATGTAACGCTCGTCATAGTTGTAAGACAGGCGGCCGAAATAGGACAGCTGAGTGGCATCGCCCGGCTGGTTGCTGGCCTGCAGGTGCTTCTTGCCGTTGGCATTGAGGAAGTCGATGAAGCGATAGTTAGGCGCTGCATCGCCTTCGAGGATCTGCTGCGTGTCCTCTGATGAAGCACTGGTGTTGTCCCAGTGGTTCTTGGTGAACGACATACCGACCATGGCTCCTACGTTATGCTTGCCAAAGCTCTTGTTGAAGTTGGCAAAGTTCTCCCACTGATAGTAGAGACCCGCATTGGTGTTGGCGGAGATAGAATAGTTGGTGTTCTGAGCCATTGACGAGAGCCAGAACGGATACTCATAACTGTGCGAGTTACCCTGGGAGATGCGGTATCCCAAGCGTGAGGTGAAGGTGAGCCAGCTTACTGGCATGATGTTGGCGACAAGTGATCCACGTACAGAGATGCCTTCGTTCTTGGCGTCTTGCATGTCACGTCTTGCCAAAGGGTTACCCGTTGCCTCCTCAATGTATTTGGAGGTACCATACCACACGGGATTGGCGTCGGTGTATGCCGGTGGAACGGCTACAGGCACCGATCCGTGACCGGGCATGTTCCATTGGTCTTTCATGTTCATGCCCATGTCGTCCTCACTGTATACGTAGGCAGGTGTCAGAGGGTCGATGGAAACCACAGAGTTAAGGAACGAGCCGTAGCCGTTGGTCAGCGCTTTGGTGCTCCATTTCTCTACAGACGTGTTGCTGGAGACGCTAAGCCATTTATAGAACTTGTAGTCGGCATTGAGCTGGGCGGTAAATCGCTTGTAGACATCCTTGTCGCCTTTTACGATACCGTCGTTGTTGACAATGCCAAGCGAAGCAAGCAGATGTCCCTTGTCGTTGCCACCCTGTACGGTGAGGTTGTGCTCCACACTCCAGCTGTTACCGAACACTTCGTCATACCAGTTGGTGTTCTGTCCGTTGTATCCTTTCGACTTCAGTTCCTCGTCGGTGAGATCACCGAGATACTTGTGATACTCTATGTATTCCGGAGCGTCGAAGAGGTCGGCCTGCTTGCCGAGGGACTGACTGGCAGCTTTCAGCGTGTAGCTTATCTGAGCCTTGTCGTGATTATTAGCTCCGCTCTTTGTCGTGATTAGGATCACACCGTTACCTGCTTCAGCACCGTAGATAGCTGCTGATGCAGCATCCTTCAGTACCTCTACTGACTTGATGAGCGAGGGGTCGAGATACTGAATGTTGTCCACCTTCAGGCCATCGACGATAAGCAACGGAGAGTTGTTGCCGTTGGAGCCGTAGCCACGCACACGTATCTCGGCGCCTGCACCGGGAGCGCCACTGTTGATTATCTGCACACCCGTGACCTTACCCTGAAGAGCTGCACCGGCATCAGTCGTCGTCAGATTCTTGATGTCGTCACCGTTTACTGAAGCCACGGCACCGGTAAGGTCGCTCTTCTTCTGAACGCCATAGCCAATGACAACGACATCGTTAAGAGTTCTGTCCTCCTGCTTCATGACCACAGACACACTGCTGCGCCCTCTTAGAGCTACCGTCTGGTTCTCATAGCCTATATAGGATATGGTAAGAGTGGCTTGCGGAGAGGCATTGATGGTGAAGTTGCCGTCCAGGTCCGTGACCGTTCCACCTTTACTGCCCGCAACTCGTATGGTCGCACCGATGACAGGCTCACCGTTGCTGTCTTTCACCGTACCCTTGACTATGCTCTGTGCTGTTGCAGCCAGAGAGGAAAGGCTTAGAAAGGAAAGGAGCACAGCTGACTTTCCAAATCGTGATAAGTTTTTGTTTTTAGACATGAAATATAAATTTAAAGGTTCTGCTGCAAAATTAGGTTAATAGTGAGTTCCGGGCTTTTGACAGAGTAACAAAGACTTTATGTTGCATATCACAAAGCTTTTATCTGCAGTTCTATCGGTAAAGTTTATGGAAAAAGTGCTTCTGCAGGATAGAAATAAGAAGAAAAGCATTACTTTTGCAAAAGTAAACAAGAACCTAAAAAATGAGATACCTCTACATCTTACTTTTTTTGTTGTTCAGCATGACGACGAAAGCACAATACGGCATGCTCTTCACGCCGGACAACGGACTGTCCAGCTCCTTCGTCACAGACATCATGCAGGACCGCGCGGGCTTCATCTGGATCGCTACGCGCAACGGCATGAACATCTATGACGGCTATCGCTTTAAGGTCATCAAGGCCGACATGCCGGAATATGAGAGCCTGGCCAGCAGCTATGTCAACACCATGACGGAGGCCAAGGACGGCACGGTGTATTTAGGAACGAACCGCAATATCATACAATGCCACGACTTCACCTTCGAGAGAGTCAGTTTACATGACTACAAAGGCCATGCCGTTACAACCTATGTCACGAGTATCATACAGCGGCGCAATGGCTGCATCCTTGCCGGGACGTCAGGCTATGGCATCATGGCGATGCAGAGGGACGGCACATTCAGGTCACTTCCCGAGAGCATGCGTGCCATGCAGTATGTCAGGAAGTTGGTGGAAGACAGAAAAGGCAGCCTGTGGGTCATCACTGAGGGCAACGGCGTCTACCAGCAGACATCCGGCGGCCGATGGATCAGGAAGCCCATACCGGAAAACAGCACCGTGGTGGACATTGCTGAAACCCCTCATTGCGTCTTTCTTGCAACGGCACACAATGGCATCTACTGTATCAACGGCAGGAGTCTGAGCCCCGTCCCCGGGACACGGGGACTGCCGATAAGCACGGTATTCGCCACTCGTGCAGGGGAATTGCTCATCGGATGCGACGGACGAGGCGTATGGCAGTATGATCCTCAGCGTGGCGTTCTCTCGCCGAAGGTCTTTTACAGTTACAACATAGACTTTTCGAAGAGCAAGGTGAGCAGGTTCATCGAGGACCGTCAGGGCAACATCTGGATAGGGCTGATGCAGAAAGGCGTTTTCCTCAGCACCCGCGTGCAGACATCTTTCGGATATATAGGCTATCGCCTCGGTTCCCGCAATGTCATCGGCAGCAACTGTGTCACAGCGTGCATGATAGACAGCCGGGGGCACTTCTGGATAGGGACTGACAAGGACGGCATCTACCACCTGGACGACAGACAGCACCTGGTGGCTCACCTCACGGACTTGCCGTCGACAACGATAGCGTTGCGGCAGGACAGCCATGGCAGGATATGGGCCGGCTCCTATGGTGACGGCTGTGGATGGATAGATCCCCTCACAGGCAGCTATCATGCCGTTGACCTTCATCTTGGAAAAGGCGTCAGCGTCTTCGATATGGCAGAGGACTACCGGGGCAACATGTGGCTCGCTACAATGGGGCAGGGACTCATCTGCCGCGGCACCGACGGCAGAACGAAGGCCTACAGAAAAGCAAAGGGGGCTGATGTTGACCACAAGATGAACAGCATCCCCAACGACTATCTCAGCCGACTGACAATGTCGCGCGACAAAAAGAAGATATACATAGCCTCGTCCGTGGGACTGTGCTGTCTTAACCTGACGACGATGAGCTGGACGGATGTCCTTGGGGCAAACATAGCCGACTACGGAATATTTCCGCATTCCATATTCGCTGACAGCAAGGGGCGGGTGTGGCTGGGTACCGAGAAAGGGGCATGGTGCTATATCGGCGGCAAGCTCAGGAAGAAATATACGCGTCGGGAAGGCATGCCCGACAACACCATTAGCAGCATCTGTGAGGATGCCCGCGGCGACATATGGTTCGGGACAGATCACGGACTGGCGTGTCTGACACCCTCTACGGGCGCCATACACAACTACTTCGTCGAGGACGGGCTGCAGAGCAACGAGTTCTCCGACTGTGCCATCAGCACCAGCCCAGACGGCGCCACGATACTGGCTGGCGGAACAGGCGGCATCACCTGGTTCAATCCCACAGGGCTCAGGGAGAACCGCTGGAAAGCTACTGTGAAGGTTATCGGTCTGACTACCGGCAACCGGGATCTTCCAGCTTCCGACCATTTCTCGCTGAGCCATGACAACAATACTTTCAGTCTGCGTCTCTCCACGCTGACCTACGGCAACAGCGGCAACGTAAGATACCTCTACAGCATCAATGAAGAAGGATGGACGATGCTGCCTGCGGGAACCAACGAGATACCTTTCAGCCACGTCGCTCCGGGAACCTATCACGTCAGGGTAAAAGCTGTCAACAGCGGTCAGGAGACGCCTGCGAAGGAGGTCACCGTCGTCGTCAACCCTGCATGGTATGCCTCTCTGCCAGCCAAGGTGATCTATTTCCTTTTCTTCATTGGTCTGGTATGGTTGTATATCCGTCATATGAAGCGTAAGGAGGAGGAGAAACTCATACTGCAAAAGCATATCCATGCCGAGGAGATGAGCGAGGCTAAGATAAAGTTCTTTATCAACATCAGTCATGACATCCGCACTCCTATGACCTTGATTCTCACACCGCTGCTCTCGCTTATCAAGGAGGACAAGGATGTTCACAGACAGGGCATATACCAGTTGATGAAGCGTAATGCCGAGCGCGTGCTGCACCTCATCAACCAGATGATGGACCTGCGGAAGATAGACCAGGGCAAGATGGCTATGAGGATGCGGCAGACCGACTATGTGGAGACGGTGAAGGACGCCTGCCGGATGTTCGAACAGCAGGCCAAGGCCAAGAATATCAGGTTCAGCTTCGTGCACCACGACGACTCGCTGCCTATATGGATCGATCCTGAAAACTTCGACAAGGTCATAGTCAACGTCTTGTCAAATGCCTTCAAGTTCACGCCCTCGGGCGGTACTATCAGTGTTACGCTTGACCACGACGATGCCAACGCCTACCTTAAGATCAAGGACAGCGGCTGCGGCATTCCCCAGGACAAACTGGAGAATATCTTCCAACGTTTCTACCAGGTGTCTCCGCAGGATCAGACGGTGGGTACCGGCATAGGACTCGACCTGGCACGGTCTATTGTGGAGCTGCACTATGGATCTATAGAGGCACGCAACAACACGGACGGTCCTGGAGCAGAGTTCGAGATATCCATCCCTCTGGGCAACGCTCATCTTAAACCCGACGAGATGGTCGTCAGGGAGAAAGAAGATAACAAAGCCGAAGAGCACCAGACTGCTGAGGAACTGGAAAAGGAACTCCTTGAGACAGATACATCGGAAGAGCAAAAGACGGGGGTTGAGACTGGCGGAGAAAGACTGCAGAAACCACTGGTGGTCATTGTCGAGGATGATGAGGAGATCCTTCATTATCTCAGTCATGAGCTGTCAGATGCGTATAATATAAAGATGTGTCACGACGGCAAGGAGGGACTGCGGTGTATACTCAGCAGTCTTCCCGACCTCGTTATCTCAGACGTCATGATGCCGGAGATGGATGGCAACGCTCTTTGTGCCAGGGTGAAGCAGAACATCAATACCAGCAGCATACCCGTCATTCTGCTTACGGCCAAGAGTCTGGAGGAAGACCGGCTCGAGGGACTGGAGACGGGCGCTGACGCATACATCACAAAGCCTTTCAACATGGATATTCTGCGTCGCACCGTCATCAACCTGCTTGACTCGCGCCGCTTACTGAAGTTGAAGTACTCGGGACAGGCGGAGCAGACCGGCAAGGTCGACGATGTCGAGATGCAGAGTCCTGACGCCAAGCTTTTGGACCGTATCATGACTGTGTTGAACAAGCACCTGAGCGACTCCGATATCACTGTGGACATGATGGCCGAGGAGGTGGGCATCAGCCGCATTCACCTGCACCGTAAGATGAAGGAGCTCATATGGGGCACAGAACGAAGCGTATAAATGTGGATGAGACGAAAAGAGAGCGAAATATTTGAGAGACAAAGGGTTAGGGAGATTGAGGTCGAAGAGGCGGAAAAAACGAAACGTTTACATGGGTTTAATTTTGGTTTACGTGGAGGGCTGGATGAGGCTTGGATGATGGGCGGTTGGTTTACATGAGGTTTACGATTGGTTTACCAGGAGGGGGACGGTGGAAACGACCGGATTTGAAGACGGTTTGGAAGCGATGATTTAGGCGGCTGTGTGGCCGTCTTTTTTTGTGCCTATATAGATGGGCGATGAGGCTGTAAATGGCGTAAATACGGGCGTTTGTGGCGGCTTTATGGGTGTTTTGTAGACGTTGGGAGCTGGTGGAGGTAGAAAGGTGGAGGAAGGCTTAGAGAATGGCGTTGGAAAGGCGTGGGAAAGTCGTTGGAAGATGACAGAAAAGGAGGTGTTGGCTGAGGCTGGCGCCTCCTTTTTTGGGGGTTGTTGGAAGATGCGGGAAAGGGGCGATTTTGTCGTGATTTCAGATTTGGGAATTCATTTGGATATTCAGTTTGGGAATTCACCTTTGAAAGTTTGGGAATTCAAAAAGTGGAAATGAGGGGGTGGATGGAGAGGGGGTAAAAGTACGCATTTTTTTGGTTCGACCCCCAATTTTGGGCGATAGCCCCCCCCTCAACGACACCCACCTTTTTGAAATACACATTATTATATATAGCGTAAAGGCCTGTAAACAGAGGGATTACGGGTGTTTTAGGGGGTGGATAGGGAGGGGAACACCCCGGGAAGGGGGTGCAAGAGGGGTACAGGAGGGGTCGCGAGTGGGAAGAAGGAGGTACGAGGGGCCGCTGCACAGCAGCTGCGTACAGAACGGGGGCTGCTGAGGCCAGCAGGGGGCTAAACCAGGCGGACGAGGCCGACGATGGTGCTGAGGGAGCGGAT